>NZ_JAMYLL010000171.1:0-505 GCF_040318045.1 Mesorhizobium sp. M1338 | reverse complement strand
TGACTGCCTTCTTCCGCGACATCGGTACCGTCGAGCCGCTGACGCAGCCCGATTTCGCCAAAATCGGCGCGGCCATGCAGCGCCATGGCATAAAGATCCTCGACATGGCCGCTTAGGCCCAGACTGGGAGGCGCTGTCGGGGGCGGGTACAGCGCAATGTGGAAAGCGCGCCGCCCCCGACAGCTAAACCCTTCATTCGGTGGGGCAACACCAGCGAAACTCAGGTCACGTGCAGGGCGCGATCTTGTGCAAGCCGCAGGAAGAGGGCGCTCGCCAGGCCCCGCGACGGCTGCCAGGGCTTTGGCCTTATCTTTGGTGGTCAGCACGGTCCGCGAATGCGGCTTCTCGAACACGCTCGCGACATAAATGGTGACCGGCTTGTCACTCACAGACCACCAGCGACGCCACCATTCCAACTGTTTATCTGGGAAAGATCGGCGATGTCGCCATAGATCATCGAACCTTTGACGAGAAAACACTTGTCACTCAGGACTTCGAAGAGTGA
>NZ_JAMYLL010000170.1:0-524 GCF_040318045.1 Mesorhizobium sp. M1338 | reverse complement strand
AGGTGTGCCGTTGAAACATGTTCTTGTCATTGACGATGATGCCGCAATGCGGCGCCTCATCGCCGAGTATCTCACGATGCATGCCCTGAAGGTAACCGCAGTCCACGATAGCAAGCAGTTTGACTATGTTCTTTCACGTGAGCCAGTCGATCTCGTGGTTGTTGACCTTAACCTAGGCCGGGAGGATGGACTTGCGATCGTCCGCAATCTGGCGACAAAATCGGATGTTCCTATCATAGTGATCAGCGGCGACCGGCTTGATGAGGCGGAAAAAGTGGTTGCACTGGAGCTCGGCGCAACCGATTTCATTCCCAAGCCTTTCGGGATGCGCGAATTCTTGGCCCGCATTCGAGTAGCGCTACGCCAGCGCATTTCTAGTCCGCGAACCAGAGAGCAGCGCTCATTTCGCTTTGGGGCCTGGAAGCTCAGCGTGAAGCAGCGGCGACTGATCTGTGCGGAGCGTGGCGAGGTCAAGCTTACCGCATGTGAGTTCAATCTCTTGATCGCATTTCTGGAGAACCCCC
>NZ_JAMYLL010000169.1:0-540 GCF_040318045.1 Mesorhizobium sp. M1338 | reverse complement strand
TCATCCAGCGACCCCTCGTGAAGCCGAGCCGCAATCCCCGGCTTTTTGTTTTCAACCAGGTATTCACTGAAACGTCTAGGAGCAGATCCATAGGTCTGAATGGTAGCGGGATTCGGCCCGGTCGGCGCTGCCTTGTACTCTTTGATGGGAGCCGCTGTGTAATCTCTGATGAGCGCGGCGTCGGCAGGGTCGGGATTATTCAGGACAGCGGCGCGGTCCAGCACTGGCGCTCCGCCCGCCCACGTCTTGAGATGACCCACTGCTCTAGCCACGTCCGAGGAGCCACTCTTGCTCTCGTACTCCTTGAGATCCGGATCCAGCGACTCCTCGTGAAGCCGAGCAGCAAATCCCGGCCTGTTATTATCAAAGAGCCAACGACCAAAGCCGAGAAGAGAATTTACATGGCGCTTGACCGTGCTCTCCAATGCTGACCTCAGCCCTTCGACAATGGTCGCATCGTTGGAATAGAGAGGACCCTTGTCGCGACCGGAGACCCCTATTGGAGGATCTGGCTGCACCGCCGGCGGCACAGAACGAGCA
>NZ_JAMYLL010000168.1:0-544 GCF_040318045.1 Mesorhizobium sp. M1338 | reverse complement strand
TGGGGTGACGAGGCTGATCAAGCCTTCCAACAGTACCAGCCTGATCAATTACGGCGAGAGCTACCGGTCCGGAGATCGCATCAGCGCCTCTGTCGTCAAGAGAGCTGTTCTGCTTGACCCCAGCCATGGAGCTCAACGCCCCGCGTCGGAGCGCTCCCTGCTTCTGAAGGAAGCCACTAGGTCCGCTCGGGCTTGATCGGAGGCTTGGCTGATGGACGTCGTGGTTGCTTCGCTCAGTTGCCGCCCCATGGCGCGGCTTTGCGGATTATCAGTCCTCTGCCTCTTCGCCGGTCTCAACAGCGCTGTGGAATGTTCATTGTTTATGATGACGCCCCCGCTGTTCACGAGGTTGCTCCTGTCAAGTGTACTCGTCAGTCCGTCCTGGGCCTCGCGCTTCTTGCCCAAGTGCCGTTCAAACGGCGCTGGCGCGACTTGTTGAGCTCGAGAGATGGGTCCCTGCTCTCCTGCGTGGCCATGAGCTTGTGCCGCGGTCTGCGCAGCGGCGTCCCCAATGGCACGAGCCTCCATGCCGACTGCGTCTTCC
>NZ_JAMYLL010000167.1:0-546 GCF_040318045.1 Mesorhizobium sp. M1338 | reverse complement strand
GCATTGCGGGGAAAGTGGAACAGGTTGGCAATCGGATCATGGATGGAAACGAACCGCTGAAGCTGGCGTGCCGACTTGAAGCGTTTCATGGTCCTTTCGCGTCGTCGGGTCGGCTGGTGCGAATTTTCCGCTCGATTATTCAGGCCTGTGTGCGACCGGTGTTCGACACCGGGCATGAGGTCGCGCCTGGCGGCATCATAGGACCGGAGCTTGTCGGTGATCATGACCCGTGGTGTCCGCCCTTGAGCCTTCAGCAACTTGCGCATCAGACGCTTTGCCGCCTTGGCATTTCGGCGGCTTTGCACCAGCACTTCGAGGACGAAGCCGTCCTGATCGACGGCACGCCAGAGCCACTGCTTCTTGCCATTGATGGCCACCACACATTCGTCGAGATGCCATTTGTCGCCCAGGCAGCCGGCTGACCGTCGCTTGATCTCCCGGGCGAAATGCCGCCCGAATTTCTCCGCCCAGCTTCGAATGGTCTGATGCGTGACGATGATGCCGCGGGCCGCCAACATGTCCTCAACCATGCGCAGGCTGAGCGGA
>NZ_JAMYLL010000166.1:0-553 GCF_040318045.1 Mesorhizobium sp. M1338 | reverse complement strand
GCGTTTCCGTCCTCGCCCACCGGGTTGCGGTAGGGATAGGGAGAAGGAATCTTGTGCTGCCATTCAAAGGGAATGCCAAAACCGGCGTGAAAGGCGGGCAGGGCGGTCAGGCCCGCGCCGACCACCGACGACCCGTGATAACCCTGTTCGATGGAAATGAACTGGTCGCGCTTTGGCTCGCCCCTGGCATTCCAGTAGTAGTGGACGAAACGGATCGTGCTGTCGACGGCGTCCGACCCGCCAAGCGTGAAGAAGACATGATTGAGATCGCCTGGCGCGCGCTCGGCCAGTTCCGAGGCGAGCCGGATGGCCGGCTCGGAGCCGAGGTCGAAATAGGCAGTGGCATAGGGAAGCTCACGCATCTGCCGGGCTGCAGCCTCTACGATACTGTCGTGACCATAGCCGGCGTTGACGCACCACAGCCCGGCGAAACCGTCTACGAGTTGCCGGCCGGACGCATCGGTCACAGTCGCGCCCTTCGCCGATTTCAGCACACGCACGCCAAGCGCCTCGTGACCGCGATATGACGAGACCGGATGAATAAGATGGGCAC
>NZ_JAMYLL010000165.1:0-559 GCF_040318045.1 Mesorhizobium sp. M1338 | reverse complement strand
GAGATCCTTCGCAAGGCTTCCGCGTATTTTGCCCAGGCGGAGCTCGACCGCCGGTTCAAGCCATGATCGCGTTCATCGACGATCACCGCGAGGCGCATGGGGTCGAGCCGATCTGCAAGGTGCTGCCGATCGCCCCGTCGACCTACCACGACCATGTCGCCAAGCGCATCGATCCCTCCCGGCTGTCGGCTCGGGCGAAGCGGGATGAGGCTTTGAAGGATGAGGTCCGACGCGTGTTCGAGGCTAACTTCCGCGTCTACGGCGTTCGCAAGATCTGGCGGCAGTTGCAACGCGAGGGCTTCGATGTCGCCCGCTGCACGGTTGCCCGCCTGATGAAGGCCATGGGCCTCGAAGGCATCGGCAAGCCGATCCGCACCACGGTGAGCGACAAGGCGGCACCATGCCCTCTCGATCACGTCAATCGCCAGTTCCATGCCCCGGCGCCGAACATGCTGTGGGTCTCCGACTTCACCTACGTCGCGACCTGGACGGGCTTCGTCTATGTCGCCTTTGTCATCGACACCTATGCGCGAAGGATCGTCGGCTGGCGGGTGAGCCG
>NZ_JAMYLL010000164.1:0-578 GCF_040318045.1 Mesorhizobium sp. M1338 | reverse complement strand
AACGTTTTTTTTTTTTCCCCCCCCCCTATTCTTGGTGGGTGTTGTGTGGTGGGGGCGCGGCTGCCGGCCTTTTTAACTCGGGCCCAACCGACGCTTTTCGCGAAGCCGGTAGCTGTCACCGCGGATGGTGATCACTGTCGAATGATGAAGCAGGCGATCAAGGATCGCGGTCGCGACCACGGGATCGCCAAACACGCTGCCCCATTCGCCCACGGAGCGGTTGGAGGTGATCAGGATCGATCCCCGCTCATAACGCCGCGACACCAGCTGGAAGAACAGATGCGCAGCATTGGCTTCGAACGGGAGATAGCCGAGCTCGTCGATGATCAACAGTTTCGGCCGCGACAGGGTCGTCAGCTGCTTTTCGAGTGAACCGTCGTCATGGGCCTTGGCCAGCATCGTCACGAGCGTGGCCGCCGTGACGAACTGGACGCTATGGTTCTGCCGGATCGCCTCGCGCCCGAGAGCCACCGCCAGATGTGTCTTGCCCGTACCCGGCGGACTGGGCTCATAATGCCCGTTATCAGGATGGCGAGGCAAAGAAGATTGTCCGTTACGCCTTTCATCCACGTTCGGGC
>NZ_JAMYLL010000163.1:0-595 GCF_040318045.1 Mesorhizobium sp. M1338 | reverse complement strand
GGAGAGCCAATCGGTTTCGCCGCTGACGGTGACGGTGCGCTGCTCGATGCGGCCATGGGCCTTGCCGAGATCGGTGGAGTGATCGAGTCTGTCGGCGGGCGCGTCGGCGAAATAGGCTTCGATCTCGCTCCTGATGGTGGGTTGGTTGGCCTTGACGGCGAGCAGGTAGTCGGCGCCGGCGTCGCGGATTGCCGTGGCGATGGTGGCATTGGTGGCGATGGCATCGATGGAGACGAGTGCGCCCTTGAGGCCGTCATCCTTGCCCAGTCGCTCCAGCAGGATGGGGATGGCGGTGATCTCGTTGCTCTTGTCGGTGACGGCTTCCTGGCCAAGTACGAGGCGCGCGGTGGTGGCGAAGGCCGAGACCAGGTGCAGTGGGGCCTTGTCGGCGCTCCTGTCGTGGCTGCGGCGCGAGGTCTTGCCGTCGATGGCGACGAAGTCGGGCTTATCCGGCCAGGTCTCGCGGACCCAGGCACTGAAAGCGGCCGAGAACAGGGACGGGTTGATGCGGTTCATCAGAATGGTCAGCCAGCGCCCGCCTGGCACGCCGTGGTGGTAGGGCATATAGCGGCGCAGGAAATCGAGATGCGCCTCC
>NZ_JAMYLL010000162.1:0-621 GCF_040318045.1 Mesorhizobium sp. M1338 | reverse complement strand
AAAGCTCCCCCACCGCCCCGAACGGGACGGGCGCGCCATGACCGTCCAGAAGATACAACCGCGTGTTCGCAATCGGACGCCCGATATGCGGCACAACGTTGTCACTGAAGAGCCGTCCCGAGGTTGCCACGACGGTAACTTCCGTCGGGCCATAGTTGTTTATTAACTTGAGAGGCGACGGTAGCCGGGAAGGCACACGCTGGAGACGATCACCGCCAATAAGCAAATACTCCAATGTGGGATTTATTTGCTTGTCTTCTAACGCGGTTGTAGCCAGCGGCGTGACTAAAAAGGCGGTCTCCAGCGATTGATCACACCACCATTGCAGTAGAAGCAGGGGATCTCCTGCTGCTGCTCTTGGCGAGAGCAGCAATGCGCTACGATTGGATAATGCAGACCACAGCTCCCAAATGCTGGCATCGAATGCCACTCCGGCCGTGAGTGCGCAGCAGGTTTCTCGTTGACGACAGAACGTTTGCACATGCCATGCTGTAAGATTGACCAGGTTGTGGTGCTCGACCATGACGCCCTTTGGGGTTCCGGTTGAGCCGGAGGTGTAGATCACATAAGCGAGATGGCGTGAGGTCAGGCCAAGGGCGCGGGGCTCGGGATCGCAAGCGG
>NZ_JAMYLL010000161.1:0-660 GCF_040318045.1 Mesorhizobium sp. M1338 | reverse complement strand
CCTCGATGGCGAGATCGAGATCGGCGTCGTCGAAGACGATGAAGGGGGCGTTGCCGCCGAGTTCGAGGCTCAGCCGCTTCACGCTTTCGGCCGCGCCGCGCATCAGCAGCGAACCGACCCGCGTCGAGCCGGTGAAGGAGATCTTGCGAACGGTCTCGTTTGCCATGATCTCGTTGCCGATCTCGGCTGGCATGCCGGTGACGATGTTGATGACGCCGGCGGGAATGCCCGCCCGTTCGGCGAGCACACCGAGCGCCAGCGCCGAATAGGGCGTGAACTCGGACGGCTTGATGACCACCGTGCAGCCGGCGGCCAGCGCCGGCGCGACCTTGCGGGTGATCATCGCGTTGGGGAAGTTCCACGGCGTGATGATGCCGCAAACGCCAACCGGTTCTTTCAGCACGATGATGCGACGGTCGGGCGTAGGCGAGGGGATGGTGTGGCCATTGATGCGGCGCGCTTCCTCGGCGAACCATTTGACGAAGGATGCGCCGTAACGGATCTCGCCTTTGGCCTCGTCCAGTGGCTTGCCCTGTTCGGTCGTCAGGATCAGCGCCAGATCGTCCAGATGTGTCAGCATCAGGCCATGCCATGCTTCCAGCAGCGAAGCGCGTTCGGCGTTGGTTTTCTTCCTCCAGTCGCCAAAGGCGGAAGCCGCGG
>NZ_JAMYLL010000160.1:0-673 GCF_040318045.1 Mesorhizobium sp. M1338 | reverse complement strand
TCCCCCACCGCCCCGAACGGGACGGGCGCGCCATGACCGTCCAGAAGATACAACCGCGTGTTCGCAATCGGACGCCCGATCGGGAGCCGGCCAAACGTCTCATCAATCGCGGTAATCTCGCAGACTGTCGCAAAGGTCGTCGTCTCGGTCGGACCGTAGCAGTGCAAGAGATGCTGCGGTCGGCTCCCCCTCAAGACCCGTGCTACTGCCGCCACATCAACCGCATCACCGCCGACCAATAGCAACCGCAAGCTTGCCAGCGCCGGGCCTAAATCATCAGCGCTCTGGCTGAACAACCCAGCTGTCAGATGCAGGACGGTAATGCCATGCTGCTGAACCAGACGGCGCAGCACCTCTGGCTGCAGCACATCGATTTGTGGAATCACAACCAGGCTTGAACCGTGTAGCAGCGGTGCCCACACTTCCAGGGTACTGATATCAAACGCGGGATTGCCCACCCACGCCACACGATCACTCGAGCTGAACTGCGCATAGCCATTGTTGATGACGAGCCGGTTGACCGCACGGTGAGCAACAACAACCCCCCTGGGAAGGCCGGTCGAGCCGGAGGTGTACATCACGTAAGCGGCAGCCTCGGCGCTCAATGCCAGGCCAGGATCGGCACTAGACCCTGCTCCGGTCATGAGCGGCTCAATCGCCAGAACAGGGATCG
>NZ_JAMYLL010000159.1:0-681 GCF_040318045.1 Mesorhizobium sp. M1338 | reverse complement strand
CCGGGAGGCTTCAATGGCGAGGACCGCACCAACCCGACCTTCGCAGATCGCCGCCAGAAGCTTCTCAAAGCCCGGACGGCTGATGCCAGACCCTGAACGACCGAGATCTTCATCGATGACGATGGCGTCTTTCCAGCCAAGGGACCGCGCTCGCTCGGCAAGGCCATATTGGCGTCGCCGGCTCTCGGGATTGTTGACGAGTTGATCGGCCGTCGACTGCCGGACATAGACATAGGCACCGCGCGCGAGATGTTCAGCGGTGATCTTCATGATCTGCCTCCCGTCCCGTCTGGCTCACCACCGCTTCCCTCAGCAAGGTCTCGATCAGCGGGAGGGTGCGTTCCCGGACTTCGCCTGGAAGACTCGATGGCGGAGCCTTCTTGGAAAACAGGTCTGGCTGGTCGGTTCGGCATTGCCTGCGCTGCATGGTCGTCTCCTGGCTGGCGTGAGTCGCTCTGCAGAAAACGTAGACATGCATCGACCTCGCGGCGCAGGTCGCGCAGGCATGAAAGGGGAAAACGGGGCGCCTCGCGAACCGCCATCGTCAGGGCGATCTCTTCCGTCATCCAGATCGGAATCAGCGCCAGGCTGCCATCCGGTTGTCGCCCGACATAGGCCGGCTCACCGCAATAACGCTGACGGCCTGTGACGAAAATCTCCCCGCCCGAACGTGGATGAAAG
>NZ_JAMYLL010000158.1:0-699 GCF_040318045.1 Mesorhizobium sp. M1338 | reverse complement strand
GGCCACAAAGCTTGCCGAGAGGATTTCTCCGTCGCCTATCACCGCGTTCCCCGGCTGTTTGCAACACTTGCCCTCGCGAGAGGCGACGGACGTTATGGCCGGATCCTCAAGCAACTCGCCAAAACCGACCTTCTCATTCTTGATGACTGGGAACCGGAAAACTCAATGATGACCAGCGGCGTGATGTGCTTGAGATCATTGAAGAGCGCTACGAACGCCGATCGACAATCGTCACCAGTCAGCTGCCACTTTACGAGATCATTGCAAACCCAACTCTGGCCGATGCCATCCTCGACCGCCTCGTTCACAACGCCTATCGCATCGATCTCACCGGTGAAAGCATGCGAAAACAGCGCTCGCCAAGAGCGTCTGAAACAGCGCAAGCTTGACCTGAAACGAAACCCAATCCAAACATCATCCAGACCCAGGATCAGTCCGAAAAATGGCCGGCTTCAAATCGGAACACCGGCCGGAATGAAATCGGAATGACTGGCCGGCTTCAAATCGGAATCGATGGCCGGCTTCGTCGGAATACGCAATGGTCCGCTACCGGTCACGGCGCCCGCCGGACAGGGAGCTGCGAAGTCAGTTGCGCGACCTTGCCAACGCGCGCTGGCGCTTCGGCTACCGGCGGCTGTTCATCCTGCTGCGGCAAGGCGGCGAGCCGTCGGGCATCAACCGCATCTACCGGCTCTATCG
>NZ_JAMYLL010000157.1:0-704 GCF_040318045.1 Mesorhizobium sp. M1338 | reverse complement strand
GGTCGTCCTTTGTGGCAAAGTGACGGAAGACGGTACGCCGCTGCACCCCAGCCTTTTCGGCGATCGCCTCGGCGGTGATCTCATCCGCCGCACCATCCGCGTCCATCAGCGTGAACAGAGCGGTGAGGATCGCCTCGCGCGTTTTTCGGGCTTTCTCTTCGCGCACGGGGCTGTTGTAAGCACGGGCGGTGGACATGTGGCTTCTCCTAATTCGCGGCACGGCATGTGCCATGAATTCCACCGCCTGTCAATTGGTGTCACATCGAGTGACTCAAATTCTATGATGGGTTAAATCTGGCGCTTCAGGTTTGCTGTCAGAGGCAATGCGGCTTGCGCTTCCAAGCAATTCCCGTCCTTGTGGAGTCGAATACGAGCGGAATCGAAACCGCCTCCCTGTGAGCGTTTATGGCACAGGGCGAAATTACAGGCGGCTCAATGCCGCTGGGCTACACCGATCCAGTCCAGCCGCGCAGCCGGCACCAGGCCGTAATTGTAGAAATTGATGCCATCGACACCAGGCGCCAGCGCCGGCTTCACCTTCGCCGCAAGGGTGTCAGGCCCGGTCATTTCCGGGTAGAACAGCCGATAGCCGGCACCGAGGAATCTTTCCGCGCCGAGGGCTGCCCGACCAGCCACCATCAGGCTCGCGACACTCGCCGCCTGCATGTCGTAGGCGCACAGGATCGCTCCGTCACAGACCTTGC
>NZ_JAMYLL010000156.1:0-705 GCF_040318045.1 Mesorhizobium sp. M1338 | reverse complement strand
GCTCGCCCACCGCCCCGAATGGAACCGGCGCGCCATGGCCGTCCAGAAGATACACCCGCGTGTTCGCAATCGGACGGCCGATCGGAACGATTGATCCAGCAAAGTCTTTGGGACAACTCCAAACCGTCGCACAAACAGTTGTTTCGGTGGGTCCATAGGCGTTGACGATAGAGGCTGCAGGAAGGCCCCGGATCAGTTCGGCCCTCGGCAACTCCCCAGCAAGAATGACAACTTGCGACGCCAGACCATCCAGATTCTGGCTTCCCTGAAGCAGTGCGGGGGGCAAAGTCGCATGCGTGATGGCTTCGTTTCGAAGGTAATCCGACAGCTTGCCACTTGCTTGACGGATCTCATCCCCAGGAAAATGCAACGCAGCGCCTGAGCCAAACGCCATGACAAGCTCCCAGGTGCTTGCATCAAAGCCGAAGGAGGCGAACTGCACGATCCGGCTGTTTGAATGAACGCCAAAAAGCGCAATTTGCGCCAAGCCCAGATTGACCACCCCCTGATGCTCGACCATGACGCCCTTTGGGGCTCCGGTTGAGCCTGAGGTGTAGATGACATAGGCGAGATGGCGGGGGGTGAGGCCGAGGGCGTAGGGATCGGGATCGGAAGCGGGCAGCCCGGCCCAGGCGGACGTGTCCGTCTCCAGATCGACCACCGTCACAGCGGCCATCGCCGCGGCGCCGAGGGCTTCGCGGCCGG
>NZ_JAMYLL010000155.1:0-712 GCF_040318045.1 Mesorhizobium sp. M1338 | reverse complement strand
TTCGCCGGCGAGACGGGCTGGTCGTTGCCGATTTCACCGAGGCCGCGCAACGCCGATTTGACGATCTGCTCTCGGTTGACGAGATTTTTCATGCCGGCGACGAAATCGGCCTTGCTGCCCGGATCCATGTCGAGCCGGATGTTGAGGTCGGTATAGTTGCCCGAGGTCGTCTTCGACAATTCGAAGCCTTGCTGGCCGCCGATGAGCTTCATGGCGCGCGGATTGATCGAGGCGGCGAAATTGATGTCGCCAGACAAGAGCGCGTTCACGCGGGCGCTGTCGTCGCTGATAGCGATGAATTCGAACGAGTCGAGATAGGGCTTGCCCGACTTCCAATAGTTCTTGTTCTTGGTAACGACCGACCGCACGCCCGGTTCGAACGTTTGGAGCACGAAGGCGCCAGTGCCATTGCCCTTGGAGAAGTCAGTGGTGCCGTCCGCCACGATCATGAAGTGATGCAGCGACAGGATGGTCGGAAGGTCGGCATTCGGATCGGCGAGCGTGATTTCGACGGTCGACTTGTCGACTGCCTTGAAGCCGGTCATCTGCGCGGCGATCTTGGCGACCTTGGAACCGATCGCCGGATCGAGATGGCGCTTCAGCGAGAAGACGACGTCGTCGGCGGTGAGATCCTTGCCGTCGTGGAACGTGACGCCCTTGCGCAGCTTCACCGTCCAGGTCTTGGCGTCCTTGCTGTCGAAGCTCTCGGCCA
>NZ_JAMYLL010000154.1:0-718 GCF_040318045.1 Mesorhizobium sp. M1338 | reverse complement strand
CCAGCGGCACCGAAAGCAGTGTGGTGATGCCGGCCAGCTTCATGGTGTTGACGAAGCGCCCGCCGATCAGCGCCGCGACCGGCATCTCGTTGGCATAGGACGTGCCGAGATCGCCGTGGAGCAGGCCGATAAGCCAGCGCAGGAAGCGCAGGATTGCCGGATCGTTGAGATGCATGGCCTCGCGCAGACCAGCGACGGCTTCCGGAGTCGCCGCCTGGCCGAGCAGGATCGACGCGGTGTCGCCGGGCAGCATGCTGGTGGCGAAAAAAACGGCGAACAGCACGATCAAAAGCGTGACGACCGCGATCGCCAGCCGCTTCAGCACGAGGTTTAGAACCCCAGACGTCATGGAAGCGCTCCTGCGGTTGCGTTCGGCCAAGCCATGTTGCGCAATTAAGGTGCCAGGGACTGGCTGTCCGGTCCCTGGCAGCCGCCTCTCAGGCTTCGAGCCAGAGGTATTCCGCCATTGCGTAGCCCATCATGCCACCGAGTGGGTTCGCCTCCAAACCCTTCACCTTGCTGGAGAGGGCATCAACGTTGGAAATGTAAGCCGGGATGATGGTGCCGGCCTCCTCGGAGACCATGGTCTGCATCTGGCCGTAGATTTCCTTGCGCTTGGCCTGGTCGAGCGAACCGCGCGCCTCGACGAGCAGCTTGTCGAATTTCTCGGACTTGTACTGGCTTTCGTTCCACGGCGCGTTCGAAGCGTAGAGGAGCG
>NZ_JAMYLL010000153.1:0-729 GCF_040318045.1 Mesorhizobium sp. M1338 | reverse complement strand
GCCTCGGCGGGTTGTACGCCGTATGGCGCGGGTTGAGCAACGGGCGATCGGCGGAGCTGGTCGGGGTTGCGCAGCCGATCGCCCGTTGCGGTGAGATTGGCGGCACAAGCCGCCGGCGTGATGTAGCCGAGCGCCGAATGTGGCGCGATCGGTTGTAGTCGTCCGCCCATTCGGCGATCGTCGTGCGGGCATGGTCGAGACCGAAGAACAGGGTCTCGTTCAAGAGCTCGTCCCGCATCCGGCCGTTGAAGCTCTCGCAGAAGCCGTTCTGCATCGGCTTGCCCGGTGCGATGAAGTGCCAAGTCATGCCGTTCTCCTGTGCCCAGGCGAGCATGGCGTTCGAGGTGAACTCGGTGCCGTGGTCGGAGACGATCATGCCCGGCTTGCCGCGGTGGGCGATCAACTCGGTCAGTTCGCGTGCGACACGGCGGCCCGAGATCGAGGTGTCCGGGATTGCCGCCAGGCACTCGCGCGTCACGTCGTCGACCACGTTGAGGATGCGGAAGCGTCGACCGCAGGCGAACTGGTCGTGGACGAAATCCAGCGACCAGCGGGCGTTCGGCCTTGCCTCGACCAGAATCGGTGCGCGGGTGCCAACCGCGAGCCGGCGTGACCGTCGCTTGCGAACCGTCAGCCCTTCCTCGCGATAGAGCCGGTAGATGCGGTTGATGCCCGACGGCTCGCCGCCTTGCCGCAGCAGGATGAACAGCCGCCGGTAGCCGAAGCGCC
>NZ_JAMYLL010000152.1:0-747 GCF_040318045.1 Mesorhizobium sp. M1338 | reverse complement strand
CCGAGGCGCTTGTCGATGTGAGCGTGGTCGATCTGGAGACGGCGACCCCGGCTTGGGCCGAACTGCCCGCTTGCGATCCCGAGCCGCGCGCCCTTGGTCTCACCGCGCGCCATCTCGCCTATGTCATCTACACCTCAGGCTCCACCGGAACCCCAAAGGGCGTCATGGTCGAGCATGGAAGTCTGGTGAACTATTTGCATTGGTCGGATCGCAGCCATTACGAAGAAGCCGGCAACGGTTCGCCCATGCTGCTGTCGTTCAGCTTTGATGCTGGCGTTACGACCTTATTCGGGCCTTTCTTGGCGGGCGCCAAGCTTCGTCTTGCCAACCCCATTGCCCTAATACATGCGCTTGCTGCTTTAGAGGATAGTCAGACCTATGATCTAATCAAGCTGACCCCTTCGCATCTAAGCCTGCTAAACAAGCGGCTTGAAGCCTACAAGGGACCAGCCCCGACCAGAGCACTCATGGTCGGTGGCGAGGCCTTGATCCCGGCAGACATGCAGTTTTGGCAAGAGCATTTCCCGAACGTGCGTCTGATCAATCATTATGGTCCGACAGAAGCGACGGTTGGATGTGCCACATTCGCAATATCCGACGCTGTCGGGGGGCTGGCCTCCATCCCGATCGGGCGTCCGATTGCGAACACGCGGTTGTATCTTCTGGACGGTCATGGCGCGCCCGTCCCGTTCGGGGCGGTGGGGGAGCTTTACATTGGCGGGGCGGGGGTTGCGCGTGGCTACCTGA
>NZ_JAMYLL010000151.1:0-748 GCF_040318045.1 Mesorhizobium sp. M1338 | reverse complement strand
GCTGCATGTAGCCGCAGACCCGATCCGCAGACACCGGCTCCACCACCTGCGCCGTCAGGCCGAGCGCCTCGCCATAATCCTCCACCGACAGGGTCAGCGGATAGTTGGTGCGCTCCTCCCCGCCCAGCCATTCCATGCCCGCCAGGACATCATCCGGTCCGCGGCCGGTCATGGCCGCCGGCGTGTTGTGGCGGTAGTTCAACAGCGCGCCGAACAGCGGCGCCGGCGCCGCAACCCCGCTGCAGCGTTGCGCCAGCGCCAGCGAGGCATGCTCGTGCGCCAGCAGCTCGGAAAGCCGCGCGTGCGTGGTCCGCACGCTCGCCGCGACCCCGGTCCCGTCCAGGTCAAGCCGCACAGGCAGGGTGTTGATGAACAGGCCCAGCGCGCGGTCGGCGCCCGCGCCCGCATGCATGCGGCCGAACAGCACCGTGCCGAACACCACCTGCTCTCGCCCGCTGCTGCGCGCCACCACCTGCCCCCACGCCAGATGGCACAGGCTGGCCAGGCTTACCCCCAGCCGCCGCGCCTGTTCCCGCAACCGATCGTTGAGCGCCTGCGGCAGCATCCGCCGCGCCTCGCCGACCCCGCTGCCGTCGCCGCGCACCTCGCCCAGCCCGAACGGCATGGTCGGCTCGTCGATGTCGGCCAGCTGTTCCTGGAAGAACTCCTCATGCGCCTTGGCATCGACCCCCAGCCGCGCCTGCGCCACCAGATTGCGGAACGGCTGCGGTGCCGCAAGCTCATGCGC
>NZ_JAMYLL010000150.1:0-750 GCF_040318045.1 Mesorhizobium sp. M1338 | reverse complement strand
CGGGCGATCGGCTGCGCAACCCCGACCAGCTCCGCCGATCGCCCGTTGCTCAACCCGCGCCATACGGCGTACAACCCGCCGAGGCTCTAATTGCCGCTGGATGAAAATTCGGTGGCAGGTCATCATGGCGACGTTGCAGAATGGACCGAGCACGGCGGCTTGATCATCCATGGTCGCTCGGACGCGACCTTGAATCCCGGCGGGGTAGGAATAGGACGGCTGAAATCTACAATCAGGTCGAACACATTCCGGAAATTCTGGAATCGCTTTGCATCGGCCAAGACTTCAACAACGAAGTACGCGTCGTACTGTTCGTCAAGCTGGCGAAAGGCATCAGGCTCAACGCGGACATGGTCAACAAGATCAAAACCCAGATTCGCACTGGTGCAAGCCCGCGCCACGTACCGGCAAAAGTTATACAGGTGGCCGATATTCCACGCACGAAATCTGGCAAAATTACAGAACTTGCCGTGCGCGATGTCGTCCACGGACGTGCGATCAAGAATATGGAAGCACTCGCCAATCCCGAGGCATTGGATCTTTACCGAGACCTGCCGGAACTGGCAGAATGAAGTGACTGTTGTGCGGGCTTAATATGAGATGGGCTCAGTCGTGAGCGCCACCGCGGCGCTGAACAGGCTTCATACGACGCCCGCCGGAGGGTGCATCCACATGGGGTAATCGCGGGAGCGACGCGCCCTGAACCGATCATAGCCTTGGAGGGTGGCTGTTCCCCGATAAGATGAAATA
>NZ_JAMYLL010000149.1:0-758 GCF_040318045.1 Mesorhizobium sp. M1338 | reverse complement strand
GGCACGTCGTCGACGATGGCGACGTTGAAGCTGCCCTGGGCGGTGTCGGTGTCCTTGTCGGTGACCTGGAAGGTGACGCCGGTCAAAAGCGCGCTGTTCTCGAGCGCGCCATTGGCATGTTCGAGCGGCTGCGACAGGGTGGTCGAGTAGGTGTAGGTGACCTCGCCGGTGGCCGCGTTGGTCAAGGTGGCGCCGGTGAGATGGATGCGGATCACTTCCGTGCCGCCGTCCTTGCCGACCAGGTCGCCGGTTCCGGCGTCGAGCGCGAACACCACCGGATTGCCGGCCAGCGTCTGCAGCTGGCCGTCGAGGGCCGGCGTGTCGACCAGCACGATCGAGGTCGCCAGGTTGACCGGCACGTCGTTGCCGAAGGTCACCTTGGCCGAGCCGCTGGTGTCGGTCAGGCTCTCGGTCGAGTTGGTCTCGTCGACGCGCGCCGTCGTGGTGTCGACGGCGGCATTGGCAAAGCCGTCCTCATCGACGGTCAGGTTGGTCGTCGACACCACCGAGGGGGTCGAATCGGCGGCCAGGGTGATCGTCACCGTCGCCGTCGAGGTGTCGCCGTCCTTGTCGGTGATGGTGTAGGTGAAGCTGTCCGAGCCGGTCTGGCCAGCCGTCGGCGTGTAGGTGAAGGTGCCGTCGCCATTGTAGCTGACGCTGCCCTTCGCCGGATCGCTCGCCTTGGCGATGCCGCTGGCAAGATCGACGCCGTCGGCGCCGGCGACATCGTTGGCGAACACGTCGATGACCACCGCCGT
>NZ_JAMYLL010000148.1:0-834 GCF_040318045.1 Mesorhizobium sp. M1338 | reverse complement strand
CAAATCGGAACACCGGCCGGAATGAAATCGGAATGACTGGCCGGCTTCAAATCGGAATCGATGGCCGGCTTCGTCGGAATACGCACGCCAACCCAATTACATTGTTGGAAACAAGTAACTCGAGCGAAAATGTGCAATCTTTCTTTGGCACGTATCCTAATCGCGCAGGGAGATCAATTTCCACGTCCTGGAATTCAAGAAAATCATTGTACAGTGGAAAATAGGCTTTATATACAGCCTCCTTCAAAACGAAGAGGTCCCGCCGTTGAAGCAGGCGTAGATCGTACATGCGTTGCTCGTTAGGGGTAGCAATCAATTCGATCAAGTTCTCCGGCAGAGGTTCATTAGGTTCAATGTCGATGCCGAGCGCTGCAATCCTCTTCGTCCCTGCAATGGCGGCGGCTGCTACTGTATCGTGGTGAGCCAAAGATCCGACAATGCCGGCTGGCCAGATCGGAACACCAGAGCGCGTCTTTAAGATCGGCAGTGGTGGGAATCCCAGTTGCCCAAGAAGTGTTCGGGCAATTACTCTTGCAGCACCGCTCTGGCGGCGGACTTTGGGAACAGCGCGTCCCGTAGACGTAACTTCGGAAGCGTACAAGGTCGATTCGTCAGCCGGCGCTATTGGACGAATGCCGACGAGGATGTTCTGTTGATCAATCGTGATAATCTCCATTTATCTGGTTCCTATGAGCTTTTCCAATGAGATGCTCAGTCAATGTAGCTTCGCGTTGCATTTAGCCCGACTTGGTCGTCGATCAGCAGCGGCGGCGGACCACATATTGTTTCCCATCTTTGGATCACCGAGCCAGAACTCCTCCGACATTTGGGGAT
>NZ_JAMYLL010000147.1:0-840 GCF_040318045.1 Mesorhizobium sp. M1338 | reverse complement strand
CAATCCAATGAAGGGGTTCGAGTGGCCTGACATTCCCGGCTATTCCGGCAAGCCCTGGTTCCTGCCGATGGTCGGCCTCTACTACAAGGCGCTCGATCGGATTCAGTGACGTCCGGCGGCTGGATCTCAGCCCAGCCCGCCCATATGAAAACTCTTCATCTCGAGATATTCCTCGATGCCGGCCTGCGCGCCCTCGCGCCCGAGTCCGGACTGCTTGACGCCGCCGAAGGGGGCCACCTCGATCGAGACCGAGCCGGTGTTGAGCCCCACCATGCCGAACTCCAGTGCCTCGCCGACGCGCCAGGCGCGTTTCAGGTTCTCGGTGTAGAAGTAGGAGGCAAGCCCGTAGGGCGTGCCATTGGCCAGCGCGATCGCCTCTTCTTCCGTCTCGAAACGGAAAAGCGGCGCGACCGGACCGAACGTTTCCTCACCGGCAAGCTGCATCTCTTTTGTGGCGCCGGTCAGCACCAGCGGCGCGACATATTGCGGACCGCCAGGCAAGGCCGGCCGGTCCGTGATGATCTTTGCACCTTTGGCCAGCGCATCCTCGACGTGGCGGTTGATTTTCTCGACCGCCGCCATGTTGATCATCGGCCCGATGGCGACGCCGGGCTGTGTGCCGGGTCCGACCGTCATGGCGTTGACGCGGGCGGTGAGCTTCCTGGCGAAGGTTTCGTAGACACCGGCCTGGACGAGGATGCGATTGGCGCAGACGCAGGTCTGGCCGCCATTGCGGAACTTCGAGACGAGCGCGCCCTCGATGGCGAGATCGAGATCGGCGTCGTCGAAGACGATGAAGGGGGCGTTGCCGCCGAGTTCGAGGCTCAGCCGCTTCACGCT
>NZ_JAMYLL010000146.1:0-845 GCF_040318045.1 Mesorhizobium sp. M1338 | reverse complement strand
TATTCATATATGAAGGCCATCTGATTGAGGGAGGATCGGTCTCTTGGTCGGCTCGGATTGACCGGCGGCGGCTTGTCGATGGCGTTTATTTTTCGCCGCCCGAACAGGTATTGGGCGACCAGCTCTGTGAACCGCAGGATTGGAATGGCGACACCTCGGGTGCGCGCGACGATGCGCAGCAGCGCATAGGCGATCATCGCCGCGAAGAGCTGCAGGCGGATTGCATTGCCGTTGTTGCCCAGGAACTTGCCGATCTTGAGGTGCTGCTTGATCCAGCGGAACAGAAGCTCGATTTGCCAGCGGCCTTTGTAGAGCTGCCCGATCTCGACTGCGGAGCGCTCCATGTCGTTGGTCAAAAGCATGATGGTGTCGCCTTCCTGGCGCTGGATGCGCAGGCGCCGCAGGCGTATCGGCAGCTTGCAAGCGCCCTTGCTGACCAGGCTCACCTCACTGTCTTCCAGGACCAGGAAGCCGTCGCCCTGCGGCTCGGCCACGGGGCGGTTGCACACCTGCGCCAGCCCCATGTTGGTCTTGGGCCGCGTCACGAAGACCGACCCGGCCTCGGCGATCGCCGTCCACCAGCCATAGTGGCAATAGCCCTTGTCGAACACATAGGTCGCCGCGGGCTCGATAGTGATCCGGCGGCCGATCTGGGCGTCGTTGACGTTGGCGTCGGTGATGTCGAGGACGCGCGGATGGTCGGCCTTCGGGTCATAGACGACATGGACCTTCATGCCGCGGATGCGTCCGTTCGACTTGGCCCACTCGCACAGCTTGCCGAGCGGAATGGGGGTCGAGTCGATCAGCCGCAGCATGTCTTTACCCTCTTGCCGCGTCTGCCGGTC
>NZ_JAMYLL010000145.1:0-850 GCF_040318045.1 Mesorhizobium sp. M1338 | reverse complement strand
CGCCACGACAACTTCTTCGAACTGGGCGGCCATTCGCTCCTGGCGGTGCAGCTGATGGAGCGGCTGCGGCGGCTGTCGCTGGGGGTGGAGGTGCGTGCCCTGTTCGCCAGGCCGGTGCTGGCCGATCTTGCCGCAAGCCTGGGCAGCCATCACGAGGTGGCGGTGCCTGCCAACCTGATCACCGAACACAGCACGGCAATTACGCCGCAGATGCTGCCGCTCATCGAGCTGGCCCAGCCGGAGATCGACCGGATCGTCGCCACGGTGCCCGGCGGCGTCGGCAACATCCAGGACATTTATGGGTTGTCGCCGCTGCAGGACGGCATCCTGTTCCATCATCTGCTGGCGACGAAGGGCGATCCATATTTGCTGGTCTCGCAGATGGCGTTTGCCGAGCGCGGCCAGTTGGAGCGCTATCTTGGCGCCGTTCAGCAGGTGGTGGACCGACACGACATTTTGCGTACGGCCTTTGTCTGGGAGGGGCTGTCGAGCCCGGCCCAGGTGGTGTGGCGGCGTGCGCCGCTGGAGGTGACCGAGGTCGAGCTGGATGCGTGTGACGGTTCCGGCGCCGAGGAGTTCAGGCGCCGGTTTGATCCGCGCCGGCACCGCATCGACCTTGGCCGGGCGCCGTTGTTGCGGTTTGTGATCGCGCGCGAGCCCGGCAGCGGGCGCTGGCTGCTGCTGGAGCTGCAGCATCATCTGATCGGGGATCACACGACGCTGGAAGTGATGCATGCCGAGGTGCGGGCCGTGCTCCGCGGGCAGGCGCATGAGCTTGCGGCACCGCAGCCGTTCCGCAATCTGGTGGCGCAGGCGCGGCTGGGGGTCGATGCCAAGGCGCATGAGGAGT
>NZ_JAMYLL010000144.1:0-861 GCF_040318045.1 Mesorhizobium sp. M1338 | reverse complement strand
TCCACGCTCTTGGGCTCCACTCAGCAAGAACCTGGCGCGTATGTTCCCCGGAAAGCGGCGCCCGCGTGCTGGCTTTCCACGGTATTCCGGGAGCGACCCAGCGTGACACGGCGTAGGGCAGGCTTTTGCCTATTTCAGGATGCTCGACCCAGGCGAAGGTGTTCCGGGCAATCCAATGCTGATCGCTAACATTCTCTTCCGGACGGCGCACTGCGCCCCACGGCAGACCTTCATCCTGCGCCTCTTTCCACAGGTCGTGATCATACATGAAGGCGCCCACAAGACGCCCAATCGCTCCTGAAAAATGCACCCCGAATGCCGGCGTGTTTCGAACGTTGGGATCGTTATATTTGGGATCTTCCAGATCAAACTCCATCCCATAGCGCTTGAGCAGACGGGTCGTTGGAGGCAGGGCGTCGATATAACCCTTGAGATAGGTCGTGTATGGAAGCACCCACCGTCCGTCTTTGGTGCGCGCCAGCGCCGGACTGTTCGTCTTCATGGTCGAGTGGCGGCAGGTCTGCCGGTAATGGGGCTGACGTAAGAATATCCAGTCGGGAACATCCGTCTCCGTATTAGCGGAAACGGCGGCATGAACGTTCGAACTCAGCAACTGGCCCTGCCCCGAACGCAGGCGATAGACGAGAGCGGCGAGGATCGACATGACGGTCATCTCTCCGGCAATGTGATAGGAGTGCCACATTTGCGGAGCGATAGGCGGTGTCTCGTATTCTCCCAGAGGATTGCGGTCGTAGCCGCAATTCATCATCACGCCGCCGAGGGCCAGATGGATCAGGTCGCTACCCTTGAAATCGGCCCACGGGCCATCGTCACCAAACGCACTGACGCGCACATAAATCA
>NZ_JAMYLL010000143.1:0-884 GCF_040318045.1 Mesorhizobium sp. M1338 | reverse complement strand
GAGCTGCTTGCCGCGCTCGACTACGAGGGCGATTGGTTGGCAACGGCCGTCAACAGCGACCTCGTGCACAAAGCCAACCGGGCGGAATTCCAGCTAAGCGATGGCGACCGGGTCGAAATCCTCTCGCCCATGCAGGGAGGCTAGATCATGTTAGAGCTTTATGGAACCGAGCTTCCGTCGCGCCTGCTTCTCGGCACCGCGCAATATCCTTCGCCGGCCATCCTTGCCGAGGCTGTCAAGGCGTCGGGCACGTCGGTGGTGACCGTCTCGTTGCGCCGTGAGATGGCAGGCGGCAGGGCCGGCGAAAAATTCTGGTCGTTGATCCGCTCGCTCGGCGTCAGAATCCTGCCCAACACTGCCGGCTGCCACTCGGTCAATGAAGCTGTCACGACCGCGAAGATGGCGCGCGAAGTTTTCGGCACCAACTGGATCAAGCTCGAAGTGATCGGCAACCACGACACGCTGCAGCCGGACGTGTTCGGGCTGGTCGAAGCCGCCCGCATCCTGTGCGAGGACGGTTTTGACGTATTCCCCTATACCACCGACGATCTTGTCGTCGCCGAGCGGCTGCTGGAGGCGGGCTGTCAGGTTCTGATGCCGTGGTGCGCGCCGATCGGTTCCGCCCTCGGTCCGATCAACATCACGGCGCTGCGCTCGATGCGCGGCCATTTTCCAGGCGTCCCGCTGGTTGTGGATGCAGGCCTCGGACGACCGTCGCACGCGGCCACCGTCATGGAACTCGGCTTTGACGCCGTGCTCCTGAACGCGGCGGTCGCCAAGGCGGCCGATCCGGTCGGCATGGCGTGTGCGTTCGGCAAGGCGGTCGAGGCCGGTCGTGAAGCTTTCAGCTCCGGAATGCTCGAACCGCGCGACGTCGCCGTGCC
>NZ_JAMYLL010000142.1:0-912 GCF_040318045.1 Mesorhizobium sp. M1338 | reverse complement strand
CCCCCGACAGCCACCGCCGTTGCCAGGCGGCATAATCCGGGTACTGGATCGCCAGCGGCGGCAAAGGATCGTCCTGTCCAGCCTCAAACGCCCGGTAAAGCTGACTGAGTTCACCCACCAGCACGCTCATCGACCAGCCGTCCGAGACGATGTGGTGCTGGGTCAGCAGGAAGACGTGTTCCTCATCCGATATCCGGATCAGACGCCCGCGGATCAGCGGCCCGCGCGCGAGATCGAACGGCGTGCGCGCCTCTTCATGGCACAGATCCAAAAGCGCCGCCTCAGCATCCGGCCTGTCCCGCAGATCGTGCTCGGCCACCGGCAGTCCCGCATCCGGCGGCAGAACCTCAACCCAGGGCTTGCCCTCCGACGCGACAAAGACACTGCGTAGCGCCTCATGGCGGGCAAACAAACGGTCGAGGCCGCGCTGCCAGGCGCTGCGGTCGAGCACCCCACGCAGCCGCAGGGCCAGCGGCATGTGGTAGTTGGTGCTGCGTTCGTCCAGCTGCGCCAAAAACCATAGCCGCTGCTGCGCGAACGACAGCACCAGAGGCTCATGACGCGACACGGCCACAATCGGCGGCAGGTCTTGCGGACCGGAGCGGCTCAACAGCTCGACGATGCTTGCCGCCAGATCGGAAAGCGCCGGTTTGGCGAACAGCCTCGTCAGCGGCAGCTCGACGCCAACAACCTGCGACAGCCGGCTCAAGAGCTGCACCGCCACGAGCGAATGGCCGCCCAGTTCGAAGAAGTTGTCGTGGCGTCCGACCCGCTCGACACCGAGAAGCTCCGCCCATATCTCGGCCAGCGCCGTCTCGACCGCGCCCTGCGGCGCCTCATAGGCCGTCCGCGCATAGGCGCCGTCGGCCGGCGCCGGCAGTGCCTTGCGGTCGAGCTTGCCGTTCGGCGTCA
>NZ_JAMYLL010000141.1:0-920 GCF_040318045.1 Mesorhizobium sp. M1338 | reverse complement strand
ATGTGAACGTCACGATCGCTTTCGACCCGGCGAGCGGTGGCTTCCGCATGGCGCATCTGACCGCCAGCTATGCCTTCGTCATCGAGTTCCCTTACTTCAGCAACTTCCCGATCAACTACGCGACAACCGTTACCGTGCCGATGGTCGGGAGTTAGGCTGGACGCCCGCATATGACGGAACGATAGGCTGCAAAGTTGTTGCTTCAGCGGCCGAGGTCACCAACCACACGGTTGCGCCAGAGTATGCCCGTTCCCGTGAAAATCAAAAGCCGGTCACGATCCAAGGATTGGTATCATATCCGAGGCGCTGTTTTGTTGGTTCAGTGCCATTGAGCGGGGCTGTGGCAGTTCCTGTCAAACTGCAGTCCAGCTCTGGAACGTCTTTCTTTACCGAATGCTTGGCCGAGCAAAGCGCAGCGGCGTCACTGATCACCGTTTTCTTCTCCTTGGCATCAACAGGACCATTTCCAGCCAACAGGACGACCGCACAGAACAACGCCATTTTCATGAGAAACGCCCTCAGTTGAGCATCCCCAGATGCTGCCATCTGACGTTACGTTAATTTTATATTAGCGCAAGAGAATATAGATAGGCAAAAAAAGAATCGGTACGAAAGCAGGCGGCCAAAAACTGGTCGCCTGCCGGCACCCGAAACCCTTATATGGGGATGGTCAACTACAAATGGCCTTACGTCGACATTGTCATGTACCTCCGCGGCAATCCGTAGATCCATTCGATGAGTCCGTTTGCGTGACGCGGTTCGCGAACGAACTGAACCGCCCCGGGTTTTCCGGAGGCCGTTTCGTTTGAGTCACGCGGCTATGGCTGGGTCTTCGAGCATGGCGTAGTAGCGTTCCTCGGCTTCGGCCGGCGGGATGTTGCCGATGGGCTCCAGCAGCCGGCGATTGTTGAACCAGTCGA
>NZ_JAMYLL010000140.1:0-936 GCF_040318045.1 Mesorhizobium sp. M1338 | reverse complement strand
ACTCCTCATGCGCCTTGGCATCGACCCCCAGCCGCGCCTGCGCCACCAGATTGCGGAACGGCTGCGGTGCCGCAAGCTCATGCGCGCGTCCCTCCAGCACTGCCCGTACCTCGGCATACATGACTTCCAGCGTCGTGTGATCCCCGATCAAATGGTGCTGCAGCTGCTGCAGTAGCCAGCGGCGGCTGCCGGGCTCGCGCGCGATCACGAAACGCAACAACGGCGCCCGGCCAAGATCGACGCGTTCCCGGCGCGGATCAAACCGGCGCCGAAGCTCATCGGCGCCGGAACCACCACAGGCATCCAGCTCGACCTGGCTCACCTCGAGGGGTGCTTTGCGCCACACAACCTGGGCGGGGCTGGACAGCCCTTGCCAGACGAATGCGGTGCGCAGGATGTCGTGGCGATCGACTACCTGCTGGACCGCGCCGAGATAGCGGTCCAACAGCTCGCGATCGGCAAATGCCATCTGCGACACCAGCAGGTAGGGATCGCCCCGGCTGACCAGCAGATGATGGAACAGGATGCCGTCCTGCAGCGGCGACAGGGCATAGATATCCTGGACATTGCCAACGCCGCCGGGCACCGTTTCTACGATCCGGTCGATCTCCGGCTGGGCCAGCTCAATGAGCGGCAGCATCTGCGGCGTAATCGCCGTACTCTGTTCGGTGATCAGGTTGGGAGGCACCGTCACTTCGTGATTGCTGCCAAGGCCTTCGGCAAGATCGGCCA
Organism: Mesorhizobium sp. M1338; assembly: GCF_040318045.1. Taxonomy (NCBI): domain Bacteria; kingdom Pseudomonadati; phylum Pseudomonadota; class Alphaproteobacteria; order Hyphomicrobiales; family Phyllobacteriaceae; genus Mesorhizobium; species Mesorhizobium sp. M1338. The sequence continues at coordinate 204 of NZ_JAMYLL010000140.1, read as the reverse complement.
GCACCGGCCTGGCGAACAGGGTGCGCACCTCCACCCCGAGCGACAGCCGCCGCAGCCGCTCCATCAGCTGCACCGCCAGGAGCGAATGGCCGCCCAGTTCGAAGAAGTTGTCGTGGCGCCCGACCCGCTCGACCCTGAGAAGCTCCGCCCAGATCTGTGCCAGCGTCGTCTCGATCGCGCCGCGCGGCGCCTCATAGGCCGCCC
>NZ_JAMYLL010000139.1:0-940 GCF_040318045.1 Mesorhizobium sp. M1338 | reverse complement strand
GATGAGATCACCGCCGAGGCGATCGCCGAAAAGGCTGGGGTGCAGCGGCGTACCGTCTTCCGTCACTTTGCCACAAAGGACGACCTGCTGGCGGCATTCTGGCCCTGGCTGAACGCCCGGATCGGCGCGATCACCAGTCCGCAGACATTGCAGGAGCTGCTGGACGGGCCACGAACAGCCTTTCCACGTTTTGACCAGCATGAAGCTGCGATGCGCGTTGCTCTGCATTCGCGGACAGGGCGCGACATGCGCATGGGCACGGTTCTCGACCGCCGCCGCCATTTCGCACATGCTCTCAATGCCGCAACCGCCAAGCTTCCGGCAGCCGAAACCCGCAGAATCGAAGCGCTGGCGCATCTCCTCTTCTCAGCCTCCGCTTGGGAGGTTTTGAAAGACTATGGCGGTCTCGACGGCGCCCAGGCCGGCGAAACCGCATCCTGGGCGCTCGAGCTGATCCTGTCCGCAGTCGGCCAGAGCCATCCTCAAGCGGGCGTGTCATCAAAACCGAAGGAGAAATCATGACGATTGACGTAGTACCATTCGATGGCGGCGAAACCGTCTGGGTCATCGCCGACCGCATCCGCTTCCTGGGCGGCGTTGCCGGCTCGAACCTTGAAATGCTTGAGGTCACGGTGCCTCCCGGCTCCGGTACCCCACCGCACGCCCACCCTTCACCGGAGATGTTTTACATCCTGGAGGGTGAACTGAGGATCCGCCACTTCGAGGCTGGTGAAGCGCCGCGCACGGTAGTCGCCGATCCAGGCAGCGCGGTCCGTATCGGACCGATGGAGTCGCACGATTACTCGAACGAAAGTGGTAAGCAGGTGCGCATGCTCGTGCTTGTCGAGCCGTCGATGACTGCCTTCTTCCGCGACATCGGTACCGTCGAGCCGCTGACGCAGCCCGATTTCGCCAAAATCGGCGCGGCCATGCAGCGCCA
>NZ_JAMYLL010000138.1:0-972 GCF_040318045.1 Mesorhizobium sp. M1338 | reverse complement strand
GCGAGGACGAGCGCCTGAGCTATGGCGAGCTCAACGCGCGGGCCAACCGGCTGGCGCATCACCTGATCGCGCTCGGGGTGAGGCCGGACCAGCCGGTGGCGATCTGCCTGGAGCGCAGCCCGGCGATGGTGGTGGATGTCTTGGCGATCCTCAAGGCGGGCGGCGCCTATCTGCCGCTCGACCCGGCCTATCCCTGCGCGCGGCTGCGGCAGGTTGTCGAGGATGCGGCGCCGCGGCTGCTGCTTTGCGATGCGGCCGGCCGCGCCGCGCTCGGCCCCGAGGCGCTTGTCGATGTGAGCGTGGTCGATCTGGAGACGGCGACCCCGGCTTGGGCCGAACTGCCCGCTTGCGATCCCGAGCCCCGCGCCCTTGGCCTGACCTCACGCCATCTCGCTTATGTGATCTACACCTCCGGCTCAACCGGAACGCCAAAGGGCGTCATGGTCGAGCATCGGGGCATGACCAATTATCTGCACTGGGCCTGCGGGGCTTATGCGCCCGGGTCATCCTCCCTGGTCTCCTCTTCCCTGGCCTTCGATGCCATAATCACGAGCCTGTTTACGCCTTTGCTCTGTGGTGGCCATGCACAGCTTGTCAGGGGGGGAGATGAGGTCGAGGGGGTAAAGGAAAAGATCAGCTCGGACTGTGGGGTCATCGATATCACCCCGAGCCATCTGGATGTGCTTGGGCGACAGATGCTGGCGGACTCGACCACAAGCCAGGTTGGACTGTTTATCATCGGCGGTGAAGCGCTGACGCATTCGACAATCGAGCTGTGGCGCAGGATCCAGCCGACGGCCAGAATGGTGAATGAATACGGCCCAACCGAAACGATCGTCGGCTGTCTCTCCTATGAGGTTCCGACAGGGCCAGCTGTATCTGCGAACGTCCCGATCGGCCGTCCGATTGCGAACACGCGGGTGTATCTTCTGGACGGCCATGGCGCGCCGGTTCCATTCGGGGCGGTGGGCG
>NZ_JAMYLL010000137.1:0-1056 GCF_040318045.1 Mesorhizobium sp. M1338 | reverse complement strand
GGCACAAGCTCGCTGCCTTCCTTGTCGGCGAACTCGGCAAAGAAGCGTATCTGCTCGGCGGTTATGGCGATATCGCCGGCGACGAGCTGGCCTACGGGCCGCGTCGAGCACAGCGCCTCGATCCTGGCCAGCGTTTCGGCTTCCGCCTCGATCAGGTCAGCCCAAGCCTGGAGCGCCCTGGTGCGCTCGCGTGGCCGGACGCCGCCCCAGTTGCTGGTCTTCAGCGCCACCTTGGCGCTTTCCACCGCACGGTCGACGACGTCTACGCCAGCCACTGGGCAGGCCGTGTATGACTTGCCATCCGACGGGCGGCGCATTTCGATCCCACCCTCGGCCGGGATCAGTTCCCCGCCGATGAAGTGGCCGACGGGGAGGCGGATTGTATTGGGATCGAAGCTCAGGCTCATCGACAACCACTCTGCGGCATCGGCTGGAGCCTAGCGCGTGCTGGCACGCAGCATGCGCTGTTCGGCGATCCGCCGCCGCCGAATGTTGCGTGCCAGGCACGCGAGACGGCAAAATCTTCCGCGCATGCAGGCACCTCACGCGGGTTCCGTTATCCGACCGTCACGTAGATCTTGCGCACCGTTTGGATGGTCTTCCAGATACCGGTGAAGCCGGGCTTCATTACGAAGCTGTCGCCGGCGCGGTAGGTCATCGTCTCGCCGCCATCGGGCGTGATTTCGATCACGCCGGAGAGGATGTGGCAGAACTCGAACGTGTCGCCCTTGATCGAGCGCGTCTCCCCCGGCGTCGCCTCCCAGACGCCGGTACGGACAAGGTCGCCCTTGGCGGCGTCCTGTGCCCAGGTCTTGAAGGCGGGGTCGCCGGCAATTCGTCGTTCGGGCAGCGCCTTGGATTCGCGCGGGGTGAAGTCTGGGTTGGTATCGACGGTCTTGAGTAGGGACAAGGAATGGCCTTTCGGGTTGGATTTCAATAACCGCGCAATCGGTCGACGAGCCCGATGAGATCGAGGCCCGCGCGGTGGCGCCTGATGTTGTCGATAACGGCGGGCGCAGCGGTCGCCGGCTGGGTGACGCTGGCGACATGCGGGGT
>NZ_JAMYLL010000136.1:0-1112 GCF_040318045.1 Mesorhizobium sp. M1338 | reverse complement strand
TCGTCGGATCGCGGGCCACCCGAACCCGTGGGGTTAAGGAGAAGCAAGATCGCGATCGGCTCTTCATCGTGGCCCGGATGGTTGCTGGAACAACCTGGTTCGTATGCAAGGCAGGGACGACGAAGATGAATGAGACTAGCACAAAAACCGCCGGAATCGACACCAGCAAGAAGTCGCTTGATGTCGCAACCTACCCGACGAGCGAGAGGTTGCGCGTAGCCAATGCCAGAGACGGACATCAAGAGCTGGTTGCTTGGCTGAGTGCGCGTAAGATCAAACGCGTCGGCATCGAAGCCTCCGGGGGTTACGAACGAGCCGTCGCGGAGTATTTGCGCGAGCACGGCTTCGAGGTCGCTCTCCTGCAGCCGCGTCAAGTGCATGCCTTTGCCATCTACAAGCTGCGTCGTGCCAAGAACGATCGTATCGACGCCGCTCTCATCGCCGAGTGCGCTGCCAATCTCGGCGACCTGCATGAACCGCCAGACACCAGGCTGGCCGCGTTCGCTGAGCATCTGCTCTTCATCGAGCAGCTGGAGTACGATATCGCTCACCTCAAGACGCGGCGCGAGCACTTCACCACCAAGCGGATTCTCAAGCAACTCGAGCGTGACGTTCAGCGTCTGCAGCGGCGCCGCGAGGCCGAACTACTGCTCCTGCAGGTCGTCGTGTGCAAACACGATGATCTCGCTCGCCGGCTCGAGCTGATCGCCAGCGTCGATGGCATCGGCATACGCACCGCGCTCACCCTCGTCATCCTCTTGCCCGAACTCGGCAAGGTCAGTCGCGAGCAGATCTCTGCCTTGGTTGGCGTCGCTCCTTACGACGACGACTCGGGCGAACGTACTGGCGAGCGCCATATCGCCGGCGGTCGCAGTCGTGTCCGCCGAGCCCTCTTCAATGCCGCATTGCCCGCATCCCAGCGCTGGAACACCGCTCTGGTCGCTCTCTACGGCCGCCTTACGAACAACGGCAAGGCTCACAGGAAAGCCATCATCGCCTGTGTCAGAAAGCTCCTCATCTTCGCCAACGCCGTCGTCGAACGCGGCACTCCGTGGAGCAAAAGTCCACCCGCAAACCACACCGCCTGAGCTAATGGTTGCGCTTCTCCCACA
>NZ_JAMYLL010000135.1:0-1131 GCF_040318045.1 Mesorhizobium sp. M1338 | reverse complement strand
TTCGAGTTCCGCTGGGAGGACCAGTTCAATCTGTCGCTCGATCCCGAAACCGCGCGGTCCTTCCACGACCAGACCTTGCCCAAGGAAGCGCACAAGCTGGCGCATTTCTGCTCGATGTGCGGGCCGAAATTCTGCTCGATGCGAATTTCCCACGACATCCGTGCCGAGGCGCAGAAGGAGGGCATGGCGGCCATGGCGGCGAAATACCGCGAGGGCGGCGATCTCTACATTCCAACTGGCGAGACCAGCGTCCCACTCATGCCTGAGGCCCCGGAACCGTCATGAGGGTGCTGGTCAAAGGGGCCGGCGTCGCCGGCCTCACCGCCGCCTTCGAACTCGCCGCCCGCGGCGCGACGGTCACGGTCGCCGAGATCCGGCATGGCCTTGGAGGCAATGCGTCGTGGTTCGCCGGCGGCATGCTGGCGCCATGGTGCGAGCGTGCAAGCGCCGAGCAGCCGGTGCTGGATCTCGGACGCGACGCCGCCAACTGGTGGAATGCCGCAACGCCCGGCTTGGTAACACGGCGGGGAACGCTGGTCTTCGCCGCGCCGCGCGATGCGCGCGAGCTTGACCGGTTCGCCAGCCGCACATCGGGCCATCGGTGTGTCGGTGAAGAGGAAATCGCGTTGCTGGAACCCGACCTCGCCGGCCGCTTCCGGCGCGGATTGCTCTTCCCCGATGAAGCTCATCTCGACCCGCGCCAGGCGATGGCAGCACTTCATCACAAGCTCGCGGCCATGGGTGTCGAATTCCACTTCGGCGCGGACCCCCAGCATGTTTTTGGTTTCGATCGTCAGATCGATTGCACGGGAATGGCAGCCGCCGATGACAGGCTGCGCGGCGTTCGCGGCGAAATGCTCATCCTGCGCACCCCTGATATCTCGCTGTCACGCCCGGTCCGGCTGCTTCATCCGCGCTTCCCGCTTTATGCGGTGCCGCGCACCGACCACCGTTTCATGATCGGCGCGACGATGATTGAAAGCCAGTCCGCCGGACCAGTCACGGCGCGTTCGATGATGGAGCTGCTGGGGGCCGCCTATGCCCTCCATCCGGCTTTTGGCGAGGCCGCGATCGTTGAAACCGGTGTCGGCGTTCGTCCAGCCTTTGCCGACAACCTGCCGCGCGTCGAAA
>NZ_JAMYLL010000134.1:0-1264 GCF_040318045.1 Mesorhizobium sp. M1338 | reverse complement strand
ACCGGACGGCGGCGCCTTATCCGTCGGACCGGTGCATCCATGAACTGTTCGAGCAGCAGGTGCGGCGCGCCCCCGATGCGGTGGCAGTGGTCTGCGAGGACGAGCGCCTGAGCTATGGCGAGCTCAACGCGCGGGCCAACCGGCTGGCGCATCACCTGATCGCGCTCGGGGTGAGGCCCGGGGATCGCGTTGCGACAGTGCTGGACCGCTCCGTCGCCCTTGTGGTGGCGCAGCTGGCGATCCTGAAGGCGGGCGGAGTGTATGTGCCGATCGATCGCGCTCTTCCATCTGCGCGACAAGAATGGCTGATGGCCGATTGTGCTGCGCGCCTGGTGCTTAGCGAGAGTGACGATGATGATCTGCTTGAGGTGACGATCCCTGTTCTGGCGATTGAGCCGCTCATGACCGGAGCAGGGTCTAGTGCCGATCCTGGCCTGGCATTGAGCGCCGAGGCTGCTGCTTACGTGATGTACACCTCCGGCTCGACCGGCCTTCCCAAGGGGGTTGTTGTTGCTCACCGTGCGGTCAACCGGCTCGTCATCAACAATGGCTATGCGCAGTTCAGCTCGAGTGATCGTATGGCGTGGGTGGGTAATCCCGCCTTCGACGCCAGCACATTTGAAGTGTGGGCGCCGCTGCTCAACGGTGGCTGCATCATTGCAATGGATGCCACGACCGTCATAAATCCTTCAAATTTTGCCAAGTCACTTGAACAGCAACGGGTGACAACCCTTTTTCTAACAACAGCGTTATTCAACCAATATACGTCATCGATCGCTCCGACGTTAGCACAACTTAAGTACCTCCTCTGTGGAGGCGAGGTCAGTGACGTTCCCTCATTTTTGAGATTGCTGAGAGAAGAAGGTCCTGTACGCCTCATTCACTGCTACGGTCCGACCGAGACAACGACCTTCGCGACAGTCTGCGAGATCGCCCAATCTGTCGGGGGGCTGGCCTCCATCCCGATCGGGCGCCCGATTGCGAACACGCGGGTGTACCTGCTGGACGGTCATGGTGGGCCCGTGCCGTTCGGGGCGGTGGGTGAGCTTTACGTTGGCGGGGCCGGCGTTGCGCGTGGCTACCTGAACCGGCCTGATCTGACGGCCGAGCGGTTCATCGCCAGCCCCTTTGTGGAAGGCGATCGGCTGTATAAGACCGGTGACCTGGCGCGCTATCTGCCGGACGGCAATCTGGAGTTCCTGGGCCGCAACGACGACCAGGTGAAGATCCGCGGCTTCCGCATCGAGCCGGGCGAGATCGCGGC
>NZ_JAMYLL010000133.1:0-1305 GCF_040318045.1 Mesorhizobium sp. M1338 | reverse complement strand
TTGAAGCTTTCCACGAAGGCATTATCCGGCATGATGTTCTTGGTGCCATCATTTGTTCGGTACGTCAGGTTCGTTAAGCTTGGCGCATCCGGGCCACGGGGCACCGGGAGCACGCAAGTGCGGGCAGGCCGTCGTATGCAGATGAACTGCGAGTTCGAGCACATTATCTGGCCGCCCCTACGACTCGCCCGGATGCGCTGCGAGCGCGGATCCGTATTTGTCGTGTTGCCCGCTCGCTCCCTGATTCGTGACCAACGATGGAGGGAACCGTGCGTATTATCGGCATGGACATACACCGCGTAGCCGCCGAGGTCGTGTCGTTGCTTGATGGCGAGATCGTCAAGCTCGGCCGCGTTCAAATGCTGCGCAATAAGCTCGAGGAGTTCGCCAGGAAGGAACTCACCCACGATGATCATGTGGTGATCGAGGCCACGGGCAATGCTGCTGCCGTCGCTGAAGTGCTGTCGCCCTACGTCGATCGGATCGTGATCGCCAATCCCAAGCAGGTGCACATGATCGCGCACGCGAAGGTGAAGACTGACACGATCGACGCCACTGTCCTTGCGAAGCTCTACGCCTCGGGCTTTCTGCCGGAGGTCTGGGTTCCGGATCCGGGGACCCTTGCCCTCCGAAGACAGGTCACCAGGCGGACACAGCTGGTTCGCCAGCGTTCGCGGCTGAAGAACCTGATCCAGTCAATCCTCCACGCCCACCTGATCCCGCCATGTCCGCATGGGAACCTCGTCGGGATCAGCGGGCGCAAATGGCTGACGAGGCAAATATTGCCTGCGGATGAGCGCGCCGCCATCGAGCGCCACCTCGGCTTGATTAACCAGATCAACGAGGCGTTGACGGTGGTCGAGGCGGATATCGCCGTACATGCCCTCCAGGATCCGACAATCCGCCGCCTGATGACGTTGCCCGGCCTCGACGTCACCGTGGCTGCGAGCGTTGCCGCGGCAATCGGCGACATACGGCGCTTCAGCGATCCACAGAAGCTCGTTGCCTATCTTGGCCTCAATCCGAGCGTGCGGCAGTCCGGTGAGGGGCCAGCCTATCACGGGCGCATCACGAAGCAGGGCCGCGGCCATGCGCGGGGGATGCTGGTGGAGGCGGCATGGGCGGCTGTGCGATCGCCAGGACCTCTTCGCGCCTTCCACAAGCGGATCGCCTCGCGCCGCGGGAAGCACATCGCGGCCGTCGCCACTGCGCGCAAGCTTGCAATGATCATCTGGCACATGCTGAGCAAGGATACCGACTACATCTGGGCCCGGCCGGCCTTGCTCGCCCGCAAGTTCAGATCGG
>NZ_JAMYLL010000132.1:0-1380 GCF_040318045.1 Mesorhizobium sp. M1338 | reverse complement strand
AATAGCCGCTCTCCGTCTCCAGCGGCCGGACGTCGGGCCCCGGCCAGGCGAAGCGGTTGCTTTCCGTCAAAACGATCCACGACCGCTCGCCGTCGAGCCGCAAGCGCAGCTTGACCGCAGCCGGGATCTCAATGGCATCATCGGGATTGGACGGCGGCGTATGGGTGATCGGCAGGACCCGGACGACCGGCGCGCCGTCCTCCTGCATGGCGACCAGCGCCAGCACCAGGCAGGGCCGGTCCTTGTCGCCTTTTTTCCGCGCCTCGAGTTGCTGCCGAAGTCAGGGACAAAAAAAGCGGAAGAGGTTGCCGACCTTGATTTCAGCCGGCGGCATTTTTTGCCGTCAGGCTTTTTGCGCCGGCGGGTTTTGACCCAGAGAGTTCGTCGTTGAGATGGTCAAGACCCGGCTCCATTTCGGAGGCTTCGACCGCGGCGATCTCGTTCGCGCCGAGCTCCGCTGTCAGTTCGACCCGCCGGTCGCGCTTCGACAGGCGGACAAAATCCTCGTAGGCCAGCAGCACGGTGCGCGGACGGCCGTTCTTGGTGATAATGACCGGATCACGGACGGCGGCATCCTGATAGGCGCCGAAGTTTTTCGAGACAGCGGCGGCGGTGACGGTGGTGGTCATCGGCGAGACTCCTTTGTTCCGGAATATACGGGCTTTACGGGCTTTCCGCAAGTATCGGCGGCTAACCAGAGGGAAACGAGCCAGTGACAGCGCAGCTTGCCAACGCCAAGACTGCTGAAATCGTCGCGAGACGGGCCGAAGCCCTCGACGCGCTCGATTCCGTGCTGCCCTTTGACCGTCGCGATTTTCTGGCCGGACTTTTGACCGATGACGACGTCGCCACCCTGCGCCACCTGGCGAAAGAAGGCATCGGCGCAAATTCTCTGCGGGCGCTGGCCTCCGACCTCGGCTATCTCGAGGCCTGGGCGCTCGCCGCGACTGGACAGCCGCTGCCCTGGCCAGCGCCGGAGGCGTTTTTGATAAAATTCGTCGCCCACCATTTGTGGGATTTCGCGAAACACGAGACCGATCCAGCGCACGGCATGCCCGAAGACGTTGCGGCGACGCTGAAATCCCAGCGGCTTTTGCGCAGCGACGGACCACACGCGCCCGCCACAGTGCGCCGACGCCTGTCGAGCTGGTCCACCTTGACCAAATGGCGCGGACTTGTCGGAAACTTCAACGCGCCGGGGCTGCAAAGCGCAATAAAGCTGGCGGTGCGCGCCAGCGCCCGTCCGCGCGGCCGCAAGAGCAAGAAGGCGGTGACCGCCGATATTTTGACCGCCCTCCTGAAAGCCTGCGCCGGCGACCGTCTCGTCGACCTGCGCGACCGCGCCCTTCTCATCACCGCCTTTGCCTCCGGCGGCCGCCG
>NZ_JAMYLL010000131.1:0-1408 GCF_040318045.1 Mesorhizobium sp. M1338 | reverse complement strand
TATTTCATCTTATCGGGGAACAGCCACCCTCCAAGGCTATGATCGGTTCAGGGCGCGTCGCTCCCGCGATTACCCCATGTGGATGGCTCCTGCTCCCGGCGTCGCATTGCGTATGGGTCTGCCGGAACTTCATGAAAAGCCTCATCTGGTGATCGGTTACGTGGCGGCCGGGCACAAGGTGATTCCTCCATCGGAAAAACCACCAGCATACCCGGGCGACCGCGATCACAAGACGCCTCCACAAGGAGCGTCGTCGCCGGCTCGAAACTCCGGTCGGGCTACGCCCTCCCTGCGTCTCAAGCCGCCGCCATTCTCATCCTGATTGACGCTGCACTCTCACTTTGATTGCCGCCCCGCAGAGAACGCCAGTCGTGCCTTCCTTGATGCTGTGCGGAAATCCATGCGCCAGATTCGCAAGGCCCTCGGAATAGATCCGGACCTCCTGACCGCAGCCGAGCGGCTGCAATATGAGGGGTATGTCCGGCGAGAAGAAGCCAACGCTGCCATTCTCGATCTTGCCAAGGAGGGTGTTGCCATCAAGGAGATCGTCCGCCGGACTGGTCACAGTCGTGGCGTCATCCGCAAGGTGCTGCGCGGTCAGCGTTCGGATATCTTCCGCAGTCGCGAAAGCTCCCTCGAAATCTATCTCCCGTGGCTTGATGCGCAGTGGGCGGCGGGCGAACGGAATGGCGCGGCGCTATGGCGAAGGCTGAAAGGCCAAGGCTTCAGGGGGAGCTTGCGCGCCGTCACCGAGTGGGCCACCCATCGTCGTCGGGCTGATCAGATCAGTGGCGATGCGCTTCGCCGCGCCCCCTCGCCGGTGACCTGCCACGGGTAATTTCCTCCGGTTTTGATTGGAGTCCGGCCTCGATTGAAGGACGGACAGATGAAGAGAAAGCGGTTTACGGAAGAGCAGATCATCTCGGTTTTGCGCGAACACGAGGCGGGGGCGAAGGCAGGCGATCTGGCCCGCAAGCACGGGATCTCCGAGGCGACGCTGTATAACTGGAAAGCGAAGTATGGCGGCATGGACGTCTCCGACGCCAAGCGGCTGAAGGCGCTGGAGGAGAAGAACGCGAAGCTGAAGAAGCTTTTGGCCGACCAGATGCTGGAAGCCTCGGCGCTGCGCGAGCTTCTGTCAAAAAATGGTAGGTCCCGTCGCCAAGCGCGAAGCCGTCGCGTATCTGAGGGCCGCCATGGGCCTGTCGGAACGGCGGGCCTGTTCCATCGTCAGCGCCGATCGCAAGATGGTCCGCTACCGGTCACGGCGCCCGCCGGACAGGGAGCTGCGAAGTCAGTTGCGCGACCTTGCCAACGCGCGCCGGCGCTTCGGCTACCGGCGGCTGTTCATCCTGCTGCGGCAAGGCGGCGAGCCGTCGGGCATCAACCGCATCTACCGGCTCTATCG
>NZ_JAMYLL010000130.1:0-1412 GCF_040318045.1 Mesorhizobium sp. M1338 | reverse complement strand
GGGCTAGCGTGCGCACACATTTGCTTCGTGCTGTGGTCAAGCGTGAAGAAGCGAGGCCGGAAAATGGCTTGATGCGGTTGAATCGTATGTGATTCTGTAGCTGCTATTGTTGATTCTGGAGGTTTCGACGATGGCTTCGTTGCTTGGATACTTCGGCGACCTGCGCCTGCAAAAAAGGGGAGCATGGTTCTGGAGCGCATGTTTGCGCGTGTCAGCGCGGGCATGCGCCGGCTGGCTGACACGCGCGCCGAGAAGGTCGCGTTCACGCGCCTGTTTCGCAATCGCCACGTGAGCAAGCAAGAGATCATCCGCACGGCGGCGGCGCGAACCAGCGAAGTGGCCGCCGGCCGCCACGTGCTGATCATCGAGGACAGCAGCGAGATAAACTATGAAGCCAAGGCTTCGCGCAAGCGCGGTCTCGGTCGTGCCGGCAATGGCAAGGATATCGGGCTGTTCGTACATCCGGCGCTGGCCGTGGATGCCGTGAACGGCTCGGTCCTTGGCCTTGCAGGCGCCACGATCTGGCGGCGCCAGGCAAAGAAGGCGGATGACTACCAGGCGCTGCCAATCGAAGACAAGGAAAGCTACAAATGGATCGGTACCGCCAAGGCGGCATGCCAGGCGCTGACCGACACGCCGCAGATGACGGTGGTCGGCGATCGCGAAGCCGACATCTACGAAGTGTTTGCAAGGCTTCCCGACGAGCGCACGCATGTGCTCATCCGCGCTGTACGGGATCGGGCCTTGGGTACGCGGGGCGAGCGCCTGTTCAGCGCGATCGCCAAGACCCCGGAAACCGGCCGCATTGCCTTCGAACTGCAGGCCCGACCCGGCCGGCCGGCCCGCACCGTCGAACTGGCCGTTCGCTTCAGCGCGGTGAGCTTGCGCCAGCCCCGCCTTGGCGCCGACAGCCGCGATCCGCGCGAACTTATGCTCAACATGGTGGAAGTGCGTGAGATCGATCCACCCTCGGCCAAGGAAGCGGTGATCTGGCGGCTTCTAACCACACATTGCGTCAACACCCTGGCCGGCGCCATTGCTATCGTCGAGATGTATCGCTCGCGTTGGATCGTCGAACAGCTGTTCCGGACCGTGAAGTCGCAGGCCATCGATCTGGAGGAAAGCCTCATCGCCGATGGCGATGCACTCGAACGCCTGGCCGCCACCGCGTTGGTCGTCGCCACCAGGGTCATGCAACTCGTACACGGACGTGGTTCGCCGGGCCTCGACTTCCAGGCCGCACGCCTCTTCGATCCCATCGAGATCTCCGTCCTGGAAATGCTCATCGCCAAACTCGAAGGCAAGACCCAAAAGCAGAAGAACCCGCACCCCACGCACACGCTCGCCTGGGCCGCCTGGTGTATCGCCAGGCTCGGAGGCTGGAACGGCTACGAAAGCGAGCGCCCGCCAGG
>NZ_JAMYLL010000129.1:0-1427 GCF_040318045.1 Mesorhizobium sp. M1338 | reverse complement strand
TGAGGCCGTTGCAGAAGGTGATGGGCCCCGGTGGTCGCTCCTTTGCATAGCCGTTCCAGCCTCCCAGACGCGCGATACACCAGGCCGCCCATGCGAGGCTGTGTGATGGATGCGGGTTCTTCTGCCTTTCGGTTTTGCCCTCGAGATTGTCGATCAGCCTTTCGAGAACGGTGACCTCGGTTGAGCCGAAGAGGCGAGCCGCCTTGACGGTGTGGCCAACTGCACCGCGCCCGTGCACGAGCTGCATGACCCTGGTGGCGGCAATCAGAGCGGTTGCGGCCAAACGTTCGAGTGCATCGCCGTCGGCAAGCAGGCTTTCCTCCAGATCGATGGCCTGTGACTTCAAGGTCCGGAACAGCTGTTCGATGATCCAACGCTTGCGGTAGAGATCGACGACAGCGATGGCATCGGCGAACGTGTTGACGGTGTGGGTGGTCAAAAGCCGCCAGACCACCGCATCCTTGGGGGAAGGCGGATCAATCTCGCGCACTTCCACGATGTTGAGCGGAAGTTCGCGGGGATCGCGGGGGTCGGCGCCAAGGCGTGGCTGGCGCAAAGTGACCGCAGCCAGGCGAACGGCCAAGCTGACGGTGCGCGCCGACCGGCCGGGACGTGCCTGCAGATCAAAGGCGATACGACCGACTTCCGGCGTCCTGGCGATCTCGCTGAACAGACGGCCCTGCTCGCCCAAAGCCCGATCCCGCACGGCACGGATGAGCACATGCGTGCGCGCGTCAGGCAGCCTTGCAAACACCTCGTAGATATCGGCCTCGCGGTCGCCGATCACGGTGACAAGCGGCGTATCGGTCAGCGCCCGGCACGCTGCTTCGGCGGTGGCGATCCATTTGTAGCTTTCCTTGGCTTCGATCGGCAGGGCTTGATAATTGTCCTGCTTGCGCCCCTCGCGTCGCCAGATCGTGGCGGCCGCAAGGCCCAAAACGCTGCCGTCCACGGCATCCACCGCCAGCGCCGGATGCACGAACAGCCCGACATCCTTGCCGTTGCCGACACGGCCAAGGCCTCGCTTGCGCGAAGCCTTGGCCTCATAGTTGATCTCGCTGCTGTCCTCGATGATCAACACGTGGCGCCCGGCGGCCGCTTCGGCCGTTCGTGCCGCCGCCGTGCGCAGGATCTCCCGCACCGTCACGTGGGGATTGCGAAATAGGCGCGTGAAGGCGACCTTCTCGGCGCGCGTATCGGCAAGCCGGCGCATGCCCGCGCTAAGGCGCATGAACATTCGCTCCAGCACCATGCCCCCCTTTTTTGCAGGCGCAGGTCACCGAAGTATCCCAGACAGGTCTTGGCCATCGTCGAAACCTCCAGAATCAACAATGCCAGCTACAGAATCACAGACGATTCAACTTCTTCAACCCCTATCTGGCGCCTTCAAGAACTGCGCCGAAGCAAATGTGTGCGCACGCTAGCCC
>NZ_JAMYLL010000128.1:0-1459 GCF_040318045.1 Mesorhizobium sp. M1338 | reverse complement strand
GGTTGTAGCCGGGGCAGGCTATCGGGTTTGACGAGCAGTTCGATGCTGCGCGCGAGGCCGGGTTGCCTGCGGATCAACCCGCCGCGCTCGAGGGTGAGCACCATCTGGTGGACGGAAGGTGCGGTGACGCCGAAGAAGCGCTGCATGTCGCGTTCGGCCGGCGATCGACCGTTGAGCAGACCGTAGGTCCAGATGAAGGCAAGATACTGGCCCTGCTTTTGTGTGAAGCGGGGTCGGTCTGGCGACTGTCCGTCAACTAATTGATTCATTTTTTGATTCTTCCGGAACCTCCGCAAGCGAAGGAGGCCTTCCGGATGAATGTACGCTATCGCGTCGATCTCGACCAACCCGAACGCGACGCACTCACAGCGATGCTGCGCAGCGGCAAGCATCCAGCGCGCAAGCTCAAGCGAGCCCAGATCCTGCTCGCAGCCGATGCCGGCCTGGGCGACGAGACCATTGCGACGACGGTAGTGGTCGGTGGCTCCACGGTCTACCGCACCAAGCGCCGCTTCGTGGAAATGGGCTTGGAGGCGGCACTCAGCGAAGAGCCGCGCCCCGGGGCGGAGCGCAAGCTGAGCGGCAAGGAGGAAGCCTTGCTGGTGGCCACCGCCTGCTCCAGCCCGCCGCCCGGGCGGGCCCGCTGGACCCTTGAGCTGCTGGCCGATGCGTTCGTCAAGCTGACCGAGCACGAACAGCTGTCGCGCGAGACGGTGCGTCGGCGCCTGGCCGAGAACGATCTCAAGCCCTGGCGCAAGGACATGTGGTGCATTCCCAAGATCGATGCAGAATATGTCGCGCGCATGGAGGACGTGCTCGACCTCTATGCCGAAGCAGCAGATCCGAAGCGGCCCGTGGTATGCTTCGACGAAAGCCCGACCCAACTCATCGGCGAAGTGCGTCAGCCGATCCAGGCCGCGCCGGGAAGGCTGGAGCGCTACGACTGCGAGTACAAACGCAACGGCACCGCCAACCTGTTCGTCTTCCTCGATGCGCATCGTTCCTGGCGCAAGGTCAAGGTCACCGAGCGGCGCGCAGCACAAGACTTTGCCCACTGCATGCGCGACCTCGTCGATATCCATTACCCGCAAGCCGAACGCGTCAGGGTGGTGCTCGACAATCTGTCGACCCACACGCCCGCCGCGCTCTATCAGGCCTTGCCGGCATCAGAGGCGCGACGCATCCTGCGACGGCTGGAGTTCCATTACACGCCCAAACACGCGAGCTGGCTCAACATGGTCGAGATCGAGATCGGCGTTCTGCGCGGCCAGTGCCTCGATCGCCGGATCGACAGCTACGATCGCCTTGTCGCACAGACCGCTGCCTGGGAGCACCTGCGAAACACCAGCCGCGCCCGCATCAACTGGATGTTCTCAACCGAACAAGCGCGCCTTAAATTGGCCAAGGCCTATCCAAAGCCAACGGCCAAAGAGTCATAATCCCTGTGCAGAGGTACTAG
>NZ_JAMYLL010000127.1:0-1544 GCF_040318045.1 Mesorhizobium sp. M1338 | reverse complement strand
TTGCCGATGCCGATCTGGACAAGGCGGCGACGGCCATCGCCGGCAGCGTCACCTTCAATGCCGGCCAGGCCTGTGTGGCCGGCACGCGCCTGATCGTCGAGAGGAGCGTCGCCGACAGGCTGACGGCCTCCATCCTGGAGCGGATGAAAGCTGTGCGGCCCGGCCCGACCTGGAACGAGGCGACACAATATTCCCCGATCATCTCAGAACGGCAGCGCGCGCGTATCGACAGCATCGTCAAGGCCGCGGTCGAGGCCGGCGCCGAATGCCTGACCGGTGGCAACGTCATGGACAGCCTCGGCTATTTCTACGAGCCGACGCTGATCACCAATGTCGACCAGGCCAATCCTGCAATCATCGAGGAAATCTTCGGCCCGGTCCTGACCGTTCAGACCTTCGAGACCGAGGAAGAGGCGCTGGCGCTGGCCAGCCATCCGACTTACGGGCTGGCTTCCGGTCTGTTCACCACCGACCTCTCGCGCACCATCCGCTTCGCACGCAAGCTCGAAGCGGGCACCGTCTGGGTCAACCGCTACAGCCGCTCGCGCGACCATATCCTGCCGACCGGCGGCTACAAGCGCTCCGGCATCGGCAAGGACCTCGGCCGCGACGCGTATCTTGCCAATCGCAGGACCAAGAGCGTCCTGATCAGCCTGTGAAGAGATGCCGATGAAGTCCTACTCAATCGCCCTGCGGCATCGGCCGCGATGTCACCACCGCCGCCTGGACAGTGCTGGAGACGGCGGCCAGACACGCCGGCTTTGCCCTGACGGGTACGGAGTTCCCCTGGTCCTGTAAATTCTACAAGGATACCGGCCGCATGATGCCCGAGGATGGCATCGAGACCTTGCGCGGCTTCGACGCCATCCTTCTCGGCGCCGTCGGCTGGCCGGCGGAAGTGCCGGATTCCGTTTCGCTTCACGGTCTCCTGCTGCCGATCCGCAAGGCGTTCGTGCAATATGCCAACATCCGGCCGCACCGTCTGTTGCCGGGCGTGAAGGGCCCTCTGCGGGCCGAGAGCTTCGACATATTGTGCATCCGCGAAAACACCGAAGGCGAATATTCGGGCGCCGGCGGGCGCGTGCATCAAGGCACGCTGGACGAGGTCGCTGTCGAAACCTCGATCTTCACCCGCGCCGGCGTCGAGCGCATCCTGCGCTTCGGCTTCGAGCAGGCGCGGTCGCGGCGGCGCAAGCTGGCCTCCGTCACGAAGTCCAATGCGCAGAAATACTCGATGGTCTTCTGGGACGAGATTACGCGAAAGCTGGCTGCGGATTATCCGGACGTCGACGTGACCAGCTATCACGTCGACGCGCTTGCCGCGCGCATGATCATGGCGCCGGAGAGCCTCGATGTGGTCGTCGCCTCGAACCTGTTCGGCGATATCCTGACCGATATCGGCGCGGCGATCCAGGGCGGGCTCGGCTACGCCGCTTCCGCCAACATCAACCCCGACCGTTCGGCGCCGTCCATGTTCGAGCCGGTGCATGGCTCCGCGCCCGACATCGCCCATCTCGGCATCGCCAACCCGATCGCCACCATAT
>NZ_JAMYLL010000126.1:0-1608 GCF_040318045.1 Mesorhizobium sp. M1338 | reverse complement strand
TAAAGCTCGCCCACCGCCCCGAATGGAACCGGCGCGCCATGGCCGTCCAGAAGATACACCCGCGTGTTCGCAATCGGACGGCCGATCGGGACAACTGACCCGTCAAAATCAGCCGGGCAATTCCAGGCCGTCGCGTCGATAGCTGCTTCCGTGGGACCATATAGATTGTGCAGGCCGGTCCAAGGCAATATGCGCCGAACCTTGTGCGCAAGGGGGGCAGCAAGTGCCTCACCACTACACATGAGACGCTGCAGCGATGTGCAGCGATCAACACCCTTCGTGTCCATAAAGTTGACCAGCATGGATGGTACGAAATGTGCCGTGGTGATGCTTTGGCCGACTACCAAGTTTACAAGCGCTTCGGGATCTTTGTGTGCAGCCGGAGGCGCCAGCACCAGGGTCGCCCCTTCAAGCAACGTCCAGAAGAATTCCCAGGCCGAGACGTCGAAGCCAAAAGGCGTCTTCTGCAAGACGACATCAGTCGCATTGAGAGCGTAGGCTTTTTGCATCCAGATCAGGCGATTGACAATAGCCCGATGCTCGTTCTGTGCCCCTTTGGGCGCTCCGGTTGAGCCTGATGTGTAGATGACGTAGGCGAGATGGCGGGGGGTGAGGCCGAGGGCGTGGCAACCGGGATCGGAACCGGGAAGCCCGGCCCAGGCGGACGTGTCCGTCTCCAGATCGACCACCGTCACAGCGGCCATCGCCGCGGCGCCGAGGGCTTCGCGGCCGGCCGCATCGGCCAGCAGCAGCGGCGGGGCGGCATCATCCAGGATCTGGATCAGCCGGGCCGATGGATAGGCCGGATCGAGCGGCAGATAGGCACCGCCCGCCTTGAGGATCGCCAAAAGCCCCACCACCATCGCCACGCTGCGCTCCAGGCAGATCGCCACCGGCTGGTCCGGCCTGACCCCGAGCCCGATCAGGTGATGCGCCAGCCGGTTGGCCCGCGCGTTGAGCTCGCCATAGCTCAGGCGCTCGTCCTCATGGACCACCGCCACCGCATCGGGGGCGCGCCGCACCTGCTGCTCGAACAGTTCATGGATGCACCGGTCCGACGGATAAGGCGCCGCCGTCCGGTTCAGCTCCTCCAGCAGGTAGGCGCGCTCGTCGGAGGGCAGGATGTCGATGCGGCCGACCGGCTGGCCTGCATCGGCGACCATCGCCCGCAGCAGCGCCAGCAGATAATTACGCTGCCGCTCGATCGTCGCCTGGTCGAACAGCGCCGTCGCATAGCCAAAGCTTCCGGCGATCTCCTCGCCACGCTCGCAAAGGCTCAGCTCCAGATCGAACTTGACCTGATCATACCCATCCCCGGCAGCCTCCACACTCAGCCCCGGCAGGTCCAATGACCCGACGGCGTTGTTCTGCCAGGCCAACATCACCTGGAACAGCGGCGTGTGATCAAGATGCCGTGGCGGCTGCACGATCTCCACCACCTGCTCGAATGGCAGATCCTGATGCTCCTGCGCTGCCAGCGCTATGCGCCGCGTCCGCTCCAGAAGCTCCGCCACGCTCGGCTGGCCCGACAGGTCCAGCCGAAGCGCCAGGGTGTTGACGAAGAAGCCGATCAACTCTTCGATCTCGCGCCGGCCTCGATTGGCGCTC
>NZ_JAMYLL010000125.1:0-1632 GCF_040318045.1 Mesorhizobium sp. M1338 | reverse complement strand
CTAGCCCGAATATCTCACAGAGTTGAGGTGCATCGGGGCTCCGAATCAGGGAAAATGCTTCTGCGACAAAGACTTACCCTAGGCAGAGGTGTTCCCCGATGCAAACAGAGTGTAGCGCAGAACGGTTTGATTTTGGAGCTGTTGAAAAGCGCGCCGTTGTGGCCGGTTTTGACGGCGGGACGATCACGTCGGATGCCGGGGCGCTTTTGCTGGGGCTGACGGAGCGGGCGATCGGACTGGTCGGCCGCTTTGCCCGCTGCTTCGTGGATGCCCGCAATCCGGGCTTGATCGAGCATGCGGTGAAGACGCTGGTCGGGCAGCGGATCTTCGCGCTTGCGCTCGGCTATGAAGACCTCAACGACCACGACGAACTGCGCCATGATCCGGTGCTGGCGGTGCTGGCCGGCAAGCTCAAGGCGCGGCGTCACAAGAAATGCGCGGCCGTCGCCGGCAAGTCGACGCTCAACCGGCTGGAGCTGAGCCGGCCGCAGCCTTCGCGCTATCACAAGATCAGCCACGATCCGGCGGCGATCGAGGCGCTGTTCGTCGAGCTGTTCATGGGCGCGCACGCCGCCCCGCCCGAAGAGATCGTGCTTGATCTGGACGCCACCGACGATCCCCTGCACGGCAACCAGGAGGGGCGCTTCTTCCACGGCTACTACGGCAACTACTGCTACCTGCCGCTCTACGTCTTCTGCGGCGATCACCTGTTGTGCGCCAAGCTGCGGCCCGCCAACATCGACGCCGCCGCCGGCGCGGTTCAGGAGATCGAGCGCATCGTGCGCCAGTTGCGCCAGCGCTGGCCCAAGGTTCGCATCGTGCTGCGCGCCGATTCCGGCTTCGCTCGTGAGGAGCTGATGGCCTGGTGCGAGCAGAACGCCGTCGACTACCTGTTCGGCCTGGCCCGCAATGTTCGGTTGGCCCGCCACATCGCGGCTGAACTGGACGCGGCCAGGGTGGAAAGTGCCCTCACCAGCCGGCCGGCCCGCCGCTTCAAGGACTTCCTGTGGACCACGCGCAAGAGCTGGAGCGGCCGGCGCCGGGTCGTGGCCAAGGCCGAGTGGACGCAAGGCGAGGCCAACCCGCGCTTTGTCGTCACCTCGCTCGCCGCCGAGGCTTGGCCGGCGCAATGCCTCTACGAGGACCTCTACTGCGCCCGCGGCGAGATGGAGAACCGCATCAAGGAATGCCAGCTCGACCTGTTCGCCGACCGCACCTCTGCCGCCACCCTGCGCGCCAACCAGCTCAGGCTCTGGTTCGCCTCGATGGCCTATGTGCTGATCTGCGCGCTGCGCCGCATCGGCCTGGTGGACACACGGCTCGCCAGGGCAAGCTGCGCCACCATCCGCCTCAAACTGTTCAAGATCGGCGCCCTGGTCAACGTCTCGGTGCGCCGCATCAAGCTGGCCATGAACTCCGCCTGCCCCTTCCAGCGCGAGTGGGCCCTGACCTACGCCAGACTATCGGCAGCCGCCATCTGAGCGCCCCGATCCACCCTCCCGTCAACAACAAGGATATCGCCGAACCACAACCACCGCTTCGCGCGGCGACAGCCCTTGCCTGCAACTCACGCGCTCGCAAAATCCCCGCTTCAGACCTACGCCAAAAGACAGTGTGAGATATCCGGGCTAG
>NZ_JAMYLL010000124.1:0-1651 GCF_040318045.1 Mesorhizobium sp. M1338 | reverse complement strand
TTGCCGATGCCGATCTGGACAAGGCGGCGACGGCCATCGCCGGCAGCGTCACCTTCAATGCCGGCCAGGCCTGTGTGGCCGGCACACGCCTGATCGTCGAGAAGAGAGTCGCCGACAGGCTGACGGCCGCCATCCTGGAGCGGATGAAGGCGGCCCGACCCGGGCCGACCTGGGACGAGACGACGCAGTATTCGCCCATCATCTCGGAACGGCAGTGGGCGCGCATCGACAGCATCGTGCGAGCCGCGGTCGAGGCCGGCGCCGAATGCCTGACCGGTGGCAACGTCATGGACAGCCCCGGCTATTTCTACGAGCCGACGCTGATCGCCAATGTCGATCAGGCCAATCCTGCAATCATCGAGGAGATCTTCGGCCCGGTCCTGACCGTGCAGACCTTCGAGACCGAGGAAGAGGCGCTGGCGCTGGCCAGCCATCCGACTTACGGGCTGGCTTCCGGCCTGTTCACCACCGACCTCTCGCGCACCATCCGCTTCGCACGCAAGCTCGAAGCGGGCACCGTCTGGGTCAACCGCTACAGCCGCTCGCGCGACCATATCCTGCCGACCGGCGGCTACAAGCGCTCCGGCATCGGCAAGGACCTCGGCCGCGACGCGTATCTTGCCAACCGCAGGACCAAGAGCGTCCTGATCAGCCTGTGAAGAGATGCCGATGAAGTCCTACTCGATCGCCCTGATCCCCGGTGACGGCATCGGCCGCGATGTCACCACCGCCGCCTGGACGGTGCTGGAGACGGCGGCCAGACATGCCGGCTTTGCCCTGACGGGTACGGAGTTCCCCTGGTCCTGTAAATTCTACAAGGATACCGGCCGCATGATGCCCGAGGATGGCATCGAGACCTTGCGCGGCTTCGACGCCATCCTTCTCGGCGCGGTCGGCTGGCCGGCGGAAGTGCCGGATTCCGTCTCGCTCCACGGTCTCCTGCTGCCGATCCGCAAGGCATTCGTGCAATATGCCAACATCCGGCCGCACCGTCTGCTGCCGGGTGTGACAGGGCCGCTGCGGGCCGAGAGCTTCGACATATTGTGCATCCGCGAGAACACCGAAGGCGAATATTCGGGCGCCGGCGGGCGCGTGCATCAAGGCACGCTGAACGAGGTCGCTGTGGAGACCTCGATCTTCACCCGCGCCGGCGTCGAGCGCATCCTGCGCTTCGGCTTCGAGCAGGCGCGGACGCGGCGGCGCAAACTTGCCTCCGTCACGAAATCCAACGCGCAGAAATACTCGATGGTGTTCTGGGACGAGATCACGCGAAAGCTGGAGGCGGACTATCCTGATGTCGCAGTGACCAGCTATCATGTCGACGCGCTCGCCGCGCGCATGATCATGGCGCCGGGGAGCCTCGACGTGGTCGTCGCCTCCAATCTGTTCGGCGACATCCTGACCGATATCGGCGCGGCGATCCAGGGCGGGCTCGGCTTCGCCGCCTCCGCCAACATCAATCCCGACCGCTCGGCGCCGTCCATGTTCGAGCCGGTGCATGGCTCCGCGCCCGACATCGCCCATCTCGGCATCGCCAACCCGATCGCCACCATATGGTCCGGCGCCATGATGCTCGATCATCTCGGCGAAAAGGCCGCCGCCGGCCGGGTTATGCAAGCGATCGAAGCGACAACCGCGCGCGGCATTGGAA
>NZ_JAMYLL010000123.1:0-1800 GCF_040318045.1 Mesorhizobium sp. M1338 | reverse complement strand
ATCGTTGGAATAGAGAGGACCCTTGTCGCGACCGGAGACCCCTATTGGAGGATCTGGCTGCACCGCCGGCGGCACAGAACGAGCAGGGTCACGCAACTCGGACGGTGCGGGGGGATTCAGATCAACCACTGACGAATCCGGCGCATCATGATGGCGCGCCGTTGAGTGACCCGGCTGCAGCACCGAGGCACCTAGCCTCGACCCACTGTCTCCGGCGTAGGGCGCCGCGGCGTGTTCTTGTCCGCTCCCTTGCACCATGAGTTGCGCCTCCCATGGCGATGTATCCACTTGAGGGCCGGGATCATGCACTGGTTCGTCCATTTGCTTTTGCAACCGAGCCCACCTTTCGGCCACCGCGGCCTCGCCAACCGCGGAGGGCGTCTCCTCAGCCCTGGCGAACGCTGGCCCGGCAGGCGCCGCCGGCACAGAACGAGCATGGTCACGCAACTCGAACGGTGCGGGGGGATTCAGATCAACCACTGACGAATCGCGCGCCGTTGAGTGACCCGGCTGCAGCACCGAGGCACCCAGCATCGACCCACTGCCTCCGGCGTAGGGCGCCGCGGCGTGTTCTTGTCCGCTCCCTTGCGTCATGAGTTGCGCCTCCCATGGCGATCGTAGAAGGTCCGCGTGCGGAATCGAGTCGAAATATCCCGACAAATCAGCGTCGACCTTCTGCTTTTGCAACCGAGCCCACCTTTCGGCCACCGCGGCCTCGCCAACCGCGGAGGACGTCTCCTCAGCCCTGGCGAACGCTGGCCCGGCAGGCGCCGGCGGCACAGAACGAGCAGGGTCACGCAACTCGGACGGTGAGGGGGGATTCAGATCAACCACTGACGAATCCGGCGCATGATGATGGCGCGCCGTTGAGTGATCCGGCTGCAGCACCGAGGCACCCAGCATCGACCCACTGCCTCCGGCGTAGGGCGCCGCGGCGTGTTCTTGTCCGCTCCCTTGCACCATGAGTTGCGCCTCCCATGGCGATGTATCCACTTGAGGGCCGGGATCATGCACTGGTTCGTCCATTTGCTTTTGCAACCGAGCCCACCTTGCGGCCTCCGCGGCCTCGCCAACCGCGGAGGGCGTCTCCTCAGCCCTGGCGAACGCTGGCCCGGCAGGCGCCGCCGGCACAGAACGAGCATGGTCACGCAACTCGAACGGTGCGGGGGGATTCAGATCAACCACTGACGAATCGCGCGCCGTTGAGTGACCCGGCTGCAGCACCGAGGCACCCAGCATCGACCCACTGCCTCCGGTATGCGGTGCCAGGTGCTCGTCCCCCAGCATCATGGGCTGCGCCTCCCATGCCAATGCACCCACTTGATGGGTGGGGGCCTGCATCAGCACGCGAGCGCCTGAATTGCCGATCTCGCTCAGCTGCTTAGCTTTCCCAGGGGGCTTCTCTGGCCGACCCAATGCCTTCTGCGGCCCGCTGTGCTGCGCAGCGGCGTCCCCAATGGCACGAGCCTCCATGCCGACTGCGTCTTCCGGACGAGCAGCAAGGGCAATTTCGCGCCCGAGTGCGGCGTACGGCGGGAACTTCCGGAGATGAGCTAGTGCACTGATCCACCGGTTACCACTGGAGTCCAAATAACGCCTGGCATCTTCATCCAGCGACCCCTCGTAAAGCCGAGCCGCAATCCCCGGCCTGTTGTTTTCATGCAGGTATTGACTGAAACGTCTAAGAGTAGCCGCATAGTCCTGAGTGGTTTTGGGATTCGGCCCGGTCGCAGGCGCTCCCTTGTACTCTTTGATGAGAGCCGCTTTGTACTCTTTGATGAGCACGGCGTCGGCAGGGTC
>NZ_JAMYLL010000122.1:0-1861 GCF_040318045.1 Mesorhizobium sp. M1338 | reverse complement strand
CCGTCGCCGCCAAACTGTCCCGACATTAGCGAAATCGCTGTCCGGGAATTAGCGGAACCCCTGTCCGGCTTTTGCGAAATGCGCATCACGCCACTCGTAAAGTCGTTGCCGACTGATACCGACCTCATCTGCCAACTTGCTGACGGTTTCGCCCGCCTCCATGCGCCGGAGAAGCTCCAGCTTTTGGTCATCATCAATAACTCTTTGCCGTCCGGCCATGCCCCAGTTTCCTCTCCTTGCGGGGAAACTGTCCGCGATTTTCCTTGTCTCAGTCTGGGGGTGCACTCCAGCGCGTCCGGTTTTTGATCGGAACGGTGTCCGGTTAATCGTCGGAATTTGCAAGAAGCTCAGCCAATGCAGCTTGGCCTTGGAATTGACTCGGTTCGGTCGTCGATCAGCAGCGGCGGCGGACCACATATTGTTTCCCATCTTTGGATCACCGAGCCAGAACTCCTCCGACATTTGGGGATTGTCGCGATCCGAGACCGAACCTCGTCTGGGTGCCAGAACCTTCGGTGCAGTTCGCTAGGGATCTTTTTCAAGAACCCCGATTAAGGGCGTTGACAATGGCTCGGGCCAGAGCTTTGCGGTTTTCCAGAACACTTATCATCGTCACGTGGTCGCCTATAATCGGTACGGCAGTAATGGCCTCCGGACTCAAGACCCGGTCCCAGCCGCGCATAGGCGAACATGCCTCTGGGCAGAATGAACTCTTAGCTTGTCGTGCCCGAGAACTGAAGAGAGCCTCGGTGGCATAAAACTGATGTATCTCAATTGGCAGGGTTGGGACTTGGTACGCCTGCAGCGCCTTGTGGAACCGGGCGGTCCTTTCATACATCAAAACATCGTTATCGAGATTACGATCCAGAGGTATTGCCCCAATTTGCTGCCCCTTTTCAAGCAGCTGAGCGATTGAACTTTGTCCAGCAAATTGCTCCAACACTTCGAAGCTCTCATCATCTAAGGATTCAAAAGAATCGAGCACCACGTCTCGTACCATTTGGATGGGTGATATCTTTGTCACGTTTGCGGGTAGCGTAACATCGATGAGAGCGATGAACGACACAGCGTCATCGAGACTCAGCAAGCGCCGGGCGATTGCGTAAGCCAAGATTCCGCCTGATGAGTATCCAGCGAAGCGATATGGTCCCTGCGGTTGAATTTCTTTGATCGCGAGGATGACCTGATCAGCTATCGCTTCAAGGGTCAGTGGACGAACTTCATCGAAAAACGGCCATGGTAAAGCGTAGACGGGACAGTCTACGTCCATTTCGTTCGCCAAACCGAGGACATAGGAACAATCTCCAAAGCCTGTGGGGACAAAGAAGAGCGGTGGCTGCGATCCGGTTGGTCGAACGGAAATCACTCCCGGACTACTGGGCTGTGGCTCTAAATGAATCTTCGATGCAAGTTCCTTCAGAACAGGGGCTTGGAAGAGATCGGCGGCGCTAAAGTTCAGCCCAAGCTGTAATGCTCGACTGAGCACCTGCACCGCCAAGAGCGAATGGCCGCCGAGCTCAAAGAAGTTGTCGTGACGTCCGACCCGCTCGACCCTGAGAAGCTCCGCCCAGATCTGTGCCAGCGTCGTCTCGATCGCGCCGCGCGGCGCCTCATAGGCCGCCCGCGCATAGGCGTCGTCGTCGGGAGCCGGCAGCCCCTTGCGGTCGAGCTTGCCGTTCGGCGTCAGCGGCAGCGCCGCGAGCCGCACGAACGCAGCCGGCACCATGTAGTCCGGCAGCCGCCCGCTCACATGCGCGCGCAAGGCGCCGGCAAGCCCGCCGCCATCCTCGTCGTCCGATCCGGCCTCGGCCGCAACCACATAGGCGATGAGCCGCTTGTCGTCGGCGCCATCCCCGTGTGC
>NZ_JAMYLL010000121.1:0-1898 GCF_040318045.1 Mesorhizobium sp. M1338 | reverse complement strand
TGAGATACTCGGCGATGAGGCGCCGCATTGCGGCATCATCGTCAATGACAAGAACATGTTTCAACGGCACACCTTCAATCTTGAAGCCCCATGTCTAAACCTGTTGCCGAGCAACCCTGGGGCACCGACCCAGAACAGCTGCCCTTGATACCACTCGCCGTTGCGTGCGGCCAATGTGAGGCCGTGCTCGGGTTCTGTCGCAAACTTTCGGAAGGTCATTTGCTCAGGGCGGAGGGCCGTTTCGTCCATTCCGCGGCGCTGTTTGCCCCCGACCCGGAAAAGCTCGTCACGTGGCTGAAGAAGCACGAGCGCATCGAGCAGGAGGACGGCGGTACGCCGGCAGATCAGGATGAGCTCGACGGCGATGCGATCATCGAGCCGGCGCAGGACTACGTCGATGAGAATCCGGTTCTCCAGAAGGAGGACCTCACCGACGAGCAGACGGAGGCCTACAAGGTGGCCGCCGAATAGGCGTCACACAGGTCATTTCCGTCCGAACCATCTTCCGCCGCCGGCACACCACCGGCGGCGGTTCTGTTTCTCCAACCAGAATGGCCTAATCGGCCCGAAGCTGCGATTTTGGCCAACTCGCGGAACAATCAGAGAACTTCACAGCCTATTCTCCTTCGCTTGGAGGAGCATGGCGACATTTTCGGCGGCAAATTTGAATCCTCTGCGGTCGGGAATTCGCTCAGCGGAGATCGGGTAGCGTGGCCGCTTGGGATCGATGCCGGTGATCCGGAACCGTTCGCTTCCGGTGCGAAACTCGCGTCCGAAGTCCGAAGGCGCCAATCCGTAGTGCTCCGCCAGGAACTCGAACCTGTCTTTTTCGAGATTTAATGCCGTGCCGTCGAAGGTGGGAATGCTGACGCGGAACACGGGCTCGAAGGAGAATCCGGTATTCGTGCCGTGCCATCCGGCGCCCTCGATGACCAGGCCGTGGTCCTCCGCGATCTTCTGGCAGACCTCGAGCATGCGGGTCTGCATCTCTTCGCACGCCGCTGGCGTCAGACGGGTTATGGGCCTGCCCCTCGTCATTTGCCCTTCCTCACCTGATAGACAGTACCGCGTGAGACGCCGAGATCGCGGGCGATTTGTGTTGGGCCGTGACCCTGTTTAAGCCTTTGCTGGATCGCATCGCGGTCGATTTTCGGCGGCCGGCCGTTGTATGTGCCGCGCTTCTTGGCGGCAGCGATTCCCTCCGCTTGGCGCTCGCGCCGCAGATTGGTCTCGAACTCGGCAAAGACACCAAGCATGTCAAAGAAGGCCTTACCGGCGGCGGTCGACGTATCGACAGGTTGTTCTGTCGCGAAGAGATGCGCGCCCTTCGTCTTGAGCCTGTCCACGATCACCTGCATGTCGCGCAGCGATCTGGCCAGCCGGTCGATCCGGGTGACGACAAGCGTCTCGCCGGCATGAATTAAGTCGAGGATGGTGTTGAGCTACGGGCGGCCTTCCAGAGTAGAGCCGCTCTTCTGCTCCTCGCGAATGACCTCGCAGCCGGCGGCCTTGAGCGCGGCGATTTGCGCGGCGAGGTTCTGGTCGGTGGTGGAGGTGCGAGCGTATCCGATGCGGGTCATGCAAACTGTTCATTTTGGGTGTGCCGACGCGACGATCTGTTCATTAACGCAGATTGAGCCCAAAATATACGGCTCCGGTCGCGACGTGTTCATGGCGGATGTTTAGGCCGGGTATACCCAAATTAAAACACGCCCATCGGTTCCGGGCGGTCAGTTACGCCGTCTACGTGGTTTCAGCTTTTTGGTAACCTCCGCCAGCCAAGGGATTGCGCCGGGAGTGGCCTGCCTGCGTGTTTCGGTAATTCGCGGACAGCGTTTCCGCTAAATCCCGGACAGTTTTCGGGAGCGGATTTAACGGTCGGTTCTCGGCTGCGCCGT
>NZ_JAMYLL010000120.1:0-2007 GCF_040318045.1 Mesorhizobium sp. M1338 | reverse complement strand
TACTCCGCATCGCATCCACGACGACAACCAGGAATCGCTGTTCACCGCCATTTGAAAAGGAGGTGCATAATGAATCGGTCTTCGCAATTACCCGAAAGAACAGCCTCTTCGCTGGCAGCGACGGCGGCGGACGGACATGGGCCACCATCGCCACGCTGCTGACCACCGCCAAGATGAACCAGGTCGATCCGCACGCCTGGCTCACCCAGACCCTCGAGCGCATCGCCAATGGCTGGCCAAACAGCGCTATCGAGGCGCTCATGCCTTGGAACTACCATCGCTGAACGGCATCAGCTACCCGCTTACGCTCATGATGGCTCCACCTTCTCAAGGTTTGGAGCCTCCGGCAAACCCCGCGCGTGTCAGCTCATTGCCTTTCTGACAACTGAGCTTCACCGAAGTTGCGACGGAGAGAAGCTAATCTGTGCCGAACCTGCAGCGGCTATTCCTAAAAAACGTTGGCGGAAACGCGCCCGCCCGGCATAGTTCGGTGGTCGGCATAAACGCGCGCGCCTCAACGACATCGGCCCGAAAGCTTGGCTTGCCGTCGGCCTGGCCCGAATTGCCGATCTTCCCGCCTCGCGTCTGCACGAACTACTGCCCCGGGGAATGGAAGCGCCTGCGCGAAGCCGAAAAGCCGGCCAATCAGGCCGCCTGACCTTGACGTAACGTCATCATAAAGCCCGCAGCGCACACGCTCGCGTGCCAATCATGCGGCCGTCTTCGTATGGGTACTTCTTCGATACAGGGGCCACGCTCGAAATTCGAATGGTATGCGGCCTTCAATGCGATCTGTACTCGGTTGAATGCCAAATCTCGCTCGATAGGCTCGGCTGAAATGCACTTGACTCCTAAAGCCACAGGCAATTGCTATTTCATGAAGCAACATGTCAGTTTGCGTTACAAAGCCCCGCGCGCGATCAAGTCGAACGTCCCGATAGTAAAGCGCAGGAGATTTGCCGACGTAACATTCGAACAGCCTGTGGAGTTGACGAGGAGATATATCCACTTGGAGGGAAATTTCGGGTATCGAAATGCAATGCTCTAGATGGTTCTCCATAATTGAAATGGCGCGTCGAACCGTTTTTGGCGCCTTGCTCACAACGGGCTCCGTATTGCAAGGATTTTGAGAGACCCCCGCCTGCCTCAGCCCGGGATGGAATATGTAATAGGCAGCAGTTTTCGCCAACGGACTTCCACAGGCTGCGTCAATTATGTGGAGCGCCACGTCGCTACTGGATATGCCACCACTGCACGTAAAGCGGTTGCCGTCTCGTACGAAGATGTCTTCACTCACTTCGACATCAGCATTCTGTTCCTGAAATGCGCTTAAATGTTCGTAGTGAACGGTGGCGCGCTTGCCCACAAGCAGACCTGCTTCAGCAAGTATGAATGCTCCAGTATCGATGCCAACCATTAGACTGCCGGCCCTCGCCCATTTTCTGAGGGCCGCCAACAAGTCCGGCGTTGCCACGGTTTCCGGGGTCCAGCTTGATGACACCAGGACGATGTCAAAATGCTCTTTCAGCACATCCTTGAGCGGAAGGGTTTCAAAGGAAACCCCGTTGCTCGCCAGGCAAGCACCGCCCTTCGACGAAGCCAACTTCCATTGGAACAGAGTCTCGCCCTCCAGATAGTTTGCAGCGCGAAAAGGGTCTATAAAAGCCATGGTGGTTGCTAGATTACAACTCTGCGTAACAATAACTAGCATTGTTAGCGCATCTCGAGATGATGGCATTGATGAACATACCTCTGTAGAGATCGGCGGGGGATTATGAGCTTGGTTGGCGTTGCCCACCTTGAGCGGTAGGCTCGGGGTATCGAATCCACAGGGGAGAGCAACGCCATGAAGAAGCCTATCACATTGAGCACCGACCCCTCAACCGCCAGTGTGCACAAACGGTGTTCACCTGGTGCTGAACTGATGGGGTTGTCTAATCGCCGCTGGGACGTCAAGCATGTAATTGCGTCGAGACGACGCTGCCGGGTGCATGGTTGTCTTCGCGG
>NZ_JAMYLL010000119.1:0-2459 GCF_040318045.1 Mesorhizobium sp. M1338 | reverse complement strand
AGAATCACAGACGATTCAACTTCTTCAACCCCTATCTGGCGCCTTCAAGAACTGCGCCGAAGCAAATGTGTGCGCACGCTAGCCCACAGGGGGAGAAGGAAGAACGCTAGCGATCACAAACCGGTGAGCGCTGTAACGAAGCGGCAGACAGCGGCGAAGTGGGGACATGAGTGGTGCATCCAGGCGCCGCCGTCCACGGAGCAAGCCGATGTCGGGGTCCAGCAAGTTCGTCACAGTGTTAAGCCTCTGCGCGCTTGCGCTGGCGGTGTCGTTCGGTGCGGCCGCCGCCCGGCCGCTCACCGTGGTCGAGCTGTTCACCAGCCAGGGCTGCTCGTCCTGCCCGCCGGCCAATGCCAATCTGATCGAGGTCAAGGACCAGCCCGGCGTGCTGGCGCTGTCCTTCAACGTCACCTACTGGGACTATCTCGGCTGGAAGGACACATTCGGCCGCCAGGAATTCACCCAGCGCCAGGTCAGCTACGAGCCGCCGCTCGGCCATGACGGGCCGTTCACGCCGCAAGTGGTGGTCAATGGCCATGCCGATGTCGTCGGCGCCGCGCCCGGCGAGATCGAACAGCTGATCGCAAGCGCCGGCCACATCAGCGGTCCGTCGCTGTCACTTGACGGCGGCAAGGTCAATATCGGCGCCGGCACCGCACCGGGCGGCAAGGCCGATGTCTGGCTGGTGCGCTATCTCCGAGGCGTCGTCGAGGTGCCGGTGGCGCGCGGCGAAAACACCGGCCGCACTCTGCCGCACGCCAATGTCGTGCATTCGCTCAAGAAACTCGGCGGCTGGACCGGCGCCGCCACCGCGCTGGATCTGCCGCCGGCTTCGGACGGCCTGAGCACCGCCGTGCTCGTCCAGTCGCCAGGCGGCGGACCGATCCTGGCCGCCGCGACCAATTAGATCACGCTTCAACAAGAGATTGCGCAAACGCCGCACGCGCGGCGCCGCATAGCACGGCCGCCAAGAGGGCGCGCCTTCAACGACCAACCCCCGAGGAGACCACCATGACCATTCTGTCCCGCCTGACGCTGCCGGCGCTCGCTCTCGCTTTGTGCTCGACGGCGCTGGTTGCCGCCGCCCGTGCCGACGACGCGGCCAATGCGATGAAGCCAGTCGCCAATGCCATGAAGCCGGCCGCGGAAGCGATGAAGCCGGCGACCGACGCGATGAAGCCCGCCGACCCGATGGCCACCAATTCGATGAAGCCAGCGGCTGACGCCATGAAGCCGGCGGCTGACGCAATGAAACCGGCGACGGATGCTATGAAGCCGGCAAACTAGTTCTGCCGCGTCTCAGCCGTCCATTAATAATGGCCGCCCTTGGCGCTGCCCCTCACCTGCCTGCCGGCATCCTCTCCCCGTATAGTGACGGGGAGAGGGGCGCTCTTCGACGGTTTCGCCAATCATCGGCGTTGCAGGAAAAAACGCCAGCGTCGCGGCCAGCCGCTCTCTCCCCGTTTACGGGGAGAGATGTCCGGCAGGACAGTGAGGGGCAGCGCCGACGGTAAGATTTCGCCCATCCGGCGCACGCGAATGTGAGGTTCCGCCGCAACTCACGCATCGCGCCGCCGTTCCTGATCCAATAGACTGATCCCAATGGAAGCCATGAGGAGTGCAACCATGACCAATATCAAGAATCGTTCGTTCGGTTTTGTCAAAGGCGCCCTCGCCGCGCTGGCGCTGGCCGCCGCGGGCGCCGCCTTCTGGCTGACGCCGGCGGTTTCTGCCGAGGACGCGGTGAAGATCCCGCCGCCGGCTTTGGACGAAAAGGCGGCGGCCGGCAGTCAGAAGGCGATTTTCGCCGGCGGCTGCTTCTGGGGCGTGCAGGGCGTGTTCCAGCACGTCAAGGGCGTGACCAAGGCAATCTCCGGCTACACCGGCGGCGACAAGGACACCGCCGTCTACGAGACCGTCGGCTCGGGCCGCACCGGACACGCCGAATCCGTCGAGATCACCTACGATCCGGCCGAGGTGACCTACGGCCGGCTGTTGCAGGTCTATTTCTCGGTCGCTCACAACCCGACCCAGCTGAATTACCAGGGGCCGGACTCGGGCACGCAGTACCGCTCGACGATCTTTGCCGAAAACGATGCGCAAAAGAAGATCGCGCAGAGCTACATCGCCCAGCTCGACCAGGCCAAGGTGTTCCCGGAGCCGATCGTCACCACGGTGGAAACCGGCAAGACCTTCTATCCGGCGGAGAACTATCATCAGGATTTCCTGACGCTGAACCCGACCTATCCCTACATCGTCTACAACGACCTGCCCAAGGTGGCGAACCTGAAGGCGTTGTTCCCGGCGCTGTACAGCGAAAAGCCGGTGCTGGTGCTGGCGGCGAGCAATTGAGGCGCATGATCTCCCCCCTTGTGGGCAGGGCTGTCCGGGGAAATCTATTCATATATGAAGGCCATCTGATTGAGGGAGGATCGGTCTCTTGGTCGGCTCGGATTGAC
>NZ_JAMYLL010000118.1:0-2534 GCF_040318045.1 Mesorhizobium sp. M1338 | reverse complement strand
CGTGAAGAGTTTCGGGCGCCGGCAGGCGTACGAAAGTCCCCGAGGAAGGAACCCGCGGGCCACAGTCGATGGCTATGGGGATTTCGATTTGCGGCTGGTGTCGGCGATGGCGCGACCGCCGCCGGCGAGCGGCGGGTTTGATGCGGCCGGACCGCTTTGCCTTTCAGCCATGCGGTATCGTCGGCTCGTCGCGCGGCCGGACGCGACCGGTTCGGCGTCGATGATCACCGTAGAGACGGGTGGGTCCGTTGCCGGAGGCTGGGTGCCTGTGGCTGAAGGCTGGATCATACCATGCGGGGTCATGGACAGTTCTCCCGGTCTGTCGCCGCCTTGTGCGGCGGTCCGCGCGGCTGCCTCCATCGTTCGAACGTCTCGATGATGATCATGCGTCCGCCGCAGCAGGGGCATGGCGGCCGGAAGTCGTCCGGTTCCGCCGCAGGGTCGTTCGTGGGGGGAGGCGCGACCGCGAGCAGCTCGCGGGCGAGTGCGAGGCTCGTGTTGCGGGAACTGCTGGCAAGTAGCCCATAGTGCCGGATGCGATGGAAGGCGCGCGGCAGAACATGAAGCAGGAAGCGGCGGATGAACTCGTCGGTCGCCAGTGTCATGACCTGCTGGCGATCGGCGCCGTCGCGGCGGTAGTCCTTGTAGCGGAAGGTGACGCTGTTCTTGTCGAAGGCGATCAGGCGGCGGTTCGAGATCGCGACCCGGTGGGTGTAGCGCGACAGGTAGGCGAGCACCGCCTCCGGTCCCGCGAACGGGGCCTTGGCATAGACCACCCAGCGCTTCTTCCGCACGGCAGCAAGATGGCGCAGGAATGCCCGCCGCTCGAGCAGGTGCGCTATCAACCCGAAGAAGCTGAGCCGGCCCGCCGCGTGCAGCGCGACCAGCCGGGTGAGAAACAGGCGACGGAACAGCCTGCCGAGAACCCTCACCGGGAGCAGGAAGGCCGGACGCGACGAGACCCAGCGGCTTCCGCCCGGCGCGATGCCGCCGCCCGGCACGATCATGTGGACATGCGGGTGGTGGGTCAGCGCCGAGCCCCATGTGTGTAAGACGGCGGTGATGCCGATCCTGGCGCCGAGGTGCTTCGGGTCGGCGGCGATCGTCAGCATCGTCTCCGCTGCCGCCTTGAACAGCAGGTCGTAGACGAGCGCCTTGTTCTGGAAGGCTATGTCGGCGACCTCGGCGGGGAGCGTAAACACGACGTGGAAGTAGCCGACCGGCAGCAGGTCGGCCTCGCGCTCGGCCAGCCAAGTCCGCGCCGCCGCGCCCTGGCACTTCGGACAGTGCCGGTTGCGGCAGGAGTTGTAGGCGATCCGCCATTGGCCGCAGTCCTCGCAGGCTTCGACGTGACCGCCGAGGGCGGCGGTGCGGCAGTGCTCGATTGCCGACATGACCTTGAGCTGGGCGAGGCTCAGATGACCTGCATGGGCGGCCCGGTAGGGTGGCCCGGCAGCACGGAAGATGTCGGCGACCTCGATCGAGACACGCACGGCTCAACCGTCGGGCGAGATCTCTCCCGGCTTGAACAGGCCGAGCTTGTCGAGCGGGCTCGTAACCGTGCGCACCGTTCGGGTCGCGACCTTGGCGTAGAGTGCGGTGTTGTTGAGCTTGGCGTGCCCGAGCAGGACCTGGATGATGCGGATGTCGGTGCCGTCCTCCAGCAGGTGGGTGGCGAAGCTGTGACGCAGCGTGTGCGGCCCCACCCGCTTGGCGATGTCGGCGGCCTGCGCTGCCTCGACGACTATGCGATAGAGCTGCCGCGTGCTGATCGGCTTCATCGCGTGCTGTCCGGGGAACAGCCAGCCGTCGCGGTGCATCACGCCCTGCTGACGTCCGACCCTCCACCATTGCCGCAGGAGAGTGAGCAGGTCCTCCGAGAGCATGGCGTTGCGATAGCGCCCGCCCTTGCCACGCTCGACGCGCAGCAGCATGCGCTCGCTGTCGACGTCGGCAACCTTCAGCATCGACACCTCGGCGACACGCAGGCCCGCGCCATAGGCGACTGACAATGCGGCCTGATGCTTGAGACACGTGGTGGCGTTGAGCAGCCGGGCGACCTCGTCGCGACTGAGCACCACGGGCAGATGGCGCGGATGCGACAGTCGGACGAGCCGGCGGGCCAGGTCCGGGCGGTCGAGCGTTTGGGTGAAGAAGAAGCGTAGCGCCGACACGATGCTGTTCATCGTCGGCACGGGAACGCCGTCTTCCTGCTGGTCGATCTGGAACCGACGGAGGTCGTCGGCGGTCGCTGTGTCTGGTGAACGCCCGAGGAATGTCGCCAGGCGTCCGATATCGCGGAGATAGTTGCGCTGTGTCTCCCGTGAGAAACGCCGCATGTTCATGTCGTCGATCAGCCGCTGGCGCAGCGGGCTGATCCGTGCATCGAGAATAGGATGGTGCATGGTCAGGCTCCTTGTTGAAGAAGCTCGCCATGCTCTGCTCTAGCCGAACGACGCTCAACGCGAGCGCGACGACCGGTTCTTGATCTCTACCTCAACCGCAGGCGCCCCTCCCGCGCAGCGGGTTCGTTC
>NZ_JAMYLL010000117.1:0-2572 GCF_040318045.1 Mesorhizobium sp. M1338 | reverse complement strand
TTTCGGTAATTCGCGGACAGCGTTTCCGCTAAATCCCGGACAGTTTTCGGGAGCGGATTTAACGGTCGGTTCTCGGCTGCGCCGTTCTGGCAGTTTGGCCTCTCACGATGACGTTGAGAGGGGCCATGCCGAGACGGAAGCAAGCGAGACGAACGAGTGTGAGGGATATCCAAGCGATCTTGCGCCTGACCCATGAGCAGGGTCTTTCGGTGCGTGAGGTGTCAGAACGGCTGAAGATCAGCAAGACGACGGTATCGACCTATTTGCTGCGGGCGCGGGAGGCCGGGCTGGCATGCTGGCCGCTGCCGCCCGGCCACGACGAGGCGACGCTTGAGCGGCTGCTGTTTGGCCGTGCCGGTCGTCCGCCGCAAGACCTGAGCGAACCGGACTTTGCGCTGATCGCCAGGGAGTTGAAGCGCAAGGGGGTGACGCTGACGCTGTTGTGGCAGGAGTATCGCGCCGCCCATCCGGACGGCTACGGCTACACTTGGTTCTGCGAGCACTTCGCCGCTTTCGAGCGCCGGACGAGCGCCACATTCCGCAACCGGCATGCGGCGGGCGCGGTGATGCAGACGGACTATGCCGGGCAGACGGTGCCGGTGATGGATCCGGCGACCGGCGCCATTTACCCGGCGCAGATTTTTGTCGCGGTGCTTGGTGCCTCCAATCTGACCTTCGCCTTTGCCAGCTCCAGCCAAAAGCTGCCGGACTGGATCGAGGGCCAGGTGCGAGCGCTCGCCTTCTTCGGCGGTGTCACCAGAGCGATCGTATGCGACAACCTGAAGGCCGGTGTCGTCAAGGCGCTGTGGTTCGAGCCGACGCTGAACGCGACCTTTGCAGCCATGGCCGAGCATTACGATACCACCATCCTGCCGACCCGAAGCCGGAAGCCGCGCGACAAGGGCAAGGTCGAGGGCGCGGTGCTGATCGTCGAGCGTTGGATTCTGGCACGGCTCAGGAATAGATCCTTCTTCTCGATCGCCGAGCTCAACGCGGCGATCGCCGAACTGCTCGAGGATCTGAACAACCGGCCGATGCGCCATGTCGGCCAAAGCCGCCGCGAACTGTTCGAGGAGATCGAGCGGGCCGCCTTGAAGCCGCTGCCGGCAGCACCGTTCGAATACGCCGAGTGGAAGTCGGCGAAGGTGCATCCTGACTACCATGTCGAAGTCGACAAGACCTTCTACTCGGTGCCGCACCGGCTGATCGGGCGCACCGTCGAGGTGCGGCTTACTCATCGAGTGGTCGAGATCTTCCACGATCACCAGCGTGTCGCCAGCCATGTGCGTCGCTCACAGCGTTCCGGCCATGTCACCGTCAACGAACACATGCCCAAGGCGCACCAGCGCTACGCCAACACCACGCCGGCCAGCCTGATCAGCCGGGCGGCCGGGATCGGCCCCAACGCCGCCATTCTGGTCGAGCGCATGATGCGCGACCGACCGCATCCGGAACAGGGATATCGCTCGGCCATGGGCATCCTGTCGCTGGCGCCGCGCTATGGGCCGGAGCGTCTCAATGCCGCCTGCGAGCGGGCGCTGCTGATCAACGCGATCGCCTACTCCTCCGTCACCGCCATCCTCAAAGCCGGCCTCGACCGGGCCAGCTCCCCAGAACCGGCAAAGCCGACTCCCCAGCACGCCAACATCCGCGGCTCGAACTATTACCAGTGAAGGAAAGGAAGAAAGAATGCTGACGAACCCCACCCTCGACCAGATGCAATCCCTCGGTCTGGCCGGCATGGCTGCCGCCTGGCGCGAACTGGCCGAACGGAACAACGCCAACGAGCTCAGCCGTGATGAGTGGCTCGGCCTGATGCTCGACCGCGAGGTTGCCATACGGGCCGCCAAGCGCGTCCGGAACCGGCTCGCCTCAGCCAGGTTGCGCTTTCCCGAAGCCTGCATTGAGGACATCGACTTTGCCGCGCCGCGCGGGCTCGACCGGCGCAGCACCATGGCGCTCGCCCAGGGCGAATGGCTGAAGGCGCATGAGAACCTAATCGTCACCGGCCAGACCGGAACCGGCAAGTCGTGGCTGGCCTGCGCCTTCGGCCGGCAAGCGGCACGGCTCGATCATTCCGTGCTCTATGTGCGCCTGCCGCGCCTGTTCGAGGATTTGGCGCTCGCTCGTCTCGATGGCCGCTTCCCACGCCTCATTGACAAGCTCACCCGCGCGCAACTGCTCATCCTGGATGACTTCGGAACCCACTCCCTCACCGACCAACAGCGCTTCCATCTGTTCGAAATCGTCGAGGAACGCTATCGCCGCAAATCCACCCTGATCACCGCCCAGGTCCCGGTGGCCAAATGGCATGACTTGATCGCAGACCCAACCGTCGCCGACGCCATTCTCGATCGGATCGTGCACAACGCCCACCGTATCGTGCTCCATGGCGACAGCATGCGAAAGCAAAAGGCAGCGCCCCTCTTGACCGGCGCCGAAAACAGCGAAATCAATCATCCATGAACGCAACAAGGCACCCGAGGACCGTCGCCGCCAAACTGTCCCGACATTAGCGAAATCGCTGTCCGGGAATTAGCGGAACCCCTGTCCGGCTTTTGCGAAATGCGCA
>NZ_JAMYLL010000116.1:0-2582 GCF_040318045.1 Mesorhizobium sp. M1338 | reverse complement strand
CGGCCAGGCTCGCCAATGACACCCGCGACGAGGACATTGACGGTCCGGTCGGCTTCGACAGCAAGGCCCAGCGCAAGCGCGAATTCGCCGCCGAAATGGGCCTTCAGGCACATGCCCTGCGCATGGCCGCCGAGGG
Source organism: Mesorhizobium sp. M1338 (assembly GCF_040318045.1). Classification (NCBI taxonomy): domain Bacteria; kingdom Pseudomonadati; phylum Pseudomonadota; class Alphaproteobacteria; order Hyphomicrobiales; family Phyllobacteriaceae; genus Mesorhizobium; species Mesorhizobium sp. M1338. The sequence continues at coordinate 2,446 of NZ_JAMYLL010000116.1, read as the reverse complement.
CGCCGTTGCCGCCTACGAGCACATCGTCGGCGAGAGCTGGAAGCCCTACGAACGCCAGACCGAGAACCCCGGCCAGACCGTCAACCGGCAGGCAGCCGATCTCCAGATGGCGGCCCTTGGCTAACTGCCATCGGGCGGAGCTTCGGCTCCGCCCGATCTTCTCATACTGAGGCTGGTGTCCGTTCGGGAGCCGGCCTCTTTGCTGTGCCAAAGGCACCCGGCTCAAAGATGGACACGGCAAGTGATTAAGACCGCGCCAATCGCGGCCGTCACGAATGATGGTCCTGCTCCGGTCCTCGTGCCGCGAAACGGCTGCGCCGTCCTCCACTGACGTTGCGGCCCGCAAGCGATGGTTCTCAGCTTCCCCATCGATCCTGCGCGGGTTCGCGGACCTGCGGTCCTGCGCGTGCGGACCTCGTGACGGCCGCGATTGGCGCGGCCTCGAATGGAGGTTGGAAATGGACAGGAACAACAACAAGCCCCGCGTCGACATCTACGCGAAAATCACCGATCGTATCGTCGCGGATCTGCAGAAGGGCGTGCGTCCCTGGGTCAAACCGTGGAGCGTTGCGAATACGACCGGTCGCATCACACGGCCGCTCCGTCACAACGGCCTGCCGTATCAAGGGATCAATACACTGCTTTTGTGGTCGGAGGCGGTCGCGAGGGGCTTTGTCTCTCCGGTCTGGATGACGTTCAAGCAGAGTGCGGAGCTCGGGGGTCATGTTCGCAAGGGCGAGACCGGCTCCATGGTTGTTTACGCCAGCCGCTTCACCAGGACGGAAACCGACGCGCATGGCGAGGAAGTCGAGCGGGGTATTCCGTTCCTCAAGGCCTACACGGTGTTTTGCGCCGACCAGATTGAAGGTCTGCCGCCGCACTATCATGCGGCACCAGAGCCTGCCGCCGATCCTGTCCAGCGCATCGAGCATGCCGACCGTTTTTTCGACAACACCGGAGCGGTTGTGCGGTATGGCGGAGACAAGGCCTATTATTCTCCCTCTTCCGACCATGTGCAGTTGCCGTCACCGGAATTTTTCCGGGACATGGCTTCATTTGTCGCCACGAGAGCACACGAGACCCTGCATTGGACATCGGCTCCTCAGCGGCTGAACAGGGACCTCAGCCGCTACCACAAGGATCGCACGGATCGGGCGCGCGAAGAATTGCTCGTCGAGCTTGGTGCTGCGATGCTCTGCGCAGACCTCGATATCGTCCCCGAGCTCGAGCCGAGACCCGATCATGCCGCCTATATTCAAGGCTGGGCCAGCCTGCTGGGCAGCGACAAGCGGGCGATCTTTCAGGCAGCCGCCCACGCACAACGCGCGGTCAATTATCTCCACGAATTCCAGCCGCAGGCGGAAGAATTGGGGAGGGCGGCCTGATGTTACGCTCTCCGCTGTTGCAAGGGGAGAGCGCCGAGCCCTCCCCGATCCGCTTTCGCGTCATCAGTCTGGGCGCCGGAGTGCAATCGACCCCTTCGTCCTGATGGCGGCACACGGTTATTTTTGCCCTATATTCGCCGATACTTGCTGGGAAGCGGCCGTTGTCTACGACCATCTTCGCTGGTTGCCTCGCCGAATGTGCTGCCCTTTGCGCGAAATCTCCCCAACGTCGCTGAGGGCAAGCATCGGGCATGATTCCCGCTTTACCCCGGCACCGTCGACCGGGATTTCCATGCGGATAAGCCGAGCCGCGAGACCATAGAGAAGCGCATAACTCGGCGGGATTGCCTCAACTAGGTCGACATCTTGACGTGGCCGGCTAAGGCCAGCTCGACCTTTGGCCAAATGAAGGATGTGCGGCGTGTGATGGTCCAGTTTGGCAAGCGTCGTTCGCTCGGCAGAGCACATCAGGGTGAGGCCCCGCCTTGCGGCTGGCCCCGTTCGGGCGGTAACCCGGGGCCGAACCCTGATCAGCCGGCTGGTGCCGGCGTCCAGCCCAAAGATGGCTATCGATGTCCGCTATGCGGCCGCTCCTGCTTGAACAGCAGATTATCAGGCTCCTGGGACTCGCCTCGCGGCCCGTCATCGTTCGACCGATATCAGGAGGCGGGTGCGTCTCTTTCCGAGCTATCCGTCGTTCTACAATGACGCGTGACGGGGACGGCCAGGCTTGATGCTGCCTGACGTTAGTCGAAGTTGCGGTGATCATTCCGATGGGAGCTCGACCGTCGTCTGGCCGGCGGTTTCATGGAAAGGCCCACCACCTGCGTCCTCGATGGGGCTGGTCTGACCGAAGGCCGTCTTCGCTTCGCTGCGCCTCGTTCTTAAACCCGCAACAGCCGGTCGCGACTTTCTTCCCCTGGCGACTGCGCCGCCATTCCGCGCGGAACAAGAAAGCCTCCCCCTGGCTGCCCTTCACTGTCGTTGCGGCCCTAAGGACCACCCCCATACGGAACCGCCAAGGTGGGCCCCCGGGGGGGCGGCGGCGAGCCGACCGGTCC
>NZ_JAMYLL010000115.1:0-2691 GCF_040318045.1 Mesorhizobium sp. M1338 | reverse complement strand
GCCGCGCTCGGCCAGCGCATCGATCAGAGCTTCCCGGTCCGCGCCATAGGCCTCGCGGTCCATCGCCTTGATCGTCGGCAGATCGTCGGCACTTGCTGCTTCCACGCCTTCAGGCGCGTCAAATTCTGCAACCTTGCCCTGATACTGCAGAACGGTGCCAGAGGATACAAAGCCGAGCTTTTCATAGAGAGGCATGCCGTCCGCTGTCGCGACGAGCCGCAGCGGACGGTCCTCGGCAAGGGCGAAGGCCTGTTCCATCAGCCGGCGCCCGAGCCCTTTGCCCCGCACATTCCTGTCGACGATCACCATGTTGATCATGGCGCAATCCGCGCCGTAGGGCGTTACCAGGATGGTTCCGGTGACGCGGCCCTGGTCATCGAGCGCGACCGCACCGTTCGAGAGCTGCAGGGCCATCTGCCAGTCCTGCGGGCGATGCGGCCAGTTCTCCTGGCGAGAAAGCACTACGGCTCCCTCAATATGGTCCGGCCCGAAGGCCTGGAGTTCGATGTCGCCGTGCTGCATGAGGCATCCTTCCGTCTGACGCCAAGTTTCGTCCATCGGCGCGCCGCAGATCGTCTGAAGGCGTTGGTTTCGGCAGTATCTTTCGCCGTAGCGCGAGGGATGCGCCGCATCTTGTGCTGGCGCCGGCCACGGCGGATGCCTTTGACTCCGAGACCGCCGCTCCCATCGACCGTCAAGATGCTACAGCGTGCCAAACCGGACGGCGGATACGGAACTTTCTGCTTTCGGGAGGGCTATTTCGGTCAGGTGGGTCGCCACCTGCCGTCCTATGATGAAATACGTCCCAACGCGAATGTGCTTCCACTGGAGATCGACGGACATGGCTTTCTTCCGGCCCAAATACATCACGTTCGACTGCTATGGCACGTTGACCAATTTTCAGATGGCGGAAGCGGCGCGCGACCTTTATGGCAGCCGGCTGAACGAGCCGCGCATGCAGGAGTTCATCAAGAACTTCGCCGCGTATCGGCTCGACGAGATCTTGGGCGACTGGAAGCCCTATGCCGACGTCATCCACAACGCGCTCGAGCGCACCTGCAAGCGCAACGGCGTCGCCTTCAGCCCTGACGACGCCAGAATGGTCTATGATCGCGTCCCGACCTGGGGGCCGCACGCCGACGTTCCGGCCGGCCTGGCGAAGGTGGCCAAGGAAATTCCGCTGGTCATCCTGTCCAACGCCATGAACGCGCAGATCATGTCCAATGTCGAGAAGCTCGGCGCGCCGTTCCATGCCGTCTACACGGCCGAGCAGGCGCAGGCCTACAAGCCCCGTTTCCAAGCCTTCGAATACATGTTCGACAGGCTGGGCTGCGGCCCGGAAGATATTCTTCACTGCTCGTCCTCTTTCCGCTACGACCTGATGTCGGCTCACGACCTCGGCATCAAGAACAAGGTCTGGGTCAATCGCGGCCACGAACCGGCCAACCCGTACTACGGCTATGTCGAGATATCGGACATTTCGGGTCTTGCAGGCGTGGTCGGGCTTTGAAACAGGCGGATTGCCGATGAAACTGATCTCCTACTGGCACGACACAGCCCCGGTATTTACCGGCGGGGCGCCAGGCCCCGTCGAGGGGCACTACGATGCCGCCATCATCGGCGGCGGCTTCACCGGCCTTGCCGCCGCGCACCGACTGGCGAGGGCTGGCGCCAAGGTGGCGGTGCTGGAGGCGGAGGGGGTGGGCTGGGGCGCGTCCGGACGCAATGGCGGACACTTGAACAACGGCCTCGCCCACAGCTACCTCTCGGCCAAGGCGGAGCTGGGCAAGGAACGCGCGATCGCGCTCTACCGGGCGCTGGACGATTCCGTCGACACCATCGAGGCGCTGGTCGCCGAGGAAGGCATCGACTGTAATTTCCGCCGCGCCGGCAAGCTGAAGCTCGCCTCCAAGCCGCAGCATTTCGAAGCGATCGCCCGCAATTTCGACGCCCTCCATGCCGAAGTGGATCCGGATACGGCACTGCTGTCTGCGGCCGATATCAAATCCGAGATCGGCTCGCCCTTCCACGGCGCGATGCTGTCGAAGAAAAGCGCCATGATGCATATGGGCCGCTATGTGGCAGGCTTGGCCACTGCAGCCGCCGGCCACGGCGCCGTCATCTACGAGAACGCGGTAGTGACGAACCGCAAGCAGGTCGGCACCAGGCATGAACTCACCACCTCCCGCGGCCAGATCAACGCCGGCAATGTGCTGGTGGCGACCGGCGCCTATACCACGCCGAATTTCAGCTATTTTCGCCGCAGGATCATCTCCGTCGGTAGCTTCATTATCGCCACGCGGCCGTTGAGCGACACCGAGATCGCCGCGACCATGCCCGGCAACCGGACATGCGTGACCTCGATGAACATCGGCAACTACTTCCGGCTCTCACCGGACAACCGCCTGATCTTCGGCGGCCGCGCACGCTTCTCGGCGACCTCGGACCAGCGATCCGACGCCAAGAGCGGGCAGATATTGCAGGCAAGCCTTGCCACGATCTTCCCGCAACTCGCCAAGGTCGAGATCGACTATTGCTGGGGCGGTCTGGTCGACATGACCAAGGACCGCTTCCCGCGCGCCGGCTATCATGACGGCGTCTGGTACGCCATGGGCTATTCCGGCCACGGCGCGCAGCTTTCCACGCATCTCGGCATGATCATGGCCGATGCCATGCTCGGCCGCGAGGATC
>NZ_JAMYLL010000114.1:0-2699 GCF_040318045.1 Mesorhizobium sp. M1338 | reverse complement strand
CTCCATCTGCGTGACGCCGTCCTTGTCGAGGAACGTCAGCCGGTTGTAGAGCGAGCAGCAGCGGACATAGTCGGTGGAAAGCGACGCTTTTGCCGGATCGAGCGTGTCGGCGGTCGAGGACGACCAGCCTGCTGCCTTGAACGTTCCGCCGGAAGCCGGCGTGGCGGCGACGGCATTCGTGGCGCGGCCGAGCACCGCGCTGCCCGCGGCAATCGCGGCGCCGCCGGCCAGCAGCATCTTGAGCAGTTCGCGGCGGCTCGCGCCCCGCCGAATGGCGTTTTCGACCATGGCATCGTCTGCTCTGGTCCAGTTCGAGATCTTGTCGGTCATATCATTCCCCTTTCTGTTTGTTGTTCCGGGTTGCTCGTCTTGTTGCGGCTTTCCGGGCTTGGGCTCAGGTTCGTTCCTTCTGGCTTTCCCGCACGGCCGCCGCCAATGCGGCCATTGAGGTGAAGTGGTGGTCCGGCACGGTGAAACGCTCCGGTTCGATCGTGCCGCCATAGCCCTTCTGGGCATGCCGGCGCTCGATCCAGCTATTGGTCATGCCAAGCGCTCGGGATATGCCAATGTCGTGGTACTGGCTTTGCGCGACGTGCAGGATGTCGTCCTTGCTGTCGCCCCGGGAAGCCACGAAATCGAACACCTTCTGGAAAAAGGCCGGCTCCGGTTTTTCCGTGCCGGTATCGTCGGCCGTGAAGGTGGCGAAGAAGGGCGATCCGAGTTGCTTCTCGAAATGATCAAGCGCCCAGCGCCGGGCATTGGTCATGGCGATCAGTCTGTGCGATTTCGCAAGCTCGGCCAACGCCGCCGCGCTGTCAGGAAAGCCTTGCCAGGCGCTGGCGGAGTCCCGCAGGCGCATGCCGTATCTCTCCTCGGACGGCAGGCCGAGCTGTGGCGCGATGACCATGTAGACACGTACGAGATCGTCGGGAAACAGGCTCGCATCGGGCATATAGCGGGCCTGCCGGTACAGAGCCAATGCCGCTTCGCCATCGATGGCAACGCCGGCTTCGGCGGCAATCCCGGCCAGGCAAGTCGTGATGCCACCTTCGAAGTCGATCAGCGTGCCGACCACATCGAAGGTCATGTATTTGAATTCGCTAAAGCCCCTGGCCAAAATTTAGCTCTCCTCTGCGCAGGGCCGAATTACATCGTTCTGAACAGAACAAAATTGCGTGCTGTCCGGGGCGCTGGCCTTTTTCAAAAACCCGGAAACTTGGGCTTTCTGGCCTTGTCTTAAATGCAGTCTGGCACTTCCCCCGCGCTGGATTCGCCGAAAAGGCGTGAGGGGGCGGCACAAAATTGCGAAATCGTCTGCCCCGGCGCTATTTCGAAACACGCGGTATTCTTCGCCCGTCATGCCAGGGCCTGGCGGACGTCGGGATCGGCCAGCGTCTGGTCGAGCGTCCGACGCGTGCGCTCGATGATCGCATCGATGTCGCTGTCGGTGCAGCAGAGCGGAGGTGCGTAGCCGATAACCCCGTTGGCAAAGGCACGGATGATCAGGCCATTGTCCCACGCCCTGTCGAAGACGCGCCGTGCCGGCATGGCCGACGCCGGAAGCGGTGTTTTCTTCTTCTTGTCGACCACCAGTTCGATCGCGGCAAGCATGCCGCGACCGCGCACGTCACCGACCAGCGGATGGTCCCTGAGGCCCTCCAATCCCGCCATCAGGCGAGCGCCAGCCTTGATGCCATTCTCCAACAGGCCGTCTTCGTAGAGCTTCAACACCTCAAGCGCTACGGCGGCGCTGACGGGATGGGCGGAATAGGTGTAGCCGTGACCGACGGCCGAAGCGCCCGCGCCATCGGCGATGACGTCGTAGACATGATCGGCCATGAACACGGCGCCCATGGGAACATAGCCCGAGGTCAGCCCCTTCGCGGTCGTCATGAAATCGGGAATGATGTCTTCATCAGTGCAGGCGAACAAGGGGCCCGTGCGGCCGAAGCCGGTGATGACCTCGTCGGCGATGAACAGAATACCGTACTCCCGGCAGAGCTCGCGCATCGCCTTGATCCAGCCTTTGGGCGGAACAATGACGCCGCCCGAGCCCTGGATCGGCTCGGCATAGAAGGCAGCGACCCGTTCCGGCCCGATCGCCTCGATCTTGGCCTTCAGCGCGGCGCACGATGCGGCGATGATCGCGTTTCCGTCCTCGCCCACCGGGTTGCGGTAGGGATAGGGAGAAGGAATCTTGTGCTGCCATTCAAAGGGAATGCCAAAACCGGTGTGAAAGGCGGGGAGCGCGGTCAGGCCCGCGCCGACCACGGACGACCCGTGATAGCCCTGCTCGATGGAAATGAACTGGTCGCGTTGCGGCTCGCCCTTGGCATTCCAGTAGTAGCGGACGAAACGGATCGTGCTGTCGACGGCGTCCGACCCCCCCAACGTGAAAAAGACATGATTGAGGTCGCCTGGCGCGCGCTCGGCCAGTTCCGAGGCGAGCCGGATGGCCGGCCCGGAGCCGAGGTCGAAATAGGCGGTGGCATAGGGAAGCTCACGCATCTGCCGGGCCGCCGCCTCTACGATGCTGTCGTGACCATAGCCGGCGTTGACGCACCACAGCCCGGCGAAACCGTCTATGAGTTGCCGCCCGGACGCATCGGTCACCGTCGCGCCCTTCGCCGATTTCAGCACACGCACGCCAAGCGCCTCGTGACCGCGATATGACGAGACCGGATGAATAAGATGGGCAC
>NZ_JAMYLL010000113.1:0-2859 GCF_040318045.1 Mesorhizobium sp. M1338 | reverse complement strand
GGCTCGCCTTCGTCGGTGCCTCCCACCCCCCCCCGCCGCCCCGCCGCCCCCCCCCCCCCCCCCCCCCCCCCCCCCCCCCCCCCCCCCCCGACACCAACGAAACCGCAAAGCAATGAGGGGGGGGCAAATCCTCACTTCGCTTGACACGGTCTGCCGGCGTTGCGGCTACGCCTACTATGGCAAGGTGCGCCGCGTTCCCGCAATTACGACCCGACGAACACGCTGCGATATTATCGCTGCATCGGTGCGGATGGCTACCGCTTCAGCGACCACGCCGTGTGCGACAACCCGGCGCTGCGCGGCGATCCTGAAAGAAGCACTGTGGGATCAGGTGAAAGGCCTTTTGGAGGACCCGCGTCGTGTGGCCGACGAATATCGCCGCCGCCTCCGCCAAGCCCGCGACGAAACCCGCGAGCCGGATGAGATCGTCCGCCTCGAACGACAGATGGCCACCTTGCGTCGCGGCATCGGCCGCTGATCGACAGCTATGCCGAGGGCGTCATCGACAAGGCGGAATTCGAACCGCGTATCGCTGGCCTGAAGCAACGCCTCTCCCAGCTTCAGGAGCGGCACCGGGCGGCGGTCGAAGTGGCCGAGAACGAACGCGACCTCTCACTCCTCATCAGCCGTCTGGAAGACTTCTCCGCCAAGGTAACAGCAGGGCTCGCCGGCCTTGACCGGACCGGTATGCAGCAGATCATCCGCTCCGTGGTTCGCCGGGTCGAAATCGACGACGCGCACATCGAGATCATCTTCCGGGTTCCCCCGCTCGATGGCCAGCCGGCCCAAAATCACCAAGCAAAACGACCAGGTCCACGCAATGTTGTACAGACGTTCGTCGAGCGCACGTTCGGTTGGATGACAAGATGGCGCCGCCTCGTGCGCGACTACGAGAAGCGCATAGACGTCTCTCACGCCATGATTCTTGTCGCTATGGGCGGCAATCCGCAGAAACGCTCATCCCTGAATTTCAAAACAGAGGTCGCTATTCGTCGTACCGGCGCTCGAGCGCGTTGGCAATTCGCTCGCAAAGCAATTCAGAGGTCACGACTGTGAGGTGGAGACGAAGGCGAACTCCGTGCGTAACAACTAGACTAGGGTAGTGACAATACCGCGATCGGAGTACTCGGAGAGGTCGAGAACATCGTTGATGATGAAGTCTAGTGTTTCGCGGAGCCTTTTAGGGCGCTCATCACCGGCTTCTCTCCTAATCTAGGTTCAACGGTTGTCAACTGATCGGTGGCCTTCCAGGCAGGCCGAGCCTAATTCGCTGGCCTTCGGCGTAGCTCTCGGCAACGGCTTGAGCGTCGAATAATTGCCGAGTTATTTTACCATTTTCGACGACTTGGACAACCCATTGGCTGTCAACATTTTTCAATCGCACGTCATTCGGTTCTCCGGCAACCACCTTCGTCTTCCGTTTCAGCAATCAAGAACGAGAAATGCCAGCGGAAGTCCCAAGCCGCTGTGCCGCTCTGTAGACAACAACATCCCCCGACGTGATTTCAAATCCAGATTTTCTGACAGCAGGTCGTCGCTACACGACGGCAATCCCTTCGATCCAGTCAGAATGCTCGACGCTCTAGAATGAAGGGCGCCTTGGTCAAAGGCGCCCTTCGCATCGGCGGCAGGCTTCGATCCCGGAGGTGCGGACCTAAGCACTTTGGAAGGAGCCGCCGATGAGTCCTTTTTGGGTAACCCGCTTAGCCAACACCGGCTGAACGAGCGGATCTAGCCGCACGCAGTCGTATGCGACGGCGCTATGGGTCAATGCTTCGATCCGTCAGAACGAGCGCTGGAAGCGGAGGATACCGCCGACAGCGTTGCTCTTGCCAGCGGGGATGCCGGTCCAATCGTAACCGTTGCTGTCGTGGTCGTTATGAGCCCAGTCAACTTCGGCCGTGATCGTGAGACCCGGGACGATCTTGTAGGCGACGTTCCCCGCAAGGCCAAATTCTTTGGCCTCATCATCACACCTGGAGGTTGAACGCAGTCTTCTCGTTCAAGGTGTAGGTGGCACCACCCCAGACTGCCCAATTGCCGCCCCACATTTCCAAAATTAAATGATTTTGTCACGGTGTGGCTCCCCTGCCGCGTACGTCCGCTTGATTCCGGGATCGAATTGTGATTATGGGCTATTATATGGGCACAAATCATCTTCGCGGCCATCCGCAAGCGCTGGCCATGGATCAAGCATCTCTTCGCCGACGGCGGCTACGATCGCAGGCAATTGCTGGACAAGCCGCCCCCTCCACTTCGTAATCGAAGTGGAGGGCCGCATCGGCACCAAGCCGGACTTCAAGGTGCTGCCCAGGCCTGTCGGCTGGCTCACACGCTGGCGCCGCCTCGTGCGCGACTACGAACGACGCATCGACGTCTCCGAAACCATGATCCACGCCGCCGCGGGCAGTCTCTTGATGCGCAGAATCAGCCATTGAACCAATTCTCAAACAGACTCTAAGCCGGTCCCGCAAAGCCGTGAGCGTGGCAACTGCAACGACAGAACTGTCGGGCGCCGCACCGCTCTACACTTCTTCATTGAAACAACTCCTCATGCTTTTTGTTTTTACATACCTATTTGTCGAGACCAGAATCAGGTGAACTACGCTAGAAATCTAACTGCAGCGACCGCGCCGTGAATCAATTAGGAATTATTCCGTGATGCGTTCAATTGGTCAGACAGCTCATTTAGTACCTCAACAGTGTCTTGGCCATAATTCGGGCCAGACCGGTTGTAGAGCCCACCGATATAGGCCGGCGATCTCTCGAATTTGACGGGATGATCCCTCACCGGCCAGCGACCCATCTCTGCCTGATTCAGTTCCACCATCCAATTCAGATGATCCAGCTGAGGGTCAT
>NZ_JAMYLL010000112.1:0-2871 GCF_040318045.1 Mesorhizobium sp. M1338 | reverse complement strand
ATGTCGACCGCGAAGACAACCATGCACCCGGCAGCGTCGTCTCGACGCAATTACATGCTTGACGTCCCAGCGGCGATTAGACAACGCCATCAATCGAGATGGCTCGCAAAGCTCAAGGCCCTGCTCAGAAAGGCCGCCGCACGAAGCTCGGACGACCTCTGGCGCGCCCTCGACGACATCTGTGGCCTCTTCGATCCCCAAGACTGCTGGAACTACCTTAAGTCCGCAGGATATGTTGTAGATTAATCGCCCGAAGCTCTATCCAAGCCCATTTGCGGGTAAAGGCAGGTCGTTGTCCCCGGCAAACTGAAGACCAGCCCCCAGTATTCTCAGCTCTGAGGCATACTGCCAATTTAACCGGCCTCGGTCACTATCCCAAAATTGGGGTTAGGAAGCTTCTTTGTACGGCCGCCGTCAATTACGTGCACCTGCCCAGTGATGAAGGTGCTCTCGTCAGAACAAAGCCATACCGCGAGATTGCCGACATCCCGTGGGTCGCCCAAACGTCCAACCGGGTGCATTCCAATCAGCTCCCTGCGGATGCGGGCGCTGTCAGGCATGCTGTCTAGGTAAATGTTGGTAAGATCAGATTTGATCCAGCCCGGCGCAATAGCATTGCACCGGATGCCCTCGTGTCCGTGGTCCACGGCGACCGCTGCGGTGAAAGCGTGAATGCCCGCCTTAGAAGCGGAATACGCTGGGTGCTTTGGATTCGATGCTAACCCCTCGACCGAGCCAATATTGACAATGCTTCCACCCCCCCGCTTGCGGAGATGAGGTATCGCCGCCTTCGTCAGCAGAAATGGAGCCTTCAGATTGACATCCATCATCTCGTCCCAATCGATCTCGGTCATCTCATCGACAGTCTTCTCGAACATAATGCCCGCATTATTGACGAGAATGTCCAGTCCGCCGAAGTGCTCGATAACCGTCTGCATGGCTCCAGCGATTTCTTGGGAGTTGGAAAGATCCGCTTTAACGTAGAGCACCTGATCGTTGAAGACCGTCGAGGGCGGCGAGTTCCGCTGCAAAATTGCGACCCTCGCCCCCTCTTCCGCGAAGCGTTGCGTAATGCCTCCGCCAATGCCTCGACCGCCGCCAGTGATAATTGCGATTTTGCCTGAAAGTCTAGCAGTCATTGGATATCCTCAAAGATGGTTGTTGCATCGTCGCTCCGATGCCTACCGGATTACAGCGACCAGCGTCGAGTTCAGTGAATGCACTGCATCGACGCTACGATAGTTCCGTTGGCCTGTTTGACATTCAGGTCCGAAAAGGTTGGCAGTAATCCTCACGCAGCGTTGCACTTATTTTGCCGTGTAACGTCTGTTTTCGGAAGCGCGGGGCATTTGAGCAGAAAAGACGCCGTCGTGAATATGCTGTGACCTAAAGATGAATGGTATCCGCTCACAACATTTAGGTGCCGAAGAGTTGCTGTCGCAAATCACTCGACGGTATGCTATTAGCGAGAAGGTTATCACATCGTGGAAGTATGCCGCCAAGGTCTGGTCGCGCTTCGTTCCGATGAAGAGCCAAGACCAGCGGGTCTGCTGATTGCGCATGGGCGAGTGAGCTTCTGAGCCCTAGGATGCAGAAATACACGGACTGGAAGCATGAGTGGGAAGCTCCTTTTCTCGAATCCACCCGTGACTTCATCTTCCGGAACACGTTCGCGGATATCGAGTACACGATCAAAGAACTCGGCGAAGGCCACGGTACGAAATTCGAGTTCGAGTGCTACGACCTCGGCCATCTTTACAATCTTGCTTGGATCATCGATCAGGGCTGGCTAAAACCGCCTTTCTTTGTCCAGATGGTGTTCGGTATTCTCGGCGGCGTAGGCAAGCTTTCCGAGCGAAGACTACGAATTCGCCGAGTGGCGTTTGGCCCGCGTCTCGACGGATTACCACGTCGAGTTCAAGACCTTCTTCTATTCCGTACCGCACAGCCTCATTCGCCAGCAAGTCGATCTGAGAGCAACGGCACGCACCATCGAGATCTTCCACCGCGGCAAGCGCATTGCCGTCCATCAGCGCCGCCATGGCGGCCCTCGTCATGGGACTGATCCGGATCATATGCCCAGCTCCCACCGGCGATATGCCGAGTGGATGCCGGATCGGTTCCGCCGCTGGGCCGCATCCGTCGGGCCCGAGACGGAAGGATTGGTTGTCGCAATCCTCGCCAGCCGACCACATCCTGAACAAGGCTTTCGAACATGCCTGGGTGTTCTGCGCCTGTTTCGCGATGTCACACGCGATCGCGCCGAAGCCGTGTCAGCCCGCGCTGTCGAGATCGGTGGGCTGAACTGCAAGAGCATCGCCTCGCTCATCGCCAATCACAAGGCCGCAAGGCAGTCCACCGAACCAACCGCCATCGTCGATCAGGCCAATCTGCGTGGCCCTGATTACTTTCATTGAGGAGACACACCCATGCTGATCAATCCCCCCATCGACATGCTGCGCGAACTCGGCCTTCATGGCATGGCCACCGCCTTCCAGGAACTCGACGCACAATCCGAAGCACGCCGCCTCGAGCACGGCGAATGGCTTGCCATGCTGCTCGAGCGCGAAGCGACCATGCGCCGCCAGAAGCGTTTCGAAGCCCGCGCCAGGGCTGCAAAGCTTCGCCATGACGCACAGATCGAGAATGCCGACTTTCGTGCCGCACGCGGTCTTGACCGCAATCTGTTCATGGCGCTCGCCGGCTGCGACTGGATTCGCAAGCATCACAGTCTTCTCATCACCGGGCCGGCGGGCGTCGGCAAGAGCTGGCTGGCCTGTGCGCTAGGCCACAAAGCTTGCCGAGAGGATTTCTCCGTCGCCTATCACCGCGTTCCCCGGCTGTTTGCAACACTTGCCCTCGCGAGAGGCG
>NZ_JAMYLL010000111.1:0-2926 GCF_040318045.1 Mesorhizobium sp. M1338 | reverse complement strand
CGCAGCGGCGTCCCCAATGGCACGAGCCTCCATGCCGACTGCGTCTTCCGGACGAGCAGCAAGGGCAATTTCGCGCCCGAGTGCGAACTTCCGGACATGAGTTAGTGCACTGATTTCAGCGGTTTTCATATAGCGCTTGGCATCTTCATCCAGCGACCGCTCGTGAAGCCGATCCGCAATCCCCGGCTTTTTGTTTTCAACCAGGCATTGACTGAAACGTCTAAGAGCAGACCCATAGACCTCAACGGTACGGGGTTTCGGCCCGGTCGGCGCTGCCTCGTACGCTTTGATGAGAGCCGCTGTGTACTCTCTGATGAGCACGGCGTCGGCAGGGTGGGGATTCAGGGCCGGGCGGCCCACCACTGGCGCTCCGCCCGCCCACGTCTTGAGACGACCCAGTGACCCAGCCACGGCCGAGGGGCCGCCACCCCAGATCTCGTACTCCTTGCGATCCCGATCCAGCGACTCCTCGTGAAGCCGATCCGCAATCCCCGGCTTGTTATTTTCAACGAGCCAATGACCAAAGCCGAAAAGAATATCTACATGGCGCTTGACCGTGATCTCCCCGACCTTACCGGCATAGAGTGCTGACCTCAGCCCTTCGACAAGGGTCGCATCGTTGGAATAAAGAGGACCCTTGTCGGGACCGGAGACCACTTTTGGGCGATCTGGCTGCACCGCCGCCGGCACAGAACGAGCATGGTCACGCAACTCGGACGGTGCGGGGGGATTCAGATCAACCACTGACGAATCCGGCGCATGATGATGGCGCGCCGTTGAGTGACCCGGCTGCAGCACCGAGGCACCCAGCATCGACCCACTGCCTCCGGCGTACGGCGCCGCGGCGTGTTCTTGTCCGCTCCCTTGCATCATGGGCTGCGCTTCCCATGGCAATGCACCCACTTGATGGGTGGGGGCCTGCATCAGCACGCGAGCGCCTGAATTGCCGATCTCGCTCAGCTGCGGCTCAGTGGCAACGTCCTGCAGACGACTGTTCGGGGTCCTTTGCCTCTTCACTGGTCTCAACTCCGCTGTATCATGCTCACGGTTGATGAGGACCTCCTCGCTTGGTAGCTGGTTGCTCCTGTCCTGTGCTGCGATCCGCTCGTCCGGCGCGCGCTGGTCGCCGTCGCGCCAGCTCAGGGGACGAAAGGACCCTGCGGGATCCGAGGCTTGGTGATGGGGCCCAGTTGGCACGAAAGACGATGCCAGAACAGCGTCGTCTTCATTAGCTTTCCCAGGGGGGAGATACTCTGGCCAACTGTATTCCTCCTGCGGCCCGCTGTGCTGCGCAGCGGCGTCCCCCTTGCTCTCAAGACTTTGAGATTTAAATGGGTCCCCGGGAGCAACGTCTGGCGCTGACTGGCCGAGCCGCTTGATCTGCTGGTGAAACGTCCCAACGGGGCTTTCCTTAACCGCGTCTCGGGCCTGTCGGTCCATGAGTTCAAAGTTCGTGAGATTATTTGCCGTTCCGAATGTATTGTCACCCCTGAGGCGGGTTTGTAGTGCCTGCCGATTGACGACGAGGTTGTTGAGGTTCAGGTTATCTGGCTGCGATTGCAATCGCCCAACCAGCGCCCGCGTGCCGTCCACCACGTAGACTCCGCAATCCACCACGTTGCTCTGCTGGGCGATGCGGGATACGCCCACGCGGGTCTCCAGGCTGGCGCCCAGATTTTCTGCGAGCTCTTTTGCAAGCGGGTCATGCCATCCGTTGTAGGAGTCATAATGATAGGCAACCGGCCGTTCCCGGTCGCTGCGATCAACGAACAGCAGCGACCAATGTTTGCCGCGCTCCTCACGAGTCGTACCGGCATCGCTCACTGGCACGAACAGGAAGTCGGCTGTGTCGTTGCCGTTCTTATGGACGATGCGCTGGAATGCGCTTAGCATGACGCTCTTGGAGCCCAAGCGCAGATGATAATTGGCTACGAGGGGATCCACGAACCGCGTCCGGGCGGCGAGATCTGGATTGTTCCCCTGCAACTCCTGCTCCAGGAGTTGGTAATCCCTCTGGATATGTTCGTCGCCTAGCCATTCCAATGCGCCGAGCACCCGCCCGTCTTTAGCTTTCCCAGGGGGCCTCTCTGGCCGACCCAATGCCTCCTGCGGCCCGCTGCGCTGCGCAGCGGCGTCCCCAATGGCACGAGCCTCCATGCCGACTGCGTCTTCCGGACGAGCAGCAAGGGCAATTTCGCGCCCGGGTGCGAACTTCCGGAGATGAGCTAGTGCACTGATCCTCCGGTTACCACCGGAGTTCACATAGCGCTTGGCATCTTCATCCAGCGACCCCTCGTGAAGCCGATCCGCAATCCCCGGCTTTTTGTTTTCATGCAGGTATTCACTGAAACGTATAAGAGTAGATCCATAGACCTGAATGGTACCGCGATTCGGCCCGGTCGCAGGCGCTTCTTTGTACTCTTTGATGAGAGCCGCTGTGTAATCTCTGATGAGCGCGGCGTCGGCAGGGTAGGGATTCCGGACAGGGCGGTCGACCACTGGCGCTCCGCCCGCCAACGTCTTGAGACGACCCAGTGCTCTAGCCACGATCGAGGGGCCACCCCTGCTCTCGTACTCCGAGGGGCCACCCCTGCTCTCGTACTCCTTGCGATCCTGATCCAGCGACGATTCGTCAAGCCGAGCAGCAAATCCCGGCCTGTTATTGTCAAAGAGCCAACGACCAAAGCCGAGAAGAGAATTTACATGGCGCTTGACCGTGCTCTCCTTGACCTTACCCGCGTAAGCTGACCTCAGCCCTTCGACAACGGTCGCATCGTTGGAATAGAGGGGACCCTTGTCGCGACCGGAGACCCCTATTGGAGGATCTGGCTGCACCGCCGCCGGCACAGAACGAGCATGGTCACGCAACTCGGACGGTGCGGGGGGATTCAGATCAACCACTGACGAATCCGGCGCATGATGATGG
>NZ_JAMYLL010000110.1:0-2967 GCF_040318045.1 Mesorhizobium sp. M1338 | reverse complement strand
TGGCGAACGAGGCCGGAAAGGCAGAAGGCTGTGGAAAAAGCCGCCAAATGAGAAGAACGGGCTATTCTACAACATCCGTCTGCATTGGCTTGCCCGGTGCGATGTAATGCCATGCGACATGGCTCCCGTCTGCCCAGGCGAGGGATGGCGTTGGTGGTCAGTTCACTGCCATTGTCGCTGACGACCATCTTCGGCTTGCCGCGCTCGATCATGGGGCGATCGAGTTCGCGCGCAACCCACACGCCGGAGAATGACGTGTCCCCGACCAACGCCAGGCATTCGGGCGTGCAATCGTCGACGATAGCCGGAACACGCAAGCGGCGACCGTCGGCCAGTTGATCGGAGACGAAGTCCAGCGACCATCGGTCGTTTGGCGCCACCGCAACCATCATCGGTGACCGCGCTCCAATCGCCCGCTTGCGTCTACCCCGCCGCCGCACGGCAAGCTTCTCCTCGCGATAGAGCCGGAACAGACGCTTGTGATTGACGACATAGCCTTCCCGGCGCGATGTGGCCGAACTCATAAGGGTGCGCACGCAATGCGTTGACCAACTCAGTGCGCTGATTGACCAGCTGTTCCCGGTGCGAAACATTATGGACCGAGGCTGCTGCTCCTCGGTTTTCAGTTCGACGAAGCGCATCGTCGGGCGTTGCGCTGCCTCGACGATCGCCTCCGCATCCGCTGCGTCGTTCTTCTGCCGCTTGATGAACGCTTTTGACATAGTGAGGTGCAATCAGCTTCGGCTGATGGCCAGGCCGGACCATCACGCGCGCACAATAATGGGAACCGGCGCACGCCTCCATCCGCGACACATGCCGGGTGACCCGCCATGAATTTGCAAAAGCTTCCAGCGAAATACGACTGATGCCGTCCCGTGCAGTTGAAGAGTTCTTTGCCAGATCGACCCCGATGATGGTAAGCTTTTCCATGGATGCCTGCCTCTCCTTGCGTGACGCTAACACCACAAACTTGGCACATTGCGATACCGCCGGAGAAGGCTGGCATCCTTCCGTCACCCATGGACGGCGATAACAGGGCGCGACTGCCTGGGGCCAAGCTGGCAACCTCGGAATTTATCCACAGTCCGCATTTGCTACCTTGATTGCTTAACGCCCTGCAAAAGTGAGAAGATACGCAATGGTCCACCCGCTTCCAGAAGAGCTGCGCGTTATCGCGGGTCAAAATTTTCCGCTTTACCCCTGCTCAAATGGAGCTTGGTCAATTAAGCCCACGGGCGGCGCCACAAGCGCGCGGGTTATGATTTGTTCCATTCCGAAGGCGGGCACCCATTTATATGCCCGTCTGCTTGCCATGCTCGGGCTTGAACAGTCCGATGTGTTCTTTAATAAAGAATATCTGGGAGACTTCCGCTTTGTGGATGTCGAAAGAGCTCGGTTCACTCATTCTGAAAACATCCTGTGGATACCGATCGAGATATCGTCGCGCTTTATCCAGCCCGGTCAGTTTGGCTATGGGCATCTACCGTGCGACATGGGTATTCGCCATAGTTTGGCGGATTTCAAAGTCATCTTTCTTTCGCGTGAAATGCGTGCGGCGATTGTGTCGCAGATGCGATATGTCGGGAATAGCGACTGGTGCCCGCCTGGGAGGGCTGAGATCAAGTGGCGCAATGAGCCGAACGGGCCCGAGAAAATGCTGAAGTACTTTGATGAGATCGCGCCTTTCATTTTCAACGAACGCTGTCATCCATTGGTGCCGTGGGCAGATGAGGAGGATGTTCTTGGATTGACCTATGAGCAGATCATAGGTGACCAAGGGCGCGAAATTCAGCTCGAGACCATTCGCAAAATTGCTGAGTTTTGCGGAATCCAGCCACCGCAGCAGCCGGAGCTGATCTTGAACCAACTAATTGGAGAGCAGACCTTTACCTTCTCCGGCAGGCGAACTTCGTGGAAGGCTTGCTGGAGTCCGGAGGTTGAGGCGCGGTTTATCGCGCTCGGTGGGTCAAGACTCAACGAGCGATTCGGATTTTGATCTGGAAATGGCCGACGAAATGGAACACCTTTCCCTCGGAGAACCATGGTGGCCTGTTGCTGCTGGTTCGGCTAATTTTTGGTCTTGATCGACGCTTGCCGAAACAATCGCCGCGCTCCTACGCCGCTCGATGGCGTCTCTCACCCTTCACGAGCCTCGACTAAAACGACGAAGGTCGACTGTGCAATATCCTCTCTGCGGCGTGTACCCGGAAGGCCGGCGGGCATGGAAGCCTGGCTTGACAGCCTCAGTGCCGCCGGTCGGAGCGTACGCATCAGGTGAAGCTTTCAATTACCCACATCGTCGGCGGGGCCTATTGCCGCGTATGAATCTGCCGTCATTCTGTCTGTGACGCCGAATCACCGAGGCGTCACGGATGCGAGATCGCTGGCTGCCCGTGTGGGATGTGCCGCTCGTCGCCGCCTCGCTCATTCTTACTAGGCTTCTCCGGCGGTGGCGAACGGGAATCAGGATATTTCCCCCCTCTGCCCTACGCTAATAGACTTGAGATCTGCGTTGCCGGGATGCTCACATGGCGCGTCAAAAACATTGCTCGGGAATGATAGAATATGGTCCAGCCTCATCCTGTCACGCTACTACATCAGCCATGTGGGGTGCGGGAATAAGCGACGAAAGGTGGACGTTCGCGGAGGCCGAGTGTGCTCCCTTGTGACGTGCTCCCCGTTTTGTCCGCGTCTATAAGTTAGCCCTGTTCACGTTGTGATCCTTGACGGATCGGGTTGCATATTCAAGCGGGGTGAGCCCATCGAGGCTCGTGTGTGGGCGATTCACATTGTAGTCGATCCTCCATTCTTCGATGCTGTTGCGGGCGTGCCGATAGCTGGTGAAGAGCCGTTCGTTGAGGCACTCATCGCGTAGCCGGCCATTGAAGCTTTCCACGAAGGCATTATCCGGCATGATGTTCTTGGTGCCATCATTTGTTCGGTACGTCAGGTTCGTTAAGCTTGGCG
>NZ_JAMYLL010000109.1:0-3086 GCF_040318045.1 Mesorhizobium sp. M1338 | reverse complement strand
CCCCCCGTGACGGTTTCGACGCCATCGAGATCGCCGTCAACGCAGCGCCTGGCGGCACTGGCGTAATCCTTAATGATCCTGTCTATGTCGGCGGCGTCCATCTCCTTCGGAAAATTCCGGTTTCGCGTCTCGCGAACGCGCGATGGCGCCACCGGCGGCAGCCAGTTCCCGGCATAGGCGGTTGCGCGCCGGCCAAGGTGCGAGACCTGGCACATGACGGCAGCGCCGTGACGATGCACTCGCTGCGACAGCGACTGGAGATGAGGCACGATGTCATCGGTCGAAAGGTTCAACTGACCGCCGCCCCAACTCGAGTCGGGCGACGTCATGGCCGATCCGCCCACCATGGTCATCGCCAGGCCGCCGCGCGCTTTCTCCTCGTGGTAGCGCTGGTAGCGCTCGAGCGGCAGGCCGCCATCGTCCAGCATCGAAGCGTGACTGGTGCTGATCACACGGTTGCGCAGCGTCAGGCCCTTGAGCCGAAACGGCTGAAGCAGAGGATCGCCGGACATGCTGCCTGCTTGAGATGCCGCTATCTTCACGTCCTGCTCCACCCCATTCATGAGGGTTATAGTTCGCCATTTCCAGAACCATAGAAAGCTTGAAAATTGTTTGGGTACCTATACGCTGGGCGTATGGCTGGTTTTGCAAAACTCGTTCCTTCCGCGCGCGGACTGCTTGTCTTCGAAGCTGCCGTCCGGTCGGGTAGCTTCACGGCCGCGGCGCGCGAGTTCAACGTCACGCAACCATCGATCAGCCGTAGCATCGCCCAGCTCGAGGCCGATTTTGGTGTTCCTCTTTTCACGCGGGGTCCAGCGGGGTTGACCCCGACCCCGGACGGACGTGCCCTCTATTCGGCTGTGCGGGAGGGATTTGACGGCATCGCGGAGGTGATCCGGAGAATCAAGCAAAACAGCGCTGCAAAGCCGGTGGTCACCCTTTCCCTTTCGAGTTCTCTGGCAACATATTGGTTCGTTCCCAGGTTAGGGGCGTTCAACACGCGGTTTCCTGACGTCGACCTGAGGTTCGAACTGATCGCGGGCGTTCTGCGAGGACCAGCCGAGACTGTCGACCTTGCCACGAGAATCCTGGCGGATGACGACACCCACTATCACCACTGGGCATTCTCGCCGGAAATCATCGTTCCGGTGTGCAGCCCATCCTATTTGTCCGCCCACGGTCGGTTGATCCATGCCGGAACCGGGGAAGGTCATGCCCTGCTTCACCTGACCGACGCCAAGGAGCAGTGGCTGGACGCCTGGGGCAGTGTGGCGGACCGCAAGACCAGCCGGGCAAAGTGGCTCGAATTCTCGGACTACGCGGTCGTGCTTCAAGCCGCGATGAACGGCGAAGGCGTGGCGCTCGGCTGGCTCAGCAACGTTTCAAGGGCGTTGCTTCAGGGAACCCTTGTCCCGGCTTCGGACAGGCAGATCAAGACGGGCCGGATCCATCAGCTGATTGCACCGCGCTCAAGACCGATACGGCCTGTCGTTTCCGATATCTGCGCCTGGATGATCGCCGAGATGCAAGCCGAATTAAAAGCACTGCACCCGATCTTGCGACCGGACACCTTGTAGCGGACTGCAGGCGACAAGCGCGGCGCGGCGCGGTCGCCGGTGACTACCTCGGAAACAGGCTGGGCAGCGGCATGTGCGCCTTGACGATGGGTGACTTCAGCACGACGAAGCTGAAATACTTGTCGATGCCGATATCCATGTCGGTCAGCCGTTCCATGATCGTCTGGTACTCGCCGATGCCGGCAGTCACGAATTTCATCAAATAATCGTAGCCGCCCGACACGAGGTGGCATTCGATGACCTGATCGATCTTCTCCACGACGGCGAGAAAGCGGGCGAAGTCCACCTGGCGGTGGTTCCTCAAGGTGATTTCGGTGAATACGGTCAGCATCTGGCCGAGCTTGCCGATATTGATCTGCGCGGAATAGCCTTCGATGTAGCCTTCCGACTGGAGTTTCTTCACCCGCATCAGGCAAGGGCTCGGCGACAGATGCACCAGATCGGCCAGTTCCACATTGGTGATGCGGCCGTTCTTCTGCAATTCGTGCAGAATTTTGATGTCGATCCGATCCAGTTTCATGGCCGTCTCCGAAGAAGCACGCCACAGCACGATCTGCTGTCCTGGCAATAAGCTTTGACACTACCACAGCCCGGTGGCCTGTCCATCCGAGCGGATACGCGCTGAATGGCAGGGACTCCCGATTCCGCTGGAGCTGCCAGAATAAAATTCTGCCTCGGCCTCAACTGCAGCAGCGGCTGCCTGCGCAAAGCGCTAGATTGGAGCGTCGAAGCAGAGAAGACCATGCCCGCGCCGCTGCAGCAAATCGAGACATCTGGCGAACTGCCTCAGTCCGCGGACGCGGTGGTGATCGGCGGTGGCATCGTCGGTGTCTTCGCCGCCTACTATCTGGCAAGGCGCGGCATGCAGGTTGCGCTTGTCGAAAAGGGACGCATCGGCGCCGAGCAATCGAGCAGGAACTGGGGATGGTGCCGCCAGCAGAACCGCGATGCCCGCGAGCTGCCGATGGCGACGCGAAGCCTCGATCTTTGGGAGCGCTTTGCAGAGGAAACCAGCGAGGACACCGGCTTCCGCCGCTGCGGGCTGCTCTATCTCAGCAATGACGAGGCGGAACTGGCCGGCTGGGCGCGCTGGCGTGACTTCGCCAAAACGGCCGACGTCACCACGCATATGCTTGACAGCGCCGAGGCCAGCGAGCGGGGCCGCGCCACGGGCCGGACCTGGACGGGCGGCGTCTTCTCGCCGACAGATGGCACCGCCGATCCGTCGCGAGCCGCGCCCGCGGTCGCCCGCGCCATCCTCAAGCTCGGGGGCGCCGTGCACCAGAATTGCGCCGCGCGCGGTATCGAGACCGAGGGCGGCCGCCTGAGCGGCGTGGTCACGGAAAACGGAACGATCCGCACCAAGCTGGCGGTTCTTGCCGGCGGCGCCTGGGCTTCCTCCTTCTGCCATCAGTTCGGTTTCCGCTTCCCACAGGCATCGATCCGATCCTCCATCCTGTCCGTCTCCCCCGGCGCGGAGGGCCTGCCGGATGCGCTGCACACGGCAAG
>NZ_JAMYLL010000108.1:0-3180 GCF_040318045.1 Mesorhizobium sp. M1338 | reverse complement strand
TGACTGCCTTCTTCCGCGACATCGGTACCGTCGAGCCGCTGACGCAGCCCGATTTCGCCAAAATCGGCGCGGCCATGCAGCGCCACGGCATAAAGACCCTCGACATGGCCGCCTAGGCCCAGACTGCTTCGGAGGCGACGGCGATGAACCGCTGGGCGCCTCCGCTATTTTGCTTGCGCGATAGGCGGCAGGGCTAACCAGGCGGCTCGCCCGAAGATCCGCGACAAGGTTCGGCTAGAGACGATGACGTTCCTCAATCGTACCTCCCCCAGAATCCTGACGACAACTCTCGACCCTGCCCCAACGGGGCCGGGTCTGGGCGCCTAGCTGAAGGCGCTGTGGGGGGCGGCTACAGCGCATTGGGCAACGCGCGCCGCCCCCGACAGCTAAACCCTTCATTCGGTGGGCAACACCTGCGAAACTCAAGTCACGCGCAGGGCGCGATCTTATGCAAGTCGCAGGAAGAGGGCGCTCGGCGACCCGCGACGGCTTCGACCTGAGAGCAACGACATCGTCTTGCATCGCGCGGGCGGCGGACTGTTATAAAGGGGAAAACCGCTAAGGCTCTAAAGTCGTGCAGCCGCCGCATCAAAGACCAAACGCCGCCTCTGTAGCTGATTCCGGTTCGTCACTTGGTCTTGCCGATGGCTCCGGTCGGCAACGTAGTCAACGAGAACACACCAGCGCCGCGCGTCACCACGCGGTGACCTCCCTTCGTTCCTAATCCATGAGGGCGGCAGAACCTAGTCGTACCCATGAGCCAGGAGCCGCTGGCGTTACCCGGTCCTTACAAAGCCCAGGCGCCCAAATCGTTCGGGAACCTCGGCGCGCCTGGCGAGTTGATGCCGATCCGGAACGGGAGACCCATGCCATGACGCACCCAGACCCCACCTCGCCCGCAGGAGTCCAGCCCGGCCCGGCCGGGAAGCGACCGACGCCCTCACCGGCAACCGAGAAGACCTCGGGCGCAGGTCCCTCAATCGCTGAACATTCCAAGGATGCCAAGACACCCAAAGCCGGCAGGCAGCCGGGTGCCTATGTCAAGGATAAGAAGACGTGAACGTTGCGAATCTTCAGCTTGAAGGGCTGCTGATGGCGGTGGCGGCGGTCAACAACATCCTGATCCATCGTGGAATCCTTCAGTCGACGATATCGATATGGCCCTGCGTAAAGCCGAGGCCTTGGTGACTTCAGAAGAACGAATGTACGAGGACATGTCCCCGGCGAACCGCGATGCGGTCTGCTTTCCCTTGCGATTGTTTCAGGTAGCCAACCGCGCCCAATTCGAATCCGGTTTGCCAGCCTTCTGCGAGCTGACCAGGCAGGTTGGGATGACCAAACAACCTTATAACGATCAAATGTGAGCGGAGGATGACATGCAGGTCTCGGAAACCGTGGTGAGCCACGATCGCGTTGAATTCTGGGGCCAGGGTGGCGAGGTCATTGCCGTTATATTGGCGGCCGGGCCCGTGCTGGTAGAGGAGGAATTGGTCGCCAAGGCGAAGGTCATGCTGCTTCATGCCGCCAGTTTCGGCAGCGAGGAAGAGGCAGACAGGAAGCTTTCTCCGGGCTCAGATGTATCTGGTTCGACCACTACTCCCGGACAGAAGCAGGCGGAAGCCCCACCTCCGGCGACCCCGGTGTGCCTTGATCGCGGTGCTAATCCGCCGCACCTGCAAACATGACCGATTCGGTTGGTTGGTCGTACCGCGATCACGGGAATGGGCCTTGCCGGCCCGCGTCCAGTGCTCTAATCGATTCGCCTGATACGACCCTTTTCGAGACGGAAGACCCCGCTTTGCCCGCCTTGCCTCTCGAAGTCGGTCTGTAGTTCATCCCACGTTCCGAGGAACTCTCCGCAATCATCACAAACGATGAGCGTCTCCGGCCGAGCGTCGTGTGGAATTCTCAGCCGAATTTTCAAGCAGTAAGGGCATTCCAAAAGGTGATTGAGGTATTGCAACTGCGACATGATGCCAAGGATGCATCCAGAGACGACCAATCGCAAGTAGGTGGCCGTCCGCTGGAGGTTGCATGAAGGGCGCCGACCAGCCGAACAAAGGTGAAACCGGACTTGTCGAACCTCAACCTCGCTTTCAAAGCATCGCTCGTATTTAGGGAGCGCCTAATATTGTTGAGGCCCTTCCAGAACCGTCGCGAGAGTGAGCAGCGATGCAAACGTTCATCCGGTAGCAGCGCTGTCATTCCCTGGCTGGGTAATCCTTTTGGCGCAATTGCGCCGTTTATCCATCGCCGAAGAGCTTGAGAGCGCGGCGGACCGCAGCGCCGACGTGTCGCGGCCCGATCTACACCGTGCTGCCTTGATGCTCCGGAACGTCGCTGCTGTCCCGCAAGAGCCGGCCAGGAGGACACACGGAACTCTATCGCCGCCGAGATGAAGATCGACTGGTCGAATCTCATTCAGATCCTCCTGCGTGAGTGGCTGGAAACGAACGCCTATCTGCCAGTCCGGATAATCGATGAGACGGACGGAAGCTTTCAAGCCACGGCTACCGCGATCACACCATGACCGCATGTCGGCGAATCGGCCATTCTTGAAGGGCGGCGGACCTGATGTCCGCTTGGCCGGCGCCGCACAGCCCAATAGCTCCCACCCTGGCGCCGGCCATCTTGTTTTTGCCGAACGCGAGAAGCGTTCCCCCGACCTCGTGGCGGTGGAAGTACGCAAGGACGAGGGCACTTGTATTCAGCCAGGCGGGCGGGGGGCGGTGGTGGTGGAGACGGCGGCGGCTGAGAGCCTTGCGCGCCATCGCGCTGGTTGTGATGCAGGGTGTTGCCGGCGCGAGCGCCTTTTCGGTTTCGGCGTGATCTCCTCGACCCGCACCTTGTCGCCGATCTCCTTTGCCATCGCCAGGGCTTTGGCCTTGTCTTTGGTGGTCAGCACGGTCCGCTAATGCGGCTTCTCGAACACGCTCGCGACATAAATGGTGGCCGGCTTGTCACTCACGGACCACCAGCGACGCCACCATTCCAAGTGATTATCTGGGAAAGATCGGCGATGTCGCCATAGATCATCGAACCTTTGACGAGAAAACACTTGTCACTCAGGACTTCGAAGAGTGAGCTTGACGCGGTGCAAACCGGCAGGTTCACCTTATGGCGCTTGGCATCGGCATGGCCGATGCTGATCGCGAGGATAGCGATAGTAGTGAGAGTCGT
>NZ_JAMYLL010000107.1:0-3420 GCF_040318045.1 Mesorhizobium sp. M1338 | reverse complement strand
CGGTCGTGGATCGTTTTGACGGAAAGCAACCGCTTCGCCTGGCCGGGGCCCGACGTCCGGCCGCTGGAGACGGAGAGCGGCTATTACGGGCCGCTGCCGCCGGCGTTGTTTGCCGCGGTCAAGCGCCGGTTTGTCGCCATCGCGACAGGCCAGGCGCACACCAACACGTCGCGCACGGCGTGACGTCGGCTGGCGCTGCGGCAGGCCGGGCGGCCTCAGGGCAGGGGCAGTCTCCATCAGGCGTCTTTCTGCGGCCGTCGCGACCGTGCTTTGCGCCGAATCTAGCGCCTTTTGGCGGTCAAATCCATCACTATCGATAAGAGGTCATTATCGATAGTGTATTTTCTCCCTGAAGAAACACGACGTAAGTCCAGTGAGAGCCTCACTAGCTTGACCAACGCGAATCAGCCATCATGAAAACAATGGCTTACGCCCTCGACAAACTGCCCCTGGAAACCCTGATCGGGCCGGTTGCCCGCGCGACCGCGGTTTTGGTCCGCCTCGACGAGCGGGTCGCCCGTTCGCCGATCCGCGACGGCTTGGTCGAGCGCCAGCATTTTGCCGACGCGGCCGCCGCGCTCTGGCTCGAGGGCGAACTCGTCCACCTCGAGGACCTCGTCCTGCACGACGCCCACATGGACATCCGCACCCCGACCCACGAACTCACCCGGGCGCACGCGGTGCTGCGAACCCGCCGGCTGATTTTTGCGCAAAAGCCGGACTGGGCGCTCAGCCGCGACGGTTTTTTGGCGCTGACCGGTCGCGGCGGCGCCATGCCGGCGGCGAGCCAAAAAAGCCGGGACGGGGAGGGGGCTGAAACTGCCTCTGTGGAAGCCGACGATCGCGATGACGTTGAGGCCGATCGGCTGGCCGAAGAATTTGCCGAGATCGATGCCGTCCTGGCGCGCTCGTCGAAGATTCTCAGCGGCGCTGACGTGCCGGCGAAAGCGGCGCGCCCCGACGACCGGCCGGACCTGATTTACGATCTCGACTGGAATGAAGAAGAGCGGCTGGGCGAATGGCAGGCTGTGCTCGCGGAAACGCGGGGGCAACCAGTCGTCCTGCAAGCGGCGATCCTGCTCGAAGCGTGGTCGGACATCGAGGTGCTGCAGCATGCCACGTGGCTCGGGCCGCTGCTCGTGGCCGCGCTGCTGCGACAGGAAGGACTCGCCGCCCACCATCTCGCTTGCATTCATCTCGGCGCGAAAAACATTCCGCGCGAGCGGAGGCGGGCGCGCAGTCGCGGCGATCGACTGCTCGCCTGCCTCGATGCGATTCACGACGCAGCAGTGGCTGGCCTGAAGGAACACGATCGGCTGGTGCTGGCAAAAAGCCAGATGGAGCGACGGCTCAAACAACGGCGCGCCAGCTCGAAACTGCCCGACCTGGTCGAGCTGGTACTGTCTCGGCCGCTCGTCTCGGCCGGCATGATCCAGGAGCAGCTAAAGGTGACAAAACAGGGGGCACTCAACCTGATCGGCGAGCTTGGCCTGCGCGAGATGACGGGGAGGGGAAGGTTTCGGGCATGGGGTGTGATCTAACGGTCCTCCCAACCACACGCCTTTGGGAGGCCGATTAGATTGCTGCTCGACTAGCCTCTCAATTGTCCGGCGTTGCGGCGCCTGTTTCGCCTGTGTTGGGCTCGACGTCGATGGTCGCGATCCCAGGGTCGACGTGCTTGGCAGTCACATATGAGAATCCCGGCAATCGGATTCTGCTGCCGAAACGTGGCTACGAACCGAAGGTCTGTTCACGTCTGGGAGCTTGGCGGATCGAATTGAACAAGCCTAAGCTCGCACTATTGACTGCAACGATTCGGATCGACGATGGCTGAGCAACCCCGGATCAAATATCTTTCGATCGCGAAGTTTCGGGGCATCGAGTCTCTGGAGTGGCGTCCACAGCGATCAACCGCCTGCACGCTACGTGGGGATGCCTACGCGCTTACGGAAAAACGGACTTTTCCAGCGATCTAGGATGACCGACACCGGGCTACGTCGCGCCAGCGCAATCGGCGCGCAGAAAATTAGGCCTACCCCGCTCCGGGACCGCGGACCTCGTCAGCTTCTCGTAAGTATGCCCGAGTAGGTTGCTCAGCTGATCTGTGGACGTGAGGCTAGCGTGAACCGGCACAAATTTGACCCATCCAATGTAACAGGTTGGCGGCAGGTGCAGCCCCCGGCATCTCAAGAGCAAGCGGCACAGGCCGGGCAAGAGGGCTTTGAGCAGCGCTCGGGCGAGGCGCGCCAAGCCGCTGCCCAAATTCCCGCCCCCGGCGTTCCGGCTCTGCCAGACCCGTTCCATCCTCATCCGTCTCAGGGAGACCTGAGCCTCATCGAAGGCGCGGCCCCATGGGAAGCGCAGCCCATGATGCAAGGGAGCGGACAAGAACACGCCGCGGCGCCGTACGCCGGAGGCAGTGGGTCGATGCTAGGTGCCTCGGTGCTGCAGCCGGGTCACTCAACGGCGCGCCATCATCATGCGCCGGATTCGTCAGTGGTTGATCTGAAGGCGGCGGTGCAGCCAGATCCTCCAATAGTGGTCTCCGACGGTCGCGGCCGCAAACGTCCTCTTTATTCCAACGATGCGACCGTTGTCGAAGGGCTCAGGTCAGCACTCTATGCCGGTAAGGTCGGGGAGCGCACGGTCAAGCGCCATGTAAATTCTCTTCTCGGCTTTGGTCATTGGCTCCATAAAAACAACAAGCCGGGATTTGCTGCTCGGCTTCACGATCAGTCGCTGGATCCGGATCTCAAGGAGTACCAGCGCAAGAGTGGCTCCTCGGACGTGGCTGAGTCACTGGGGCGTCTCAAGACGTGGGCGGGCGGAGCGCCAGTGCTGCGCCACGCTGCCCTGAATCCCGACCCTGCCGACGCCGCGCTCATCAGAGAGTACACAGCGGCTCTCATCAAAGAGCACAAAGAAGCGCCTGCGACCGGGCCGAATCGCCAAACCATTCAGATCTATGGGTCTGCTCTTAGACGTTTCAGTCAATACCTGGTTGAAAACAAAAAGCCGGGGATTGCGGATCGGCTTCACGAGGGGTCGCTGGATGAAGATGCCAAGCGCTATATGAAATGGCCTGGGATCAGTGCACTAGCTCATCTCCGGAAGTCCGCACCCCGGCGCGAAATTGCCCTTGCTCCTCGTCCGGAAGACGCAGTCGGCATGGAGGCTCGTGCCATTGGGGACGCCGCTGCGCAGCACAGCGGGCCGCAGGAGGCATTCAGTTGGCCAGAGTATCTCCCCCCTAGGGAAGCTAATGAACACGACGCTGTTCTGCCATCGTCTTTCGTGCCAACTGGGCACCATCACCAAACCTCGGATCCCGCAGCGTCCTTTCGTCCCCTGATCTGGCGCGACGGCGACCAGCGCGCGCCGGACGAGCGGATCGCTGCACAGGACAGGAGCAACCTGCTA
>NZ_JAMYLL010000106.1:0-4300 GCF_040318045.1 Mesorhizobium sp. M1338 | reverse complement strand
GTGAAAGGACGACCAGGATCCTCTCGGTCTCCTTCCCACTTCAAACATAGCATGGGAACAACACACAGGATCCTAGGGTCTGCGCCGCGTCGCTGCGCTCCTTGCTTCGCCCTAGGATGACGAAGCGATGGGCTGCCGCAGAAAACAAATCCGCTCTTCAAACCCATCTCGCAAAATCATTCCTCTACTAAGTTTATAGAACTACCTAGCCTGATCCCATCTTCCAACCGGCGAGCCATTTTCCCGGCGCCGGTGCCCATCGAAGGAGAGGGTCATGTTCAATCTTACCAAGCACTTCAATCTGACCAGACGAGTTTTCGGCATCGGGCTGCTGGCGGCAAGCGTTGCCGTGTCGTTCGGCGCCGCCGCGCAGGAGCTGAAGCAGTTCAGCATCGGCTATCAGAAGACCGGCCTGCCGGTGATCGCCAAGCAGCAGCAGGTGATCGAAAAGGCGCTTGAAGACAAGGGCGTCACCGTCAAATGGGTCGAGTTCACCTCCGGGCCGCCGCTGGTCGAGGCCCTCAATGTCGGCGCCATCGATGCCGGATGGACCGGCGATGCGCCGCCGATCTTCGGCCAGTCGGCCGGCGCCAATATCGTCTATGCGGCGGCACTGCCGTCGAATGGCGAGGGCGAGGCGATCTTCGTCAAGCCGGCCTCGCCCATCCAGTCTGTCGCCGAGCTGAAAGGCAAGCGCGTCGGCGTCGGCAAGGGCACCAGTGCACACAATCTGCTCGTCGCCGCCCTGGAAAAGGCCGGCATTCCGTTCGACCAGATCACGCCGGTCTATCTGAGCCCCGCGGACGCGGCCGCCGCCTTCGCCAGCGACCAGATCGATGCCTGGACTGTCTGGGATCCGTTCTTCGCCATCGCCGAAACCCGCTACCAGCCGCGTGTGCTGGCCCGCTCCAGCGAGGTGCTCAGGGTCAACACCTATTTCCTCGCCAACAAGGATTTCGCCAAGGCGCATCCCGAGATCGTCACGACGACGATCGCGGCCCTTGGCGAGGCGGCGAAATGGGCCGACCAGAACCGCGACAAGGTGGCCGAGGCGCTGCACGAGGTGACCGGTGTGCCGCTCGACGCGCAGACGATCGCCGCCAACCGCACCAAATTCGGCATCATTCCGATCACCGACGAGATCGTCGCCGGCCAGCAGGCGACCGCCGACCGCTTCTTCAAGCTCGGGCTGATCCCGAAGGCGGTCCGCATTTCCGACGCGGTGTGGACCGCGCCAGGCAATTGATTTTCTCTCCGACGGTGCCGGGCGAGAACGCCCGGCGCCGTTTGACGTTTGCACCTTCCAAGAGGCCAGACATGACCGCGCCAGCCAGCACCGCCCCGCTCGCTTTCTTCTGGTTCATCCCGACGCATGGCGACGGCTCCTATCTCGGTTCCGAGGAGCAGCAGCGGCCGCCGGAGTTCGGTTACTTCAAGGAGATCGCGCAGGCGGTCGACAGGCTTGGCTTTCCCGGCGTGCTGTTGCCGACCGGCCAAAACTGCGAGGATTCCTGGATCACCGCGACGGGCCTTGCGACGCTCACCGAAAAACTGAAATTCCTCGTCGCGCTGCGGCCGGGCGTGACGCTGCCAACCTTTGCCGCGCGCCAGACGGCGGCCCTCGACCGGCTGAGCAATGGCCGGCTGCTGCTGAATGTCGTGGTCGGCGGCAACCCGACCGAGCTCGCCGGCGACGGCGTCTTCCTGCCGCATGACGAGCGCTATGCCCAGGCGCACGAATTCCTGACCATCTGGCGCGGACTGGTGTCGGGCGAGCGCGTCAATTTCGACGGCAAATATTACCGCGTCGAGAATGGCCGCCTCGACCTTTTGCCGCGCCAAGAGCGGCCGCCGCTCTATTTCGGCGGGTCGTCGGATGCCGGGCAGGATCTGGCCGCCGACCTCGTCGACATGTACCTGACCTGGGGCGAGCCGCCGGCGCAGGTGGCCGAGAAGCTCGCTGCGGCACGAAGCAAAGCCGCGCTGCGCGGCAGAAAACTGCGCTTCGGCATCCGGCTGCATTTCATCGTGCGCGAGACCGAGGAGGAAGCCTGGCGCGCCGCCGACCGGCTGATCAGACACGTCACCGACGCCCAGATCGAAAACGCGCAGGCGCGTTTCCTCACCCAGATGGACTCGGTCGGCCAGCGTCGCATGGCCGAACTGCATGGCGGCCGTCGCGACAGGCTGGTGGTGTCGCCCAATCTGTGGGCCGGCGTCGGGCTGGTGCGCGGCGGCGCCGGCACGGCTCTGGTCGGCACGCCGGAGCAGATCACCGAGCGCATCCGCGAATATCAGGCGATCGGCATCGATACCATCATCGGCTCCGGCTATCCGCATCTCGAGGAAGCCTACCGCGTCGCCGAGCTGCTATTCCCAAAACTCGGGCTCGGCACCAGGCGGCAGCGGGCGCATGAGAACATCGCCAACGAATTCTCGGTCGGCTTCCATGGCGCCAACCGCCTGCAGGCCTCGTCATGAGCTTTGGCGCAGGCCTCCGCGGCAATGGCATCGGCTGGCTGCTGCCGGCGCTGGTGATCGCCGGCTGGGAGATTGCATCACGGGCGGGCGTCATGCCGGCCAACGTGCTGCCGGCGCCAAGCGCCGTCGCCGAGGCCTTCTGGCGGCTGACGCTGTCGGGCGAACTGATCCGCAACATCGGCATCAGCACCGCACGCGCGCTTGCCGGCTTCGCCGTCGGCGGCTCGATCGGCTTTGCGCTTGGGCTCGCCAACGGATTGTCGACGCTGAGCCGCGGCCTGACCGACACGACGCTGCAGATGATCCGCAACATTCCGCACCTGGCGCTGATCCCGCTGGTCATTCTGTGGTTCGGCATCGACGAGGAAGCAAAGCTGTTCCTGGTGGCGCTCGGCGTGTTCTTTCCGATCTACGTCAACACGCTGCTCGGCATCCAAAGCGTCGATCCGCAGCTGGTCGAGATGGGCCGCGTCTACGGCATGGATCGCCGCGCCCTGTTCTTCCGCGTGATCCTGCCTGGCGCGCTGCCGGCGATCTTCGTCGGCCTGCGCTATGCCTTGGGCATCATGTGGCTGACGCTGATCGTCGCCGAAACCATCTCGGCCAGTTCCGGCCTCGGCTACATGGCCATGCAGGCGCGAGAATTCCTGCTGATCGATGTCGTCGTGCTGTCGATCCTGATCTATGCGCTGCTCGGCAAGCTCGCCGACAGCCTCGCCCGCCTGCTCGAGCGGCTGTCGCTCGGCTGGCATCCGGCCTTCCAAAACGAATGAGATATTGCCCATGACAGCCGCCAGCCTGACCGCAGCCCGCTCCTTCGTTGCCACGCCGGCGCGGCCGATAGGCTCGGTCGAAGGACAGCGGGCCTTTGCCTTCAGGCAAGTCGGCAAGCGCTTCGGCGACAAGATCGTGCTCGACGGCATCGATCTGGATGTGCCGGCCGGGCAGTTCCTTGCCGTCATCGGCAAGAGCGGCTGCGGCAAGAGCACGCTGCTCAGGCTGCTGGCCGGGCTCGACCGGCCGACATCAGGATCGCTGACATTCGGAGTGGAAGAGGAAGGCCACGGCCGCACCCGCTTCATGTTCCAGGAACCACGGCTGTTGCCCTGGGCCAGCGTGGTGAAAAACGTGCAGGTCGGGCTGACCGGGATAGCTTCCGGCGCGGAGGCGCGCCAACGCGCGCTCGACATTCTCGGCGCGGTCGGGCTTGCCGATCGTGCCGACGAATGGCCCTCGGTGCTGTCCGGCGGCCAGAAGCAGCGCGTGGCGCTGGCCCGGGCGCTGGTCGGCCACCCGCAGATCCTGGCGCTCGACGAGCCGCTAGGCGCGCTCGACGCGCTGACCCGCATCGAGATGCAGCAGCTTCTGGAGCGCATCTGGCTGGCGCAGAAGTTCACCGCCGTGCTGGTCACGCATGATGTCGCCGAGGCGGTCGCGCTCGCCGATCGGGTCGTGGTGATCAGCGAAGGCCGGATCGCGCTCGATCTGGATGTGCCCGTGGAGCGGCCACGCCGGCGCGGTTCCGTCGAGCTTGCGCGGCTCGAGGGCAAGATTCTGGACCGGCTGTTCGGGTAAGGCTGTCGGGGCAGAAGCAGTTCAACGTTCGGAATTTGGCCGAGGCCTCCCCGACTTCGTCATCCACGGGCGGAGCGGAAGCGAAGACCCGAGGATACATGCCGTGACCTTGGCCGAAGTATGCAGCAGAGCAGAATTCTCCACCGTGACGACGCGTTTGAGTCGCGGCATGGCAACTGTGTTCATGCGAAAGCTTTTTTGTCTCGAATGATGGCGTTTAGGACGACGAGAAGCTTCCTTGCGA
>NZ_JAMYLL010000105.1:0-4751 GCF_040318045.1 Mesorhizobium sp. M1338 | reverse complement strand
ATGTCGACCGCGAAGACAACCATGCACCCGGCAGCGTCGTCTCGACGCAATTACATGCTTGACGTCCCAGCGGCGATTAGACAACAACAACCTCATCAGAACAAGATGGGGTGGTTGCCGCCCACCTCAGACGGCATCGAATATGCCAAATAGTGGGTGAACCCCCACCAGCAGAGAGGACGGCAACCGCGATGAAAGATACAATGATCGGCGTTGATCTGGCAAAGGCAGTTTTCCAAATTCGTCGAGCGTCGATGACGGGGCAAGTGCGGTTTCGCAGGAAGCTATCGCGTCACCAGTTCCGGAACTCATGGCCGAGCAGCCGCCGGCGATGGTGATCATGGAAGCCTGTGGCAGCGCGCACTATTTGGGCCCGGGAGATGGCAAATCTTGGCCATGAAGTTAAGCTGATCGCTCCCCAATATCTTCGACCTTTCGTGAAGAGGCAGAAGAAACGATGCGGCGGATGCCGAAGCGATTGTCATTGCTGCGCAACGGCCAGAAATGCGTTTCGTCGAGCCCAAGTCGGAGGCTCAGCAGGCCAGAGCCGTATTGTTCCGGGCAAGGGAACGCCTCGTTCGACAGCGCACCGAAATGGTGAATGCGCTGCGTGCGGTTCTCGGCAGGAACTTGCGGAAGCACCGAACAGTGACCTTCCGAAGCTGGTGCGGAGAAATGCCTCGACCTGGTCGAGCAGATTGCCGACCTGACCCGCAAGATCGATGCTCGGACGAAGAAGGCGAAGGAACTTGCGTCCGAAGCCGATTTGGCGCGCCGCCTCCAGACAATGCCCGGCATTGGTTGACCGCATTGGCGGTCGAGGCGTTCGCGCCTGCGATGGAAAGCTTCAAATGCGGGCGGGATTTCGCAGCTTGGCCGGGCCTCGTTCCGCGCCAGCATTCTTCCGGAGGATGGACGCGTCTCCAAGGCCGGGCAGATCGATAAAGCTTTTCTGCCTGAGCGAATAGAGGCCTTGGCCGCCGACAGATACCCGAGAATGGGTGTGAGAAGGCGACGACCCGAATGGCAATGATCGAACAGATCGGGGTCAGGCAAACCAGTAGAGCTCTTGGAGCTCAGAGCTCGGGAACAAGATTTGGACCTGATCCGCAGATCACCATACCGGCCCACGGCGCCAGGCCAGAGCGCCGATCCCGGAGAGAAGCAAGACCCCGCGAAAGATGCGCAACGCCGGCGAAGCGGAAGGCTCGAAAAGCGCTTGACTTCAACACGCCGAATAGAGAGGCAACCCCCGGTTGCTTTACAGCTGCAAAGACTAAGGGCGGGCCGCCGCTCAGACCACGGTCATAACGTCTAGCAGGCCTACCAGCGCGGAGTGAAGCTGATCGGCGCTACCAGCCACTACGTTACGAGAGACCTCGACGAGGGCCCAATCATCGAGCAGGAAGTCGCCCGCATCAGCCACGCCGACACCGCCGAGGACCTAGTCGCAATCGGCCGCGAGACGGAATCCCGCGTGTTGGCCCGGGCGGTCAAACTCCACGTCGGGCGACGCGTCCTTCTCTGCGGTAACCGAACGGTGGTGTTTGGGAAGTAGCCTGCCGCCAATATTCAAAAACGCGTCACCATGTTCGAGCGGGCAGGAAAACGTTCCACCCCATCGCCTGTGCTGACCTCGCCATCATCGCCTCACCGAATCCATGCGAGCGGCAGAGTGACAGCCCAACGGTCCGCTACCCGACGGCGCAAAATCACGTTCGGCCCTGGGGGATATCGATTCCGAAATACCGCGTGTGGGCGACATCGAGGATGCGATTAACCATACTTGAGAAGCTGTATCCGGCGGTCGTCGCGGCCAAGACATAAGAGTCGTGTATACCGATTCCCGGATTGGCGTTGATCTCCAGGACAAAGGGCTGGCCGGAGTGGTCGATCCGGAGGTCGACGCGGGCGTAATCTCGGCACTGGCAGGCTCGGAAGGTCGCAACCGAAATATCCCGCAGCGCCGTTGCAAGCCTGCTCCCGATCTGCGCCGGGCAAATATTCGGCGGCGCCGCGACCACCCCGTGCTTCGCTTCCGAACTAAAAAAGCGCGTTTCGAGGTCGCCGAAGTCCCGCTCCACCAGAGGCAAAACCTCGAGCTCTTCGTCTCCAAGCAGCGCGACGGTGATTTCCCGCCCCTCGATGTATTCTTCCACAAGCGCATCCTGCGCATATTGCGTGACGATCGCTTCCACGGCATGCCGCAACTGAGCGGACTCATGTACGAGCTGCAATCCTAAGCTGGTGGATTCGCGACACGGCTTCACCATTACTGGGAATCGCAGGTCGCCGGTATCCTCGGTGCCGCGACGCATCACGCGAAAGTTCGGCGTCGGCACGCCGCGATCGCGGATGAGCCTCTTGGTGATGGCCTTGTCGAGCGCCAGCCCATGCCCGAGCGGGCTCGATCCGGTGTACGGAACGCCGGCCATCTCGAGCATGGCCGGAACGTGGGTCACACGGCCCTCGCCCTGAATTCCGGACGCCAGGTTGAAGACGATTCCAGAAGGGCGCGCTTGCGGATCGGGTGGCATGAACCGCTCGAGCGTTGCGAGCAGTCCTTTATCGCCTTCGCACAGCAGCGTCTCGTGGCCGCTTTCTTGCAGTGCCGCCACCACGCCTTCGACCATCTCGCGCTCGTCAAACTCCGGCCAAGGCTGACCGAACCGGTTGATCACGCCCGTACGATCATAGTTCCACACGACGGCTACCCGCATGAGCTGCTCCCTTGATGTTTGCCCGCTGTCACGTCCATTCGCTCCAATCTGGTTGACCGAAGACAACAGCTCGTCTGGACCCCGCGCGCTCTCACCGTGTCCCACGCAATCGGCGTGCCACCTAAGAGGTTGTGCGAGCAAGAGGGGAAAACCATGTGTTTCGGAGCCGCGCCGGCGGAATACTTGCGCCTCAGTGTATCGGGTTTCGAACATAGATGTCTTCAATCGGACACGGCTGAACACGAGAACATGGAACATCGAATGACGCCAGTCGCCAGGGGCGATGGGCATCGAGGCAGATGAAGAGATTGGCGGTTCCGTTACGACGATACTCGTAGTCGCAGCGCCCAGCTCGACCCGGCACTGCGGGGCTCGGCTGGCGGACCTCGCCGATGAGCTGGGTCGGGCTCTCGTGGAAACAGACAACCGGTCGCTGGGGATCGGGAGCTTCGGCATAGAGGTCGAGCACGTCCTCCATGCACGGGACGTACTCGGCGTCGACCTTTGGAATGCACCACATCTCCTTCTGCCAGGGCTTCAGGTCGTTCTCGGCCAGACGCCGTCGCACCGTCTCGCGCGACAGGCTGCCGTGTTAGGTGAGGCTGACCATCTCGCCGGCAAGCAGTTCCAGGGTCGAGTGGGCGCGGCCTCGGGGCGGCGCCGAACAAGCGGTGGCGATCAGCAGCGCTTCTTGCTTGCCGGTGAGCTTATGTTCGGCGCCCGGCCGCGGCTCCTCGCTCAGCGCCGCCTCCAGCCCCGTCTTCGACGAAGCGCCGCTTGGTGCGGTAGACGGTGGAGCCGCCGACGCCGATACCGGCCTCGATCGAGGCGTCGCCCTGGCCGGCATCGGCAGCAAGCAGGATTTGGGCGCGTTTGAGCTTCCCCGCCGAATGCTTGCCGCCGCTCAACAAGCCGGTCAGTTCACGGCGTTCGGCTTCAGTGAGGCCATCAGGGCCTCCTCGCGATTCGCGTCGGTCAGACGAATCAAATCGATTGTTTGGCGTTCCTTACGAACGCAGTTAGCAGCACAGCATGAGCCATGTGACATTATTGGCCGGAGCGACGGCGTCTGCGGCGCGGCGATCAAAGTGAGAGTGCAGCATCAATCGAGATGAGAACGCCGCTGGGTGGGAATGTAGGGAGGGCGTAGCCCGACCGGAGTTTCCGCCCAGCGGCGGCGGCCCTTTTTCAGGGTCTGTCTGGTGGCCGCGGTGGCCGGGTATGCCCGGTGGTTTTCCGCTTCGGAGGAACCAATTTGTGCCCGGCCACCACGTATCCGACCATCAGATGATGGCTTTGTGGCAACGGCCTGCCGGACCGAGACGGATCCAAGACTCCCCCGCAGAAGAAGGAACCGCGCGGCTCCCGGCGTCCCGATCCACTCGCCGACATTTTCGACGCTGAAGTCGTCCCGCTGTTGGAGGCCGCGCCGGGCATTCGGTCCGTGGCCGCTTTCGAGGAGATGATGCGCCCTCATCCCGAGTTGGGCGAGGGCGTTTGCCGCACGCTGGAGCGGCGCATCCGCGCCTGGCGCGCCGTTGGCGAGGAACAGGAGGTCATCTTCCGCCAGGTGCACGAGTCCGGCGGTCTCGGGCTGTCGGATTTCACCGACAGGGCCGCCTTTGGCGTCACAATCACTGGTCAGCCGCTCGCCCCTTTTGAAGGGGTGCCAGATAGCGCCGGAAGGCGCCCGGACCGTTTCCAGCGTCACACTGGAGATACCGCCTTCGCTGCCCGCCAACTGCAGTTCTTCTCCGGCTCGTCGACATCAAGGATGGCGCTGTGCGTTTCCGCTGGAAGGACGATCGGCACGGGATCGGCAAATGGCGACGCGAGGGCATGGCGGCCGACGTAATAGGACCTGCTCGGGTCGGTTTGGCGGCTGAGGTGGCGACACTGAAGGATCGGCCAACGCAACGACTGCACCTTTCGGGCGACCCCCGCACGCGGGGCAGCAGCCAGAAGTTCGCATTGGCGAGGTTACATGAGACAGTTAGACTATCCGCATTTTCACAACGCTGAAGCGTCTCG
>NZ_JAMYLL010000104.1:0-5141 GCF_040318045.1 Mesorhizobium sp. M1338 | reverse complement strand
ATCATTCGAACTGGAATCGCTCGCCCTAGCCTTCGCGGAAGGCCAGCGAATACGCCTGCATCTCGATAAGTTTGCCCCTCTGTAGGGCGTGACCGACCAGCGCATCACCGGCGGGCTAGTTCACAGACAGCTCGTCGGTCAGGCCCGGCGCCTATTTGGCATTCCCTCTGTCAAAAGGGTGTCGAGCCGCATGGCCGGGGAGGAACTCTCGGGCACTTTGTCCCGGCAATCTGAGACCAGATGGACCGCGCTAATTTACCACTAGCTAAGCTGCTCACTTGAGATCATAGTGCCGGCACTGATGAATTGGTAGGCTGCCCGCCCACACCCGAAACCGGCCTGCCACTTGCCGGCGACGCCTTCCCCAAGACGACGTCCGCCGGCTTTTCCTTCCCCTATATCGCTGTGCTCCATCAGCCTGCCAAGCCGCCGGTGCGATGCTGCATGGCATCGAAAATGACCTCGAGCACGCTCCAGACTTCTTCGTTGATCTCGTCGGCGGGAATCCCTTCTCTGTCGGCCGCCTTCATCGCCTCGTCTGCAAGATCGCTGATGGCCACGGGATCGTCGGTGATGGCGTTTGGAAGATGTTCTGCCATCCATCTGTCGAGAAAGTTGACCCCGCGCGTGCTCATCGAAAGATGGCCCACCAGATCGCGAACGCACCCGGCGCAAGCAACAAGGCAGCGGCCAGTAGCAATACGCCCTTGCGGTACTGCCATCTCGGCGGCGGGCTTGGCATCAGTCGTTCGGGATTTCGTCCTGCGTCCATGGTGAACCAATTTGCCCGGCGATGTTAAGTTCCGCTTCGTGCTGTTTGGCTGCTCCTGTCAGCGTAAGCCCTGCATGATGAATTTGTATATCGTGCCAATTTCTTCATCGATCTCTTGGCCGGGAATGCCTTGGCTCTGCGCCGCCTGCTTCGCGTCCACGGCCATCTCGATCAGCAGCAGCACCGGGTCGATGATCGGGTCGTCCGGCAAATGGTCCAATACCCAATGGTGGAGAAAATCGTTGCCGCGCTTGCTCATTCTTCCCTGAAATCCTGCAGCGAGGCGTGCCCAAATCTTCCTCCCCACGTAAGTGCTTTACACGGCCGATAATGCCTGGTTTGACCCATTGCGTCGCCGGTCGTTTCATTCCCTTCGGCGCCGGCCCGGCGTGTTCCTGTACGCGCCTCCACAGCCGCTCGCGAATAGCGCGGCTGGAATTGATGAAAGCTGAGCCGACATAGCGCCATGTGCCGCGCTCGGCCATCAAAGCAAACGCCGGCTTGCCTACCTCGCGCTCGACCCCGATCAGTTCGTATTCATCGACCGAATAGCACTTCGCCTTCAGCCAGTTTGTGGATGGCCCGCTGCGGTATATGCTGTCGCGCCGCTTCGACACCATCCCCTCGAGGCCGGCCTGGTCGAGCAGATGATAGATGGCCTCAGCCTCGCCCGGCAGTGGCTCGCTGAACTGAATGCGCCCGTCAGGTTCGATCATGCTGGCCAGGATCTCGCGGCGCTCCTCTAGCGCCATGTCGCGCA
Organism: Mesorhizobium sp. M1338; assembly: GCF_040318045.1. Taxonomy (NCBI): domain Bacteria; kingdom Pseudomonadati; phylum Pseudomonadota; class Alphaproteobacteria; order Hyphomicrobiales; family Phyllobacteriaceae; genus Mesorhizobium; species Mesorhizobium sp. M1338. The sequence goes on along the minus strand of NZ_JAMYLL010000104.1, from coordinate 3,609 downwards.
GATCGTGGCCGTTGAGGTGGAGCAGATCGAAGGCAACGAAATAGAGGTCATGCTGTCGGCGGGTGATTGCCTTGCGCAGTTCGCCGAAGTCCGACAGTCCCGCCTCGTTTAGCACGATGATTTCGCCGTCGACGATCGCGCTTTCGGCGCCGAGTGTCTTGGCCTCTGTCACCAGGTCGCGATATTTCGCCGTCCAATCGTGGCCGTTGCGCGTGTAGATCGTGGTACCGTCTTCATCGATGATGAGCTGCGAACGGTAGCCGTCGAACTTCATCTCGTGAATCCAGTCGTCGCCCTCGGGAGGCTTCTCCACCAGGGTCGGCATCAAAGGCGCGACAAACCTCAAACGCATGCACAAGACTCACCAAGCCGCGACTCAAGCTGCGAGCCTCCAATCGGTTCCGGAACATTTTAGCTAAGTTGCATGTTTCAATGACTACCGCGATGAAACGAGCGACAAAAAATGGCCCGAGCACCGAGAGTCGGCGACGAGATCACGCTATCGGCCACCATCCTGAAAGTGATGGATGACGGCGTGTCGAGCGTGAGCATTCCCTCATATAATTTCCCGCTTGCCATCGACACGCCGAGGAATGCCAAGGCGGGCCAGAAGCTCGAAATCAGTGGGTTTGCTACGCGAGTTGATGCAGAGGATGGAAAAGTCACCGTTCGTATCGATGGTGGTGGCCTTGTCACTGTGGATATCGATGCCATCACTGCCATGTCATCGACACCGCGGGTGAAAGTTCGGGAATAACGCTGGTTGCGGAACCTTGGCAGTCCTCTCCTGTTGTGTGAAAACAGGAGGCATTGGCCATGGCAGACGACAAGAGCAAGCGTGATTTTCGCGATCGCCAACGGGTGTCTGGCGATGAGCAATATGAAGTCGGCTATTTCGCCAGCAAATTTGGCCGTACGATTCCCGAGGTTAGAGAACTCATAAAAAAGCATCGCAACGACCGTGAGACGCTGGAGCGCGATGCCAAGGCGCTCGGCAACCGATGACAAAGCTTTCGCATCTTGGCCCGCCGATCACGGGCCGTCGGCATGACGGCAAGCCAGTACCTGCGCAGGAGCATTTTTACGCTTGTCCGATTTGCGGCCAGTCAGTGGATAAACGCGATCTGCGGCAGGTCATCTGGCATGAGCAACCCGGCCATGAGGCATTGGAGCTCGATTCCTAGTCCTTCAACGCCCGCAGACAGCAAGGCCATTAGCCCGGCTCCTGCTCAACAAGGCGGTACCGGAAGTGACTGCGGATGTGCTCGTTGAAATAACGGCCTTTGGCGAAGGCAGATCTGAACGCGGTAAAGCTCTCAAGCGGTACGTCCAAGAACTCGTAATGCTTCCCGCTTGCCACAAACCAGACCGAGAGTACCCTGGTGTTCGGGTCATAGTCGAACTTGCGTATCGAGGTCGATGGCATGGCGTCCAAAAGAGCTGACCGGCGCAGGGCAGCAGGCGAGTATGATCTATGATTAACCCAGCGGACTCAACGGGCGGCGGAGGGGTTTGTTGCATCCGGCCGACAGCCAGAAACCCGATGCTATGAAGAGTTGGACCACGGCCGCCAAACAACCGCATCACCTATCCCCCATATCCGCCCTGAAATAAAAACCCGCCGGCCGGAGCCAGCGGATAGGGCAGGGATACCAGCATGATCAACGACCGGCAGCGGTGATGGCCAGGCTGGCCACCCGCGTGTTGAAGAAGGTGTGAAGTTGCCCAGCGCCGAAGGACGAGAGCGGCACAGGAGATGATTAGAGCGTCGGTTAGGCCGCTCTGTTGATCAACTGGTCGCGGGTAACTGTTAGCTCTCGCGGGGTGATCCCAAATTTGACGCTGTTGCCGGCGCGCTTAAGCCGCCCGAAGCATATTCCTAACTTCAATCAAGATGGTCGCAAGAGGACAGAGCTTTGGGATGTGGCCGCTCGATGCAAGGCCGGGAAATGCGGCGCGCAGTCCGGCGAGAATGATCTTTTCGCCCTCGCGGTCCGCCTCGGTCACCGGCGAGGAATCTGATTTCCGGTCGACCGCGCAGCCGGCATGGAAAACGCGCATCACCTCGCGCCTGCCCGCCGCTCGAAAGATTTCACCATCCGTTCCTCGTCAGATGCCGCCGCTGTGGTGTTGGTCTTCGGCAATGTCGCGCTTCTTCAGCCAGTGTTCCAGGGCGTCTACCATCTCCTCGGCCGATTTGCCGAGTGTCTTGAGATGGATTTCCGGGTTTTCCGGCGCTTCGTAAGGGGAATCGACGCCGGTGAAATTCTTGATCTCGCCATTCAGTGCGCGCGCATAGAGGCCCTTCGGATCACGCCTGGCGCATTCCTCGAACGGCGTATCGACAAACACCTCGATGAACTCGCCGTCGGCCATCAATTCGCGCGCCATGCGCCGCTCGGCGCTGAACGGCGAAATGAACGACACAATGACGATCAACCCGGCATCTGCCATCAGCCGCGCCACTTCGGCGACGCGGCGGATGTTCTCGACGCGATCGGCGTCGGTGAAACCAAGATCGCGGTTGAGACCGTGACGGACGTTGTCGCCATCCAGGATATAAGTATGGCGGCCGGTGGCGAACAGCTTCTTTTCGAACAGGTTGGCGATGGTCGACTTGCCGGAGCCCGACAGCCCGGTGAACCAGAACACGGCGGGCCGCTGGTTCTTCATGTCGGCGCGGACGCGTTTGCCGACATCGAGCGATTGCCAATGGATGTTTTCGGCGCGGCGCAACGAGTGCAGGATCATGCCGGCGCCGACCGTGGCGTTGGAGATGCGGTCGATCAGGATGAAGGCGCCGGTGATGCGGTTCTCGGCGAAGGGATCGAAGGCGATCGGCGTCCGCGTCGAGATGTTGCAGATGCCGACTTCGTTCATGTCGAGCGACTTGGCCGCTTCATGGGCAAAGTTGTTGACGTTGATCCGGTATTTCAGGTCGGTCACGGTGGCGCTGGTCTGATCGGTCTCGGTGCGCAGGATGTAGGAGCGGCCGGGCAGCAGCGCGTGTTCGTCGAACCAGACGATGTTGGCGGCGAACTGGTCTGCGACCTGCGGCCGTGCGGCAGGCGAAACCAGCATGTTGCCGCGTGATATCTCGACCTCGTCGTCAAGGACCAGCGTGACGGCCTGGCCGGCAGCCGCCTGGGCAAGGTCGCCGCCATACGAGACGATCCGCTTGACGCGCGAGGATTTGCCGGACTTGGCGACAACGACCTCGTCGCCTGACGCAACCGAGCCGGAGGCGATCGTGCCGGCAAAGCCGCGGAAGTCGAGATTGGGGCGATTGACATACTGGACCGGAAAACGGAACGGCAGTTCGACCACCGCCTCATCGACCGACACGGTTTCGAGATGCTCGATCAGCGTCGGGCCGGAATACCATTCCATGCTGTCCGAGCGGCGGCTGACATTATCGCCGTAACGGGCCGACATCGGGATCGGCACCATGGTCTCGAAGCCGAGATCGCGCGAGAATTGCCGGTAGTCTTCAACGATCCGGTCGAAGACCGCCTGGTCGAAATCGACGAGATCGATCTTGTTGACGGCCAGCACGATGTGGCGGATGCCGAGCAGCGAGGCGATGATCGAATGGCGCCTGGTCTGGCG
>NZ_JAMYLL010000103.1:0-5229 GCF_040318045.1 Mesorhizobium sp. M1338 | reverse complement strand
ATGCCGGTCGCGGCGCTGATCGGCGGGCGCTTCGTCAACACCATGAAGCTGGCCGGCATCACCACACTGCTTTCGGTGCCGCTGGCGCTGACGCTCGGCATCACCGCCGCCACGTTGCGCGGTTCTCTCTACGACCGCACCGTCACCATTCTTTCGATCGGCATCATCTCCGTGCCGGAATTCATGGTCGCGACCCTCGCGGTCCTGCTTTTCGCCGTTTACCTCAAATGGCTGCCGGCGCTGTCCTCGGTCAACGAGGCGCATTCGCTGACCGACCTCGTACGCATCTATGCAATGCCGGTGATCACGCTGACCTTCGTCATCTCCGCCCAGATGATCCGCATGACCCGCGCCGCGGTGATCGAAACGCTCTCCACGCCTTATGTCGAGATGGCGCTTCTCAAAGGCGCCTCACGCAGCCGCATGGTGCTCAAACATGCGCTTCCCAATGCGCTCGGGCCGATCGTCAACGCGGTTGCGTTGTCGCTGTCCTATCTGGTTGGCGGCGTCATCATCGTGGAGACGATCTTCAACTATCCCGGCATCGCCAAGCTGATGGTCGATGCGGTCGCGACCCGCGACCTGCCGCTGATCCAGAGCTGCGCGATGATCTTCTGCCTCGGCTACCTTCTCCTCATCACGGTCGCCGACATCATCGCCATCATGTCCAACCCGAGGCTCAGGTGACGATGGCGCGCGTGGCAGCTTCCCGACGGTCCTTCCTGGGCCACAGCTACAATCTCGTGGGCGTCGTGGCCTCGCTGGTCATCGTGGCGTGGACGCTGATCGCCATCTTCGCGCCCACCATTATTCCCCATTCGATCGGCGACATCGTCGACGACGATTATTTCGGCCCGATGCGTCAGGGGCTATGGCTCGGCTCCGACTATCTGGGCCGCGATATGCTCTCACGAGTGCTGATGGGCGCGCGTTACACCGTCGGCATATCGCTCGCCGCCGTTGTTATCGCCTGCTTCTCGGGCGTGGTGCTGGGGATGGTCGCGGCCGTCACCGGTGGCTGGTTCGACACCTGCCTCAGCCGCTTCCTCGACGCCATGAACTCGATACCCAGCAAGCTGTTCGGTCTTGTGGTCGTCGCCGCGGTCGGCTCGTCGATCCCGGCGCTGATCATGACCCTCTCCGTCATCTATATTCCGGGCGCCTACCGCTTCGCGCGGGCGCTCGCCGTCAACGTCAACACCATGGACTTCATGACCGTCGCTCGCGTGCGCGGCGAAAGCACCGCCTATCTCATCGGGTCCGAGATCCTGCCCAATATCATCCGCCCGGTTCTGGCCGACTTCGGTCTGCGCTTCGTCTTCATCGTGCTCTTGCTCTCCGGCCTGTCCTTCCTCGGGCTCGGCCTGCAGCCGCCGCTCGCCGACTGGGGCGCGCTGGTGCGCGAGAACATAGGTGGCCTGCCCTTCGGGGCTCCCGCCGTCATCGTGCCGTCGCTGGCGATCGCCAGCCTCACCATCAGCGTCAACCTGCTGATCGACAACCTGCCGCAGAAGATCAGGGACAGGGACGCATGACCAATCTCGTCGAGGTCAGGAACCTGAGGATCGAGGCGACGACCGACGCCGGACGCGTCGTCGAAATCATCAAGGGCGTCAGCCTCGACATCGCCGATGGCGAGATCGTCGCCCTGATCGGCGAAAGCGGCTCCGGCAAGACAACGGTGGCGCTCTCACTCATGGGCCACGCACGGCCGGGCTGCCGGATCACCGGCGGTGAGATCAATGTCAACGGCAAGAACATGGCCGCACTTTCCGAAAAGCAGCGGGCCAGGTTGCGAGGCACCGACATTGCCTATGTTCCGCAAAGTGCCGCCGCCTCCTTCAACCCCTCGTCCACCATCATGGAGCAGGTGATCGAGGTTACGCGCATCCACAGGCTGATGCCGCCCGAGCAGGCGCGAAAGCGAGCGGTCGAGCTGTTCCGGGCCTTGTCGCTACCGGATCCGGAAGGAATCGGCGCGCGTTATCCGCACCAGGTTTCGGGCGGACAATTGCAGAGGCTGTCGGCGGCCATGGCGCTCATCGGCGATCCCAAGCTGATTATCTTCGACGAGCCGACGACTGCACTCGACGTGACGACGCAGATCGACGTGCTGAAGGCATTCAAGTCGGTCATGCGGGCGGGCGGAATAGCAGGGGTCTACGTGTCCCACGACCTCGCGGTCGTCGCCCAGATCGCCGACCGCATTGTGGTGCTGAAGGGCGGCGAAGTGCAGGAGACCGGCACCACGGCTCAGATTCTTTCGGCCGCCCAGCACCCCTATACGCGCGAACTGCTGGCTGCCTTCGAGCCGAAGCCGAGGCAAGCGCATGCGGACGCAGATGCCGGCGCGAAGCCGTTGCTGCGCATCGACAATGTGACGGCAGGTTATGGCGCGGTGCGGGATGACGGGCTGCCTCTCATCCGCGCTGTCGATTCCGTAAGCCTAGTCGTCGAGAAGGGGCGCAACCTCGGCATCATAGGCGAATCCGGCTGCGGAAAATCGACGCTCGCGCGCGTCATCGCCGGCATCCATCCGGCGGCGGCCGGCGATATCATATTCGACGGCAAGGAATTGCAGCGCGCCGCAGGGAAGCGCAGCCAGGACCAGCTGCGCGAGATGCAGATCGTGTTCCAGTATGCCGATACCGCGCTCAATCCGGCCAAGCCGGTGGAGGACATCATTGCGCGGCCGCTGGCCTTCTATCACCGACTCGACAGGCAGGCGCGCTCGAAGCGCGTCGACGAACTGCTCGACATGGTTCGCCTGCCCAGGACGCTGCGCTACCGGCGCCCGTCGGAACTCTCGGGCGGCCAGAAGCAGCGCGTGAATTTCGCGCGCGCTCTGGCGGCCGACCCCAAGCTGATCATCTGCGACGAAATCACTTCGGCGCTCGACACGGTGGTGGCGGCCGCCGTGATCGAACTGCTCAAGGAGTTGCAGCGCGAGTTGGGCCTTTCCTACATTTTCATCAGCCACGACCTCTCCGTCGTCGAAGCGATCTGCGACGAAATCATGGTCATGTACAATGGCGAGCGGATGGAGCAGATCACGCCCGACAGACTGCAGGCGCCCACCCACCCCTACTCCAAGCTTCTGTTCTCCTCCGTGCCGAAGCTTGACCCGACCTGGCTCGATGGCCTCGTCCGCGACCCCGAACTGGTCAGCCAGTACGGCCATCGCTAGAGCGGCTCAGCATTTTACGGAAACGGTGAGTCGCTCTGACTACATCGGGAACAGGCTGGGCAACGGCATGTGCGCCTTGACGATGGGAGATTTCAGCACCACGAAGCTGAAATACTTGTCGATGCCGATATCCATGTCGCTCAGCCGCTCCATGATCTCCTGGTACTCGCCGATGCCGGCGGCCACGAATTTCATCAAATAGTCATAACGGGCGGAAACGCGGTGGCATTCGACCGCCGCATCAACTTTATCGATGGCGGCAAGGAAACGCGCGAAGTCGATCTGGCGATGGTTCTTGAGCGTGATTTCCGTGAAGACGGTGAGCGTCCGCCCCAGCTTTGCGATGTCGATCTGCGCCGAATAGCGCACGATATAGCCTTCGGCATGCAGCTTCTTTACCCGCATCAGACAGGGGCTGGGGGAGAGATTGACCCGTTCCGCCAATTCCACATTTGTGATGCGGCCGTTCTTCTGCAGCTCGTAGAGGATCTTGATGTCAATCCGATCGAGTTTCATGACCCCGTCTACAATTGCGAGCAGAGCCGGTAGGCCTCATAGATCGACGAGTAGATGTCCCTGCTGGCAACCGCGTCTCCAATGCGGTGCAAGACGAATGATCCGGCAGCTTGGGGACCATTGTCTCCCTTAGTTTCCGTTCCCGTCATCAGTGCTATGTCGGTGACGCCGTTGTTGGCTGAGCGCGCACGCAAATCCTGGTAGGTGTCCTCCATGGGCACCGTACCGCGCTCGACAATGAGTTGGGCTGCCGTCATTTCCGTTTCCGCACCGGTGAGCTCATGCCGGAACGTGGCGGCGATGCCGTTGCCTTGGCGCGCTGCCTTGACCAGGCGCACATCGCTGACGACCCGGATGCCGCGTTCCGAGGCGCGTTTGCGGAAACTCACCCGGTCCGGATAGGGCGTTTCGATCGCCATCGTGTCGTCCGCTATGGCCAGGCTGACCACCCGCCCATGTTGGGCAAGATGCAGGGCGCAGGAAACTGCGGCCTGGCGTCCGGTCTCATCGTAGATGAGCACATCGTCCTTCGCCGGCACGACCCCGGTCAGGACGTCCCAGACGCTGTCGCAATGTTCGGCGCCCTCCAGCCTTTCCATATCGGGAACGCCGCCGGTGGCGACGATGACCGCGTCGGGTTTCGCGGCAAGGACGATTTCTGCGTCCGCATAGGTGTTGAGACGGACTTCCACGCCCAGGCGAGCGAGTTCGTCGGTACGCCAGTCGACTATGCCGATGAGATCCTTGCGATCGGACGCCGAGGCCGCGACGAGCACCTGCCCACCAAGTCGTGCTCCGGCTTCGAGCAGGCTCACTCTGTGGCCACGCTCGGCGGCGACCCTTGCCGCTTCCATCCCACCCGGACCACCGCCGACCACGACCACCCGTTTCGGCGTCTCGGCCCGCACGATGGTATGGCTGATGATCGTTTCATGGCCGCTGGCCGGGTTGTGAATGCATTGCACCTTCTTGTACAGGCAGTAGGACGCGCCTACACACGGGCGAATGCGTTCTTCTTCGCCGCGCATCACCTTGTTGACGATATGCGGGTCGGCAATATGCGCCCGGGTCATGCCGACCAGATCGACAAGGTTCTCGCGGATGGCATGCCGCGCCGTCGCTATGTCCCGGATGCCTGCGGCGTGGATCACGGGCAGCCTGGTTTCCCGTTTGAACTGTCCAACCAGCGGCAAGAACGGCGCGCTCGGGCTGAACATGCCGGGCATGTTCTGCTCAGCCAGCGACAGGTCGGTGTCCATGCGGCCAAAGATGCAATTGAAGAAGTCGACATGGCCTTCCCGCTCGAACAGCCTGGCGAAGGCAAGGCATTCCTCGAAATCCGACCCGTCGTCGACCGCCTCGTCGATCACGAACCTGATGCCGACAGCGAAATCGTCGCCCACCGCGCGGCGGATCGCCTCGTGAACCATCAGGCCAAAGCGCGCGCGGTTTTCCAGCGAGCCGCCGAAGCCATCCGTGCGCCTGTTGGTTCTGAGCGAGAGGAATTGACCGATCAGATGCCCCCC
>NZ_JAMYLL010000102.1:0-5904 GCF_040318045.1 Mesorhizobium sp. M1338 | reverse complement strand
CCCCCGCCCCACAAACTGCACTCGTTTTTGTCCAAACCACAATAAAAAAAAAACAACCACAACCCCCCCCCCCACTAAACCATTAATCGACTCCGGCCCAACGCGCTTTAGGGAAAGCTGCACCCGTGACGGTTAACAAACAAAATATCAGGGTTGAATGGCCGGCTATTGTGCCGAACCGAATATGCCCATCTGCGCATTTCTGGCTGTGGCCTCCGCCTTTCCGTAGATGCCGCTCGGCAGCGCCGTGGCCCAGCCATTGGAGACAAGCCAGGCGCCGACATCCTGCTTGCCCAGCCTGCACGGCGCGGCGATGGCAAAGCGCTCGACGTCCGGCGGCACGAAACATTTCAGCGCGCGTCCCCTCAGCCAGGCATTGAAAGCGGCGCGTGCGCGCTGACCGCATGGCCAGTTGACGTCGTGAAACGAGCAGGATCTGTCGAGGTCGATGCCTTGCGCCCCGCTGATGATCACCTTCCGGCCCACGGATTCGAAAACCACCGACTCCGTCGCGATCGGGCGGTAGAGCAAGACTTCCCGCCAATCCTTGGGCATCGGCGTTTTCGGGGGCACGGCGAGACCGAGCTCGCTGAGCGGCGGGCGGGGCTCGACCCGTTCGATCTCCGCGGGATCGAGCCGTGGCGGAGCGATGAGGTCTTGAGCAACCTTGCGCGCCGGCTCTCGGCGTTGTTCGTCGATAACAGTCGCGGGGGGTCGGATTGGCTGCGTGTCGTCACCATCCTGCGAAGGGGCCAGGACAGGCCGATCGATCGGGAGCAAAGCCCCGGCCCTACCGATCAGCAGGATCCCAGCCAGAAGCAGCAGGCTTCCGAGCCCGATCGCCTGGCGGCTGCGGACAAACCTGCCCATCAGCTCGAACGGGTTCTCAAGGCTTCTCGCCGATCAGAAACCCGACGTCGATTTGGCAACCAGCTTGAGAGCACCTTTTTCAATCCGATAGAACGGCATCGATCGTTCGCTGGATCCGTCGGCCCGAAACCGGAACAGGCCTGTCGATCCACGAAACCCGTTTGGATTTTCGAGAATTTTCTTGCTGAAGCCTTCAGGCCCGACCGAACTGGCAATCCCTGCGGTCAGGGCAACCATATCATAGGCGTAGGCCACGTTGACGTCGGCCGGGTAGTTGTATGTCGTCCTGAAGCGGTCGGCGATCGGCCCGGTTTCGCGCGGATCGAGTGTGGCGATATAGGCCCCCTCGAAAAGCGGATCCATGGGATGGTCCAGCCAACGGTTGGTTCCGACGACGGAGATTTTCTTCCCCGGAATGCCCTTTGATTTGAGGGCGGCAAGGATGGCTGACGGACTGCCATCGCCGCTGGCGACGATGACGGCGTCGGGGGCTTCCACCAGCGAGCCCATGTCGTCGACCGCTTTCGCGCCACTGTCGCCGGCCGAATACGGGACGGTGACCGCCAGCGTCGCGCCGTAGATGCTGAGGCTGTTTGCGACCCGCTTTTCCACGGCGCCGGCGTTTGGCCCTGCCGCGACCAGCAGGACGAACTTCTTGCTGCCTTTCGCCGCCAGTCCCGCGGCGCCCGCGGCGGCGCTGTCCGCTTCGCCCAGCAGCACGGCATAAACCCCGGCGCCGCCGGCGAAATTATCGGCAAGTGCCAGCACCGGTGGCCGCGTCGATCCCGACAGTCTGGCAATATGCTGGGCCGCCGGCAGTTCGGTCGGGCCGATGACGGCCTTCGACCCCGTCGTTATGGCCGTTATCGCCAGTTTGCTGGCCAGAGTGCTGTCGCCTCTGGTGTCCTCTACCGTCAGCGTAAGCAATCCATTGCCGATATCCGTCATCGCCAGCTTGGTGGCATCGAGCATCTTCCTGCCGTTTTCCCCTGCCGTTCCGGCGGCGGACAGCGGCAGCAACATGGTGATCTTCGTCGGACCGGTGCCCAGCGACTGGGTCGCCTGGACTGGACCGGCAACAGCGGCGCCATTCTGCCCGGCAGGTACGGCAACCGCCGCCGGATCGAGCGCTTCGGAAACGCGATCTTTCGATTGGCAGCCCGACACCATGATGGCGAGCGCAAGGGCAATTGCCCATGTCCGTGGACAGGGGATCGGTCGGCCAGCTTCCATGAATACTCCACCCCTATTTGCCACCGGCTTCCCGGTCTGGCCTTCAAGACATGTTACGGCGGACTTGCCGTGCCGTCTGCATTTCTTTTATCCGTGGAAAAGCCTGGCTCTGAGCGCCTTGATCTGTCGTGCCTGCCCGGCACTCCGATACCAGGCGCATTTCATGTACCGCGGCCCGGGCACGAACACGCGGCGCACGCAAACTCCTTTTGCCTGGGCAGGCGCTCCACCCTCTCCTCCTGGCGAAAATGCGGAAAAGCCGAAGGATGCCACCGGCAACGGGCCGGTCACGTCGATCCCCTCCCTTGCCAGGATTGCGCGCGCACGCTGACAGTAGCGCACCGAAAGTGCCGAGAACCGGCTTTCATTGTGCCCGGCGCGATACTTCATGACGGTGGTGCACAGATCGCCCGCGGCCAGCCTGTTGGCCAGCGCAAGATATCTGACCCCCAGCGCGATGTTGGTCGCCGGCGCGCTCAGATCGTCCAGGGAGCCTCGAAATCCAAGCATTCTGGCCGTAGCCGGCATCACCTGCATCAGGCCGACTTCGCCATCGGCGCCCTGCACGCCGGGATCGAACCCGCTTTCGATCTCCATGACGGCATGCGCCAGCAGCGGCTCCATGCCATAGATCGATGCCTGGCAGCTGGCAAACGCCTTGAATGTCTGCCGGGTCCACTGCGTGGCCGCCTCACAGTGCACCGGTGGCACCGGATTGGAGGACTGTTCCACGGAAGGTCGCTCCAGCCAGTTGGCGCTGGCCGGCGTGACAGCATGGCCAAAGCCGATCAACGCGACCGCACCGGCGATCGCGCTCAGGAATGATCCGTCGGCTGTCATGATGGCCAACAGGCGTGGCTTCGCCTATCCGGTCAGTGCATGTACTCGACCATGCGATCGTGAAAACACTCGCATTTGTTGAGTGTGTCTTCGTCCTTGTAGTTCGTCTTCAGGTAGCCGTAAGCCATGCCGCAAGCGACCTTGGCCTCCGACGCCCAGACAAAGACGGGCCGGGACGAGTTGATCCACTCCGAACTGTTGGCGGCGGCCACCGACTCGTCCATCAGCTTCACCACCTGCGTCCTGAGATCGACGATGTTGTCGTTCAGCACCAGGTTGGACGTGCCGACGGTACGGCAATAGTCGCCCGTCGGACCTTCGATGATGTCGGCGGCATAACCCGTCGACCCGACTGCCAGCAACAGCGTCGCAGCGGAAACCAGCAGTCTTGCAGAACGTTTCATGTTGAGCTCCCCTCGATATTAGCGATGTATAACATAATTACGCGGCCGCGCACCATGGCGTTAAACCAGGTTTGCCGTTGTCTGATGCTGGGTTACGCCATCGTCGTAGAGCAGCGTGATAGTGCTGGCCACGGGGTGATTCACTAGCTCCGCCACTGGGACAAAATTGGCCGGATCTCCCGAACCGCCCGTGTCGACACTCAGAGCGCCGGTTCCCGCATCGTAGTTCACGAAGTTGCCGATGTTGCCAGGAGTCGTGTCGAACAGCGCCGATAGGTCGATCTTGTCGCCGTCGCCGCCATTGTAGTCGATGATGACATCCTTGATGTTGAGATCATCGAGCTTGAACGTATCGGCGCCGTTTCCTCCAGTCATGGTGTCCTGGCCGAGGCCTCCGATGAGAAGGTCATTGCCGTCGCCACCGTTCAGAGTATCGGCTCCGGCAAACCCTTGCAGGATATCGTTGCCTTCATTGCCGTTCAGCGTGTCGCCATTGGCCGTACCCTGCATGGTCTCGGCATCCGCCGTGCCAGTATAGGTAACACCGTTGACAACGTGAACGTCCAGTTGCTGTGCCGTTGAGGTATCGCCGTCCGCGTCTTTCACGGTTACGTTGAAGGTGAGATCGGCATTTTGGGCCGTCGTCGTGGTGCTGACGAGCCCGATATCGGAAATCTTGAAGCCGTTATCATTGGTATCGGAGTTCAGGTTTTGAAACCCGGTGCTCGCTCCGCCGGCACCGATGTCACCGTTCAGATTGATCGCTGTGCCGGTGATGCCTTCATCGGTCGGAGTGATCTGTGCACCTACCAGCACATAGTGCTCACCGGCAGTATTGTAGTCATTCGATTCGATGATCAACAGGCCGTCATTGTTGTCGAGCGTTACGCTGGAGTAGATGCCCGGACCAGTGCCCGGGCCTTTGAAGATGTCGGCGTTCTCTACGTACATGGCCTTCGTCGTATAGGTGTCGGCTACCGTATCGTAGAGTTTCAGAATAACGATGAAGTCCTCAGCGTTTCCGATACCATCGAACTTCAGAAACATCGAACTCACCTGGGCAGTGGGCGTCAAACTTGTGAGCCCAGTTGGGTTTGTGGTGAAGAAGTCCATGTCCATGACTTCTCCCTGGCCCATGGTGTCGCCGGCAACGCCGTTTGCCGTACCGGAGATGGACACGAATGCCGAATCCTGGGTGAGATATTCTCCATTCACGTAGGTGAGCGAATTGCCGTCAAGCGAGCCCGATTGCAGGTTATTGGCATCAGTTCCAGAGCCCGGTTCCGCATAGCCGGTAAATTGGATGAACAGGTTTGCATTGACCTGGGCTACCGCCACATCCGGCTGGCTGGCGTCAGGCGTCGAGGTTCCCTCATGATAGCCGACTATAGAAGAAGAATTGCTCACAGTGCTGATCGTCACTGCGGAAATCGGGGCGGCCAGATCCACGGTGTAGGTTCCCGCCACCTTGTCGAAAGTGATGGTGCCTGTTTCCTGGGTGGACACCCCACCCGTGAGATAGCTGAAGCTGAGGTTGAATACGGCCGCCGTTGACGTCTCAGAAGCCCAGGTTACGGTCGGCGACGTGATCGCGTTTGCGGCCACAGTGCCGGCCAAAGTGATGGCGGCAAAGTCAGAATTGACGCTGCTGTAAGTCGTACGTCCGTCAGCACCGATGGAGTAGTCGAACACACCGGTTCCGCTGATGGTCCCGCTATTGGCGAAATAGAGATCTGTCTTGTCGAGAACTGTCGGCCCGTCGTCGTCGAAGGTGATCTGGCTCGACACATCGGCGGTGTTGCTCTTTGCCGTGTCATTGTCGCCGTCCTTGATCGTGACCGTCACGCCGAGGCTGCCGCTGGCCAGCGCCAGCGTCTCGTCGTAACTGTTAAAGCCGTTGCCGGCCGTCGCTTCCGTCGGATGATCCAGCGACAGATACTGCTCGACCGTGACCGCGCCGCTTGTCGCATTGATCGAGATCGCAAACGCCGCCTGGCCATTGAACGCGCCGCCGGACACAATGCCGACAACCGTGTTGCCGACCAGCTGGAGACTGATCGCCGAGCCATCCGTCAGCGTCAGGCCAGAGTTGGCATTCGTCACCGTCAATGCATAGGCCGTGCTCGCCGAGGCCGCGGGACCATCCGCGCCAAACAGCGCGCTTATCGTCACCAGCGCTCCTGCGCTGGTCGCTGTCGAGATATAGCCCGAGCCCGCCACATCGGGATCGTCGCCCTTCACGATGGCGCCCGTGTTGATCGTGGCAACGCCGCTCGAGGTCGCTGTCTCGTCGAGCGCGACCTTCACCGTCGAAGCCGCGGCCACCGTCACCGAGGGCCCGTCGTCGTCGAAGGTGATCTGGCTCGACACATCGGCGGTGTTGCTCTTTGCCGTGTCATTGTCGCCGTCCTTGACCGTGACCGTCACGCCGAGGCTGCCGCTGGCCAGCGCCAGCGTCTCGTCATAGCTGACAAAGCCGTTGCCGGCCGTCGCTTCCGTCGGATGATCCAGCGACAGATACTGCTCGACCGTGACCGCGCCGCTTGTCGCATTGATC
>NZ_JAMYLL010000101.1:0-6457 GCF_040318045.1 Mesorhizobium sp. M1338 | reverse complement strand
GCCTAGGGTAAGTCTTTGTCGCAGAAGCATTTTCCCTGATTCGGAGCCCCGATGCACCTCAACTCTGTGAGATATTCGGGCTAGCCCACGGCTCGACGGTTGTGCTCCGCGACGTAACGATCAAATGTGGTCGAGCGAGCGAACCTACCTGATTGCCACGGGAGCCAGGGCGCGTGAGAGGCTCGCTTCGCCCTTGCCGTACATGGAAGCGCTATAGTCGACCAGGGTGTCGGTACGAGCCGTATTGAGCAGATCGTTGGTGATCTGGGTCGGCGTGGCCTTGGTGAATTTGCTGCCTAGTATCGCCGCATATCCTGAAATGATCGGTGCCGCGAAGGAGGTGCCATACAGGCCTGTCTTGCTCCCATCGACGCCAACCACAAGAAAGTGGCTTTGCACGAGCGGGTTGGAGCCGGCATAGTTGGAGTACCAGGCAAGCTGGGCCTTGTTGCTTGTTGTGCCGTTCGTCGAAAGGGCGCCGACGAAGATCGCGGAGGCTTTGCCAACCAGGGCGATGTCGAGATAGTCCTGCTGACCGCCTGTGACGCCGCCCACGGCAACCGAATCGTTGCCCGCCGCCTTCGAAATAACGGCCGACCCTTTGGTGGCATAGGAGATGATGGAGGCTTCCTCGGGACTCCATCCGATCTGGTTCGAACTGTAACCGGCGTTGGCGTACATGCCATAGCTCAGATTGAGCACGTTCAGGCCACGCGTCAGGCTGACGGCCGAGCTGGTTGAAAAGTCCTTCGACCTGATGGTCGCCAAGGGCGCGATCATGCCGGCTTCCTCGCGCGTCCATTCACCATGGCGCTGGGTTTGAACCCCGACACCGAAATTGCCCGAGAAGCGCGAAGTACTGGAGAAATCGTCGACGATCGTAATCGTGACGCCCTTGCCCTTGTACCCCGCGGCCCATGCCGCGCCGACGTCGGGACTCATCCACCCCTGCACCGCTTGTGTGCCTGCAGCCGGGATCGTTGCACTCACGCATGTGGACCGGCCGCCGCCGTGACACAGCGCGGCCATCTCGTCCGCATTGACCGCCTCCTGTGCCGAAGCCATCGGCGCCGACAGGGTGGTGAGAGCCGCGGCGATAACGAATTTCAAGCAACTACCGGACATGCTCTTACTCCGTTCAAAAAAGAACCAGGACGGGCGATCGCGAAATTTCGGGACGAGATGATTTTCTCATTTGCATCCTCCCGGCGATCAGAAAGTAACACGGTAATTCAGCCAGAGGTGCTGGCTCTCCGGTTTAGCGTTAACCAGATATTTCAAGGTCTCCTCTGGCGCCATCTCGCCGGCCGCGAGCCGACAATTGACGCTGTAGGTACCCAAATCGCCGTAGTCCGCTTCGCATGGCTTTTCGGTGAGCTTGCCGCCGAGGGTCGTGGTGAGCGACAAGGAAAGAGTGCTGTTCGGACCCGGATGCATCTGCGTGAGGAAACCCAGCTTTAGGCTGGGCTCGATGCGATATTTCTCACCTTCTTCTCCGGTGCCTAATCCCCAGAGGATCCCGGTGTCTTCGGTGATCTGGGTCAAAAGTTCGACATGCATGTCGACCCAGTTTGCGTGGTACCATTGGTTGAACGATATCCGGCTTCCGTCCTGCAGTTCATAACCGCCGCCGCCCAGGCCGCGCGCGCGATCGCTGAGCGGCGAGCCTTGGTGGATGTCGACCAGCGATGTGGTCAGTTCCTGGGCAATCGCCGGAGACGCTGCAAGGAGCCCGTACAGCAGGAGCGCCGTCGTGCGAAAACTCACTCGATTGCCGGAACTTTCGCGCATGCGCGAAACACCTCGCCCCACCGATTCCGGACCAGTGCCTGGTGACGACGGGCTTCTCTTGCAGCCCACTGTAGCCGGATTATTTGCCCGACAGTGGCACGGGTTCGGTTACCGCAGGGTTTATTTTAGCTGAGGAAAATATAATTCTTTGGCCGGCGGCCGGCAGGACGTCCGCGATGGCGCTTTTCAACCAATCTTGAAGCGCCAACGCGGCTCGTTTGGTGTTGCGGATGAATCCTGCGGCAAAGACTAGGCCGCGTCGCGGGCCTTCTCGATGCGCGAGCGGATCGCCTCGATCATCGTCTCGCGGATGACCGTCTCGCCATGCGTCTCGCGCATGTGCTCGACGGCGCGGCGCATGACCTCGGCCTCCTCGTCGGCACGCGTGTGCCAGTCACAGCCGGGCACGAGCGACCCGCAGTGAAATTCCTTCATTGGTTTCTCCTTTTCCTCCGTGGAGCCCGACCGAGGCTCCGGCACTTTCTTGGCTCATGGTCCGATTCCAGGGTTGAATCCGCGGATCCGGGAGCGGGCGGAATGCATAACACAGATGGGGTGATATCGGTCGCCGTCAACGGCAAAAGGGCGAAACAGCGCTGCTTCGCCCTTTTGCGCTAGCGCGAAACAGGACCAGACATCATCTTGCCCTGCCTTGGCCGGCCATCACTTTGCGATCTTGACAGCCTCGGCGATTTTTTTCTTGCCGCTCATCTCCCATGAGACGCGGACCTTTTCACCGACCTGCAGGCCCGGATCCTTGAAGGTCTTGGGAAGCGTAAAAGACGATCCGTCATCGAGGACAAGGCTCATGGCCGTTGCGTCAAGGGTCTTGATCGTGCCGGTGGTGTGCTTGACGGCGGCGAACGTCACCGAACCGGAAGCGAGAAGGGCAGCGGCGGCAGCCGAAACAATGATCTTGCGCATTGTGAAGTACTCCTGAAGGGCGGGACGAGGGTGTGTCCCGCATCGTCTGGGCCGTCCGGTCGCGTCGGGTCGCGGCTCGCTTGTTTCGAGGCAATTCCGAACGGAAAACCGTCTCACATTTTCCTGGAATTGCGCTCAGGCGAACCGCCGGCGCTTCCCGACCCGGCGCAACAAATAGACCAGCCTTTTCAAGAGCCTATTAGACGAAAAAGAAATTTTTCACCGCACCTTGTGCCACATTCGATGCCCCATTTCGAGCGAATGGGACATCAATACGGCTCACGCCGCGCTCACCATTTTGTTACGGCCAGCGGACCTCGGGCGGGAGGCTGGAGAGGATCGCTTCGACATTGCCGCCGGTCTTCAGGCCGAAGATGGTGCCGCGATCGTGAAGCAGGTTGAATTCGACGTAACGGCCGCGGCGGATGAGCTGCTCGTCGCGATCACCGTCGGTCCAATTCTCGTTGAAGTTGGCGCGCACGAGGTGGCCATAGACGACGAGAAAAGAACGGCCGACATCCTGGACGAAGTTGAAGTCGGCATTCCAGCCGCCTCTATCCTCACCCGAATGCAGCCAGTCGAAGAAGATGCCGCCGGTGCCGCGCGGCTCATTGCGGTGCGGAAGATAGAAGTACTCGTCGCACCAGGCTTTGAATTTCGGGTAGTCGGCAACGTCGGCGTTCTTCTCGCAGGCGAATTGCATGGCGCGGTGGAAGGCGACCGTGTCGGGGTCGTCCTGGGTGCGGCGGCGGTCGAGCACCGGCGTCAAATCGGCGCCGCCGCCGAACCATTGGCTGGACGTGACCACCATGCGGGTATTCATGTGCACGGCCGGAACGTTGGGATTCCAGGGATGCGCGATCAGCGAAATGCCGGATGCCCAGAAGCGCGGGTCTTCCTCGGCGCCCGGCATCTGCTTCCTGAATTCGGGTGAGAACTCGCCATGGACGGTCGAGGTATGAACGCCGACCTTCTCGAAGACGCGGCCGTACATCATCGACATGGTGCCGCCGCCGCCGCGGCCCTCGTCGCGTTCCCAGGGCGTCTTTTCGAAACGGCCTGGCGACCACGAGGCCAGCGGGCCGCCAAGATCCTGTTCGATCTGTTCAAGCCCAGCGCAGATGCGTTCGCGCAACGTCTCGAACCACAGGCGCGCCTTCATCTTCTTCTGTTCGATGTCGGCGGGCAGGCCAGCCGGTATTTCAGGTCGTTCCAAGTGCCGTCTCCGGTTGCGGGGCGATGAGTCCCACAAATGACTCGTCTTTTGCCGGCGCGATCCCTAATCTCTTAAGGGCAAGGGTCAAGTCACTTTGGTTTTGCGCATGATCCTTTCCGAAACTCGATTCCGATTTCGGAGGCATGCGCCAGGTGCAAGGAGTTGTTTCGTGCGCACCCCGGCAAGACCGCCGCTGGATGGCCTGAAGAAAAGGCTGGACCAAAGCCGGGCTGAGCGCGCGCGCATGCCGCGCGACGGTTTCCTGCGGGAGACCTTCGTGCTGCCGCGCTCCGATGCGCGGCTCAAAGCCAAGGAATGGTTCGATCGCTTTCCCAAGCAGGCCTACTGGACCGAAATCGAAAGCTGGTTCGAGCGGCCGGGCGACGTGATCGAGTTCACCATCAGGCGCTTGCCGGCGGCTGACTAGGATTTCCTCGCCGTTTACGGGGAGTTGAGGAGTGGTCCGCGCAGCGGACGAGAAGCCAACTGCTTGGCTTTTCGAACGACCAACGCCGGCAGGCAGGTGAGGGCTGCGCGAACCTCTCAATGCTGGCGCTGCCCCTCATCCGCCTTCACTTCGTTCAGGCACCTTCTCCCCGTGAACGGGGAGAAGGAAGAGCCACCAGCCTTCTCGCGCCGGTCCCCTCCCTTGCCAGCCTGTCGCCCTTGTTTCTGAGCGGGCATTTGTCGATCGACATGCAGCCGCAGCCGATGCAGTCGGTCAGTCCGTCGCGCAGTTTCTTCAGCTGGGCGATCTTGTGATCGAGCCCGTCACGCCAGGCGGTCGACAGTAGGTTCCAGTCATCGCGCGTCGGCGTGCGGCCCTCGGGCAGCGATGCCAGGGCCGTGCCGATCTCGGCCAGCGAGATGCCGACCTCTTGCGCCACCTTGATGATCGCGACACGGCGCAGCACGTCGCGGCCGTAGCGGCGCTGGTTGCCCGACGTGCGGTGGCTGCGGATCAGGCCGCGGGCCTCATAGAAATGCAACGCCGACACCGCCACACCGCTGCGCATGGCCACCTGGCCGACCGTCAATTCCGTTACCGGTGCCATTTCTGATTTTTCTGCTTGACCTCAAGTTAAGTTGAGCTTGTAGCGAAGAAACCAGGGATCTGCAAACGAAGGAGGAGGCGATGTGCGCCTGGGTCAAGATGACGGGAGTAGCCGGCGAACCCCTATCCGAGTTGCCGGATGGCTTCGCCCGCCACCATGGCGACGGAAAGCGCGACATTGAGGCTGCGCGCCGCGCCCTGCATGGGGATCGTCAGCCGCGCATCCGCCGCCTGATGGACGGGATCCGGAACGCCTGCGGATTCGCGGCCGAACAGCAGTATGTCGCCATCGGCGAAGGCAAAGCTGGTGTAAGGGCTCGTGGCTTTGGTCGACAGCAGCACCAGCCGGTGCGCGCGGGCTTTGCGCCAGTCCTCGAAGGCGTCCCAGTCGACATGCCGGGTCAGAGCAGCCATTCGAGGTAATCCATGCCGGCTCGCTTGAGCGCTTTGTCGGACAGCGGAAAACCGGCCGGTTCAATGATGTCGACGCCGAGGCCGAGGCAAGCGGCGAAGCGCAGGATTGTCCCGGTGTTGCCGGCGATATCCGGCTGGTAGAGCGCGATGCGGAGACAACAGTTCATTTCCGCGTCTTTCTAATAAGTGGCAAATCGGCCACAGCGGGCTCGCGGTTTTGGAAATTGCTGGACCCGCGGGTGGCCATTTTCTGCGAAGTCGGGTATGTCAGCTCCATTGTCAACCCGAACCGATGGAGGGGTAATTCATGATGACCATGCACATCCAGCGCCCCTCTCGTGGGCTTACCTGCCTGCCGGCGGTTTCGGTACGACGATTCTCCTGACTCTCTAAGACTTGATCGCACCGATTCCCGCCGAAACGATTTTTCGGCTTTCGAAGGAATCCTGCGATGTTTTTCAAAAAGTCAAAAGGGCTGAACGCCCGAACTGAGCATGTCCAGACCGACGATCATCGTCGTGTCCAGACCGACGCAATGCGTGCCTCCGGCCGAATGCCGCGGACGATATTGCTTCGCCTTTTCATCTCTATTTTCACACGGAGGACGGACCGATGTTCGATCCCTACAGAATACCCGGCTCAAGGAGCCTGCATATCCACCGACTGCCGACCTGGGCGCTGCTCATCGGCGACACCTATTCGTCGGCGGTTCATGCCGAGGTTCGCCGCCGGCCGCATCGCGGCATGCTGCCGGATGTCGATTTCTCGCGCGCGGTCCCCGATCCGAGCCGGCCATCGCTGGTGCGCCGGATCATCCGGCTGATCAGGCCCGGCGCGAAAATCCGGATCGTGAACAGTGCGCCGTCAGGGTCGTCCGGCGCACCTGTCGGCGAAAAGCCCGCGAGCCCCTATATTGCGCGAAGCAGGGCCGACGGTGGGGGGGGAAAAAGACCCAGGGCCCGACCCCGCCACAAGAAACCGCAAACAATTCAAAAGAAACCCCCCCAAGCCAAAAGCACAAGTTGGGTGGATATGCACGGAGGTGTGTTGATGATGGG
>NZ_JAMYLL010000100.1:0-7088 GCF_040318045.1 Mesorhizobium sp. M1338 | reverse complement strand
GAACGACGCTCAACGCGAGCGCGACGACCGGTTCTTGATCTCTACCTCAACCGCAGGCGCCCCTCCCGCGCAGCGGGTTCGTTCTTCGACCCTTTCCGGTCCTCGGCGGCGGACGCGACGAACGGCTCAATTGAGCCCACAGCGGACGCTCGCTTTCTTCTGAAGCAGAGTCAGACTACGCATCCATCTGTGCCTGTCGTATGTCGCGGGCCGGTGGTTTGCCGAACAGACGGCCATATTCGCGGGTGAACTGAGGCACGCTCTCATAGCCCACCGCATAAGCCACCGAACTCACGCTCATGCCATCGGCCAGCATCTGGCGCCGAGCCTCGATCAGGCGCAACTGCTTCTGGAATTGCAAGGGAGACAGCGTGGTGGTCTGGCGGAAATGCTGGTGGAAGGACGAGGTGCTCATCCCCGCGGCCTCGGCCAGTTCCTCGATGCGGATCGGCCGTGCATAGCTTTCGCGGATCATAGCGACCGCACGGGCGATGCGTTGTGCATGGCCATCGGCCCCGCCGAGGCTGCGGAGAGCCGATCCGTGCCGTCCCGCCAGAAGCCAGAAATGAATCTCGCGCAGCAACGGCCCTTGCAGGACCGGGAGGGCAGAGGGACGGTCCAGAAGCCGCATCAGGCGCAGGGCCACATCGGCGACATCTGCGTCGGTCGGCTCCACTCGGACAGGCTTGCACGGATCGCCCGGGACCGCCGCCATCTCGACCGCGAGTTCCCGCATAAGGACGGGGTCGAGTTCCAGCACCAGCGAATAGTAGGGCGCGCCGAGGCTTGCCTGCGTGATCTGGCTGACCGTGGGCACATCGGCCGAGATCAGCAGCGACTCGCCCGGACCGAATTCCAATGTCTCGGCCCCTATCGTGACCCGCTTGACACCTTGTAACAGCATGGCCACCAGCGGCCGATTGACAGCGACCTGCAATTCGCCGGGCTGCGTGGCGCGGATCCCGGTCATGCCGGGAATAGGCGTCGACGCCGCCCCGGAACGGTCGGCATGAGTGTCGGCAAAGCTGCGCACAAGGTCGAGAAGCGTTCGGCTCATGGGGGCAAGTTGAAGGGTGGTGGCGTTTCAGGCAAGAACTAAAGAAGGGTCAGGCAAGAAATCCGGACATTCTGGAAAATCTTTGCCGCAAGGCCGATCCAGATTTGCAGGAACAGGCAAGACTACGCGAGGAATCGGCAACAACTGGAGACGCTCTTGCCGCATGTTGTCCCCATCGCTTCGGATGAAAGGACTTCCCGCATGACCAAGATCGCACTTGTCACCGGCGCCAACCGCGGCCTCGGCCGCAACACCGCTGTCAGCATCGCGCAGCATGGCCGCGACGTGATCGTCACCTATCGCGGCAACGCATCTCAGGCTCGCGAGGTTGTGGCCGAGATCGAAGCCCTGGGCCGTAAGGCGGTTGCCCTGCAGTTCGATCTCGGCGAGGTCGCCAGCTTCGCGGCCTTTGCCGAGACCCTGCGCGCGGCGCTGAAAGAGACCTGGGGCCGCGACAGCTTCGATTACCTAATCAACAATGCCGGCCACGGCGAATTCACCATAATCGGCGATACCACCGAGGCGCAGTTCGACGGTCTGTTCGACGTCCATGTGAAGGGCGTTTTCTTCCTCGTGCAGGCGCTTCTGCCGCTCATCGCAGATGGCGGGCGGATCGTGAACTTTTCTTCGGGCCTGACCCGCGTGTCCTATCCGGGCTTCTCGGCCTATGCGGCCGCCAAGGGGGCGGTCGAAATCTTGACCGTCTATATGGCGAAAGAGCTGGGTGCGCGCGGGATCACAGTGAACACGGTCGCGCCCGGAGCGATCGAGACCGATTTCGGTGGCGGGCTGGTGCGCGACAATGCCGAAGTCAACGCGCAGTTCGCAGGGATGACCGCGCTTGGCCGCGTGGGTCTGCCCGACGACATCGGGCCGATGGTGGCAAGCCTTCTGGGCGAGGATAACCGTTGGGTTACGGCACAGCGGATCGAGGTTTCGGGTGGTCAGGCGATCTGATCAGTCGGACCCCCGACAACTGAAGCGCGCGGCCGTATAGCCGCGCGCATTGTCATTCCGCCGTCGGGAAAAGCCTCCTTTGGCCGTCGACTGAAGCTGAAAGACCGGAATGTCCGGCAACCACGTCGTTCCGAGAGCCACACTTGAAGAGCGGTCCTCCACCCAACGGCGACGTAGAACGCTCCGCGGCTGTACGGCAGAGCCGAATCCTACCGCCGGCTCGGTCCAGAACGTGCCTGTCAACTTCGGATAGGTACAGTAAGCGGACGCTCCGTGATCGCCGTAGAAAAAGCCATGAGGCCGCGGTGACACTCTTGACGCAGGGGCTTTCATCGCTTCCGCTTTATCTCCGTGGCTCGCCTCGTCTGCACCTAAGTTGAATGCCTTCTCCTTCCGGTGTTACGAGGACCGTATTTAGTGTGATGCCGCTGCTGTGAGAACCTGCTACCCTGACCCGCCGAAAAAAACAGGCTAGCCGCGCATGGAACGGAGACTTAGCGCGATACTTGCTGCCGATGTGGTCGGTTACAGCCGGCTCATGGGTCTCGACGAGGGCGGCACGCTTTCGGCGCTCAAGACGCATCGGCGAGAACTGGTCGACGGCAAGATCGCCGAGCACCAGGGCCGGATCGTGAAACTCACAGGCGACGGTATGCTGGTGGAATTCCAGAGCGTGGTGAACGCTGTCGCTTGCGCGACCGACATCCAGCGCAGGATGCTCGAGCGCAACGCCGACGTGCAAGAGGAGCGCCGCATCGAATTTCGCATCGGCATCAATGTTGGCGACATAATCTTCGATGACAACGACATCTACGGCGACGGCGTCAACGTGGCGGCGCGAATTGAAAGCATCGCCCGGCCCGGAGGCATTGCGATCTCCGGTGCGGTTCGCGACCATCTCGGCAAGAATCTTGATCTGGATTTCGAGGACACGGGGGAACACGAGCTCAAGAACATCGACCGGCCGGTCAGGGTCTACCACGTCGCACTCGCCGCGCCGTTCAGTTTTGAGGACAGCGCGATGACAGCATCTCCTCAAAGCCACATGAAGGCAAAACCTTCAATCGCTGTCCTGCCGTTCACAAATATGAGCGGCGACCCCGAGCAGGAGTATTTCTCCGACGGAATTACCGAAGACATCATCACCGACCTGTCGAAAATCTCTGGCCTCCACGTCCTCGCCCGCAACACGGTATTCACCTACAAAGGCAAGCCCGTGAAGGTGCAGCAAGTGGCGCGGGAACTCGGCGTCAAATTCGTGCTCGAGGGGAGCGTACGGAAGGCAGGTCAGCGCGTCCGTATCACGGGACAGCTTATCGACGGGGCTGATGGCGGTCACGTCTGGGCCGACCGATACGACCGTGAACTCACCGACATCTTCGCGATCCAGGACGAGATCACTCACACCATCGTCGATCAGCTCAAGGTCAAGCTGCTGCCGGCCGAAAAGAAGGCGATCAGGGCGGCTCCCACTGACAATGTAGAGGCCTATACGTATTATCTGAGGGGGAGAGAGTTTTTTCACCGAACGTCCAAAACCTACTATGTGCTGGCGAAGCGGATGTTCGGCAAAGCTATCGAACTCGACCCACTTTATGCGCGCGCCTATGCGGGCATCGCCGACTGCGACTCCTTTCTATTCCTAAATTACGACGAGAAAGTTTCTCTCGAAAGCATTCTGGCCAACAGCGGTAAGGCGCTCGATATCGAAAGTGGACTGGCAGAAGCACACGCGTCGCGTGGCCTCGCTCTGTCGGTCGGCCAAAGATATGAAGAGGCCGAAAAGGAGTTCGAGCAGGCTATCGCAAGTGATCCCAATCTATTCGAAGCGCATTATTTCTACGCGCGTGCGTGCTATGCACAAGGTAAGCTCAAAGGGGCTGCCCACCATTACGAGCGGGCCGCCGAGATCAAGCCCGATGACTACCAGTCTGTTCTTCTGCTTATGCAGGTTTATCGTTCTCTAGGGCGGCCGGAAGACGAAAGGGAAGCGGGTCGCAAAGGCGTGTTACGCGCCGAGCGCGAATTGGCGAAGTATCCTGAGAACCCCCGGCCAGCCTATCTCGGCGCAAATGCTCTCGCCTTGATCGGGGAGACCGAACGTGCCACGGAATGGTCGGCACGTGCGCTGGCAATCGATCCGGACGACATTCTGACGCAATACAATACCGCCTGCCTTTGCTGTCATTTCGGCGAGCTCGATCGTGCGCTCGATCTGCTGGAACGCCTGCTGCCTCATGCAAACCACGAGACCAAGGCATGGGTGAAGCAGGATTCTGACTTTGCGCCACTGCACGAGCATCCGCGCTGGCAGCGCGTGCTGGAGCTGGCAGCATAGCCATGAAGCGCCGCCGCATAGTGGTGGACGGAAATGCCTGACCTTGGCGGCACAATCGTGTCTCTCAGGGGAGGATGAATAGCTGCTAGGTATACCTTTGGCGACGTTTGTGCCAGTCGCGGTCAGGGACCGCTCAGGGTCACGAGCGCTGATTGCGCGCAATGTCGGGTTTTGGGAAAGGAGAACGGCCCCGGAAGGTCTCGAAAGGGTCATGGGCGTGAATTCGGCCAAGCGCGACCGAGGTTCCGCTTGGGGTCAGGTCACGACGATGTTCGCGACGACCTGAATGTCCGCTCTCGTGTATCTCATCCTAAAGCGGCGGCCTGTCCGCTACCGGCCCCCCAAAGACTGCCGGACGGCAATGCGCCGCATCTCGGTCAGAGTCCAGCAGTGCCCTACTGCTCCAACGCGGACATCGAACGATCGGCGTGACAGGTTAGGGACACGCCAACATCGAAAGTGCTGCGAGCTTCATGCGGCCATCGGAATATGTTCACCTCGAAGGGTCCGCTCACGACTTCTGGTGCCGGCAGAGGTGCCGCCATTCCCCGCCCGTTCGTTCGAAAAACAGCCTAACCTGGCGGGCCTTCAAGAGACGGCGCAAGGGCTGAAGCCATATCAGCGCGTAGGGACCATTGCTGCTGCCGACCACTGAGAGGCGATTCGCCTGTTCGGCAGCGTAGCGAGCGATGTAGCTATCGAGAGCGGCGCGGAACTCCTCGTTGCGAGAGCACGCTCCGTCTGCCGGTTGCGTGGTCGGCTTCTCAGCTTTGACAAACGGCCGCTCATCAGTGATTGCCGACATGGTCGCTCCTCCTTATTCCGTCGAAAGAGGATGAGCGACCCGGGCCCCGATGTCTTAAAACGGACCCGAATAGTTCCGAAAAGTTCCGAAAAAGTTATAAACTGCTGCCATGGCCGGACAGCGGTTTGCTTTTGGTCCCTTTGTCCTCAGTCCCGAGGCGGGAACCCTTTTGCGCCATGGCGAGCCGGTGCCGATCGGCTATCGCGCGTTTCTTCTGCTGACAGCCCTTCTGAGCCGCCCAGGCGAAGGCTCACCAAGTCCGTTCTCATTGATGCCGCCTGGCAAGGTGCCGCCGTCGAGGAGACGAACCTCTCGGTTCAGATCGCATCGCTAAGGAAGCATCTCGGGCCGTCGCCCGAAGGTGCAGAGTGGATCACGACGATCCCACGGGTGGGGTACCGCTTCGTGGGCTCCGTCGAAAGCAATACGGATATCGAGCGCAGGAACGCGGTCGCATCTTCAATAATGGAAGCTGGAAACGGACCCTCATTGGCAGTGCTCCCCTTCGTCAATCTCAGCGACGATCGGGAACAGGAATATTTCGCAGACGGAATGGTCGAAGACATCATCGCAGGGCTCTCCAGGCTCCGCTGGCTTTCCGTCATCGCCCGGAATTCCACCTTCACATACAAGGGCAACACTCCGGATGTTCGCCAGGTCGCAGCCGACCTCGGTGTGCGCTATGTTCTGGAGGGCAGCGTGCGCAAGGCCGGCGACCGTCTCCGCGTCTCGAGCCAGTTGATCGACGCGAACACTTGCACCCACGTTTGGGCAGATCGTTACGACCGAGCGGCAACCGACATATTCGCGGTGCAAGACGAGATCACCGAGAACGTCGTGGCTTCGATCGAGCCGCAGCTATACGCAGCGGAGAACCGGCGCTTCCAAAACAAGCCGCCCGAGAGCATCGATGCCTGGGGCTATGTGATGCGTGCGATGCCTCAACTCTGGACCTGGGGGGAAAGGGAAATCGAGACGGCGCTGACCGATCTCAAACGGGCGATCGCAATTGAGCCGGGCTACGCCCGAGGTCATAGCCTGCTGGCCTGGGCATACATCACGGGCGCGCATATGGGCTGGGTACCCCACGCGGATGGCGTTGGCCTCGCCTTGGAGACGGCCCGCCGCTCGGTCGAACTTGACGGTGAGGACCCATGGGGGCACTTGGCGCTTGGCTTTGTACACATGCTATCGCGGCGATCCAGAGCCGCCGTCGATGAGCTGGAAGAGGCCGTCTGGCTAAACCCCAATTTCGCCCTGGGATATATGGTGCTCGGAGCGGCTCATGGATTTGTCGGCGCCGGGGACGAGGGACTTCAGCATCTTGCCAAGGCAATGCGGCTCAGTCCGCGCGATCCTCACCAATCGCTCTATCAGTCCGCGTGTGCGCTTTGCTACTTCGTGGCCGGACGGTACGAGGAAAGCATCATCCTCAACCGGCGCGCGGTACAGCTTCGACCGCGTTTCACATCGGCGTGGCGAACGCTCGCGGCGGCCGCTGGCAAAGCCGGCGACGCCGACACTGCTACAGCTGCACTCGCCGAAGCAAAACGGCTCCAGCCCGAGCTCTCTGCCGATTGGGTTGGAAGCACCATCCGCTCGTCCGTCCGGAGGACCGGGCAATCTACATCGAAGGACTTCGCAAAGCCGGCCTCGGATGAGGCGAAGCGTCAATCGCTGCCCATTCCGAATTAGCAGCGCTCGTTGAACGAGTGCCGCCGCCCTCTCTATCGCTCCTCGGGGCTTTTTCTTCCAGCCCGTCCGACTTTGTGAGATTCGGGCGGCCGCCTCATCCAGGCGAATGTCTGCTTTTCCACCTTGGCTGCGCAAAGCGGACTGCCAGCCTTCGTGAAGAGTTTCGGGCGCCGGCAGGCGTACGAAAGTCCCCGAGGAAGGAACCCGCGGGCCACAGTCGATGGCTATGGGGATTT
>NZ_JAMYLL010000099.1:0-7110 GCF_040318045.1 Mesorhizobium sp. M1338 | reverse complement strand
CTCCGCCCAGCTTCGAATGGTCTGATGCGTGACGATGATGCCGCGGGCCGCCAACATGTCCTCAACCATGCGCAGGCTGAGCGGAGCGAAAGTAGAGCCATACCGCGTGCGCAATGATCTCGGCGGGAAAGCGGTGGCGACGATAAAGCGGATCACGAGCAACTTCTGACATGGCCCATGTTCGCACATCTTCATCAGCCGTCGGTTAACTTTACGGTGCCCTGCCGGAAGATATTGCGCCGGACTGGATTGATATCGTCGAGGCTGGCGAGGATATGGATACGATGGTCGAGCGCCTGATACGCACGAGGGAGACTGGCCGCAGCTTTAGGCGGCAACAATCAAGGGTTCTTTCGCAGGTTTGGTGAGGGGCTTATCCTCCTCGACTTGAGCGTTCTCTGCTTCTCGTGCAAGATGCTAAATCCGCTCGTGCGTTATTGCCGGCCAGCAAAGGCTGCGGGTCGGCGGTGAGGGTGTCGAGGGTCGGCGGTCGTTCCCCTTCACTCAATGGTGCCGCGGGTGCCTGGATGGTTTCCACGACGCCGGCCCCGCAATCGTAGCCGTTGTGATGATCATCGTGCATGCGCTGCGCTGTTGGGGACATGCTGATGGCGGTGCCGGAAGCACCGGAGACATGTGATATCTCGGCAGCGGGCAGAGGGGCTTCTCTGTCGCTGCACAGGAAAGCGTAGAGTTCCTTCACGCAAATGCGGGCGTCCTTCTTGTCTTTTTGAAAGGGCGGGACGAGGGGCAACCTGATATCGGCCTTTTGGTAGAACGGACTGCGCTCTTCGTACAGCTGGTCAACCTTCTGCTCGATGTCGGCTACTTGCAGCAGCGGCCGGCTGGTGTCCATCTTGAGGCGCCTGCGGAGTTCTTTCAGCTCGGTGTCGAGCCAGATCGACCTCGCCTTATTAAGGATCAGGGCTTGATTGGACTCCTTGCCAAAGCAGCCGCCGCCGGTTGCGATGACTATGGGCCCTCTCTCCAGCTGCTTCGCGAGCTCTTTGGTCTCCAGGTCCCTGAAGTGCGCCTCGCCGCGGCCAGGGTCGGCGAACATCTCCATCAGATTGCCGTGCTCGGCGACGATACGCTTATCGATGTCGACAAACTCCACCCCCAACTCCTTGGCAAGCTGGGCGCCGATGGTCGACTTGCCGCTCGCCGGCATGCCGACGAGCACGACCGGCCGCGTACCGAGGGCCGCGAGGATCTCGCCGGCTTGCGGCGAGCGAGCGACCGCAATCTGTTGTCTTGCGACGGTGGGCGACCTGAAGGTCCCTGCCGCCCTCGACCTGCTTTCTCCTGACGAGCCCCAGTGTAATATCTCAAAGGCGCCACGGGGAATGGGGACCCGCTCGCATTCGCTCTGCGCGCGCTGCGCGAGCTCGGCCCGGTAACTGGCCGGCGTATGGAACTCGACCTCGAAGCGATAGTTCTGCGCGGTTCTGAACGCCGTGTGAACGCCGCGTAACCGCGGCTTGTCCATGATGAACCAGTTGGTGGTCTCGACCTCGCTGCAGTCTCGCTCCTCGAAGGCCAGTGCCGCCTTCCTGAAGGCGCGCGTAAAAGCCTCGTCCGGGATTTCGAAGACATGGCGCACGGCATCGGTGACCAGTTGGGCCTCCGGCGCCGCGCTCACGCTCTGGCCGGTCAACTCGTCGGCTATCCAGACCTGCCCGCGCGACCGTTGGTCAAGATGCGGCACCGTCACCTCGATGCCGTCCTGCCGCAAAAGCTCGGCAACCGCATGCACAGTTTCGGTAATCGCGCTTTCTTGCGCTTCGGCGGGGGCGGCTTCGAGCCTGGCGCGCTCCAGGGCCTGTTCGCTGCTCAGCGTTATCCTGCTGGCGGGGTCGTGGTCGGCCGAGATTGCTAAGGCGCTGGGCAGGATGCGCTTTTCGACGGCGAGTCTGATCGAGGCCTCCATGACCGAGGCCGCTAGCGTGGGGTTGTCCTTCAGATCCGCCAGGCTGCCATCGACGTCGAACCGGCCCTGGTGGAGCTTTGCCGCCTGCGCCTTGACATAGGGCGCCGACTTGAAGCCCGGCCTCTGCTCCAAGAGCCGCTCCAATTCGGCGGTTTTTTGCATGAACACCCGCGCACCGGTATCGGACTTGTAGGCGTCCGTGCCGACCTTGATGCCGACGCTCAACAGATTGATGGCGCTTTCATGCAGATCGTCGGGGTTGTAGCCGTCGGGCCGCGGATCAATGCGCGGCTGGTAGTGGTTGAGCAGGAAGTCGATGCGCTTCCTGGCGTCAGCGGTTGCCGGATAGGATTCGCTGAGTTTCGGGAAGAGCGCGCCGGCGTCGGCGCTGACGGCAGGCTTCGCGCCGGTTGAGCCCACGTATCGCGCTAACTGCTGCTTGACGTCCGACTGCTCATGATCCGGCTCGCTTTTGAGCTGCAGGTTCCAGTCCTGGAGCTCGGCCACTAGCAACGCGGCCAGTTCGCAGGCCACCGGATGCCTGGCAGCCTTGCTGTCTTCCCTCGCCCTGGCGATGAGCTCATGGAGGGTCTGGCCATCCGGCCGATCTTCCTGCAACAGTGCGCGGATGTCGGCCTTGAGCTCTTGATGAATGCCCTCGTAGGTGCCGAAGATGGCACGCTCGGCAAACCAGCGTTGCGCCTCCAGCGGCTGCGCCAGCACGTTGCGCTGCAGGCAGCTGTAGGTCTCCAGCACCAGGCCGGTGGCCGACAGGATCTGCTTGGACCGGCTGAACTGGTAGCCGCCTTTCTCAATGGCCGGCGTGTGCGACTTCGGCGGCTTCATCGAGGCGATGCCGCGCGCCTGCAGCTGCGCGTCGAACTGGCGCACATGCTCGTAAAGGCGAGGCTGGTCGCCGATGATGACGACGGAGTCGCCGTCAAAATCGCCGTCGAGCATTTTTTGTTCGGCGCTCGGAACCGCAACCAAAGAGCCGGGCGCGAACACCTCCGTCGCCTGCAGGATGCCGACGCACTCGAGCGCGGTGTCGGCCTTGACCCGGTCCTTTTCCTCCAGCCAGCGCGAATGGCACTTTACGTCCTCGGCAGACATCACCACCCCGCGCTCGGCGAAGTCCGCCGGCCACATTTCGTCGGGCACAACGATCAAGATGCCTTTGGCAAAGAAGGTCGGATCGTCGGCGGCAAGCCCAGCCCCCGACCTGTGCGCGACGTTGAAGCTGTATTGGAAGGCCACGCACCGATCCAGGAACGCCGCGGTCCGATCGCCATCGCGCGCCGACCTGACCCGGTCGGCGGCGAACGGGCGCAGGTTGGGCTTGTCATAGGGGGAGCGTCCGACAAGCACGCCAGCGTCATGGGTCAAGGTCTTGCTCTTGCCCGTCGGCACATGCAGGCATTCGTCGCTGGACGGCACGGCGATAGCGCTCGAACCCTCGATATGCCCGCCCGTGACCGTCCGGAACAGCTCCTCGGCGGTGAGGCTTGGATGGGTTTCGAGCCAAGCCAGAGCCTTCTCGCGGGTCTCCTGTGCCACCTCGACGCTACGCGGATAATGTTGCAGCGCCGAGGGCGGTACCGCCGATAGCCTTTTATCGGCATAGGCAGGCATCCGCTCGGGAGCGTCGTGGCGAGCCCGGGCAATGGCCGGCATGCGCTCGGCCAGTGAGGCCCTGATGAAGCCGCAGCCGTCATGCGGCCGCAAGGCGATCTCGCCGTCTCGCCCCTCGAACCGGAAGGGATGCACTGCGCCTGCGGGGCGGTCGGGCAGAAGGGACAGCTTGAAGCCCCCTTCCAGCGCATAATCATGCGGGCCAACGTCGGGGATGCCCGGCGGCGCGGCAAATCCGCGGCGCTGGGTATAGTAATAGGCTTCCTTGAACGGCGCCCAGGCCCGCGACAGCTGCTCAAAGGCCGTACCCGGAGCCGTCTCGGCATAGGGGATCGCCAAAAGCTTGCCGCTTGGAGCCTCTGCGACCGCGAAGGGCAGGTGAGAGGCAAGCTGGTTCAGGCTCTTTTGCGGCGGCTTCAGTTTGCTGCCGCCGAACAGGTCCATGCGGTAGGGCACGCCCTCCACGGTGAACGTGCGTGTCAGCATGGCGCCAGTCGGAGTTCCCTTTAGCTGCACCGCCACCACCTTCACCGCGCCCGAGGTCAAGCGGTGGAAAATGGAATAGCGCAACTCGGCTTCGCTGGCCAGCGGCCGGCCTTGCATGTCGACCACCGGCAGCCGCATCAGTCCGGCATCGCCTTGCGGCGGTCTCGGCTCGTGGTCCATGGCCTGAAGGACCCGATGGACATCGAAGCTGGCGGCTGCATGCTGGGCCTGGATCATCGATGCGTTCTGCGACATGAAGGTGTCAAGCGCTTCGAGCGGCTCCTTCGCCTCGATCTCGGCGATCACGCTCCAGCTCATGGAGGAAAGGTCGGCGTAGATGAGGGCACGGGCACTGTCCAGGATTTGCCTGGTTTTGCCGTGCAGCTCTTCCTGCCTGGCCCGCAAGGCGAGCTCGTCGCCCTCGACATAGGACCGCCGGTAGAGCGTCTCCAGCACCGCCCGGGTCTTGAGCACCTGATAGATCGAAAGCGCCGGGCAGCGGCTTGCATTGGCGCCGCTGGTGCGCTCGGCCTGGCCTGGTTTGAGATGGGCATCGATCTTGTGTTCCACCACCGGCTGGATGGCGTTGAGCAGGTTCAGCGCCGACCTGCGGTGCCAGCGCAACGCCGACTTCGGGCTGCGAGCTAGTGGCAGCAGGGAGGCGCAAAGATTGCCCATCGTCTCGAGGTTGTTGTCGAGCTCAAACCCGGGAGCGGCACGTAACACCTCGAGCCTGTCCAGCCCCGGCTGTGCCAGCGCACCGAGATCGTCCAACAACTGCGCCTTGCCCAACGCCTTGAATATACTCGCGATAGCATGGACATCGGCCTGCTGCAGCCGATCCTCGGCATATTGGAGGTAGTGCGCCAGCTGATGCAGCCGGTCCTTCAGCAAGGCGGGTTCGGCGACCTCGCCGGCGATCTCTCCCCCCTCGATACCCCGCGACAGACCGTTGGCGATCCTGACTAGCGCAGGCGTGCTGAAAGTACTGAAGCGACGGCCCTTGGAACCGAGCTCGCCGGCGATGGCAACGATCGCCTTGCGTGCTTTTTCTTCTTCCGGCCACTTGCCGAAACCGTTCACCAGATTGGCCAATTCTTGATCCGAGAATCCGTCGAGATTGCCGGCGCGGGCAACCACTGCGCCGGCGATGGCAACCGTCGCTTCACGCGTCTTCTGCTGGTCCGGCCATCTGCTGAAGCTGTTAACCAAATCGGCCAACTCTGGATCCGAAAATCCGTCGAGATTGCCGTCGCGGGCAACCACCGCGCCGGCGATGGCAAGCGTCGCTTCGAGCGTCTTCTGCTGGTCCGACATTGCGTCGGAGACGCGGTGCGGGCCTCCTTCGCTATCAGGACGCCCTGCTTGTCCGACCAGCTCTCCGGTGCTGCCCATATTCCCTCTCCGATCCAGCAAAACGCGTCGCCTAAAGCCTGTCAACAACAGGGCATCATTGGTTTGAGTGCGGTCACGCGAGCCTGCAACGGCATGCTTGAAAGCCGCAGCATTCACGCAACGGCAACTGCCTCGACAACGCCGCAAGGAAAAGCTTCTTCGCCACTCGATCGCTCCGACATCAGGCTGAAGCTCAAAGGGCTGAGCCCTGTACAAAACGCCCATAAATCACTGTGAGCCCTACCGCTTTACGGGGCGAATCTACGGTCTTTTCATTGGGGTACAGATTGAGCGATATCGATCAGGCTCGAAATCCAGTTCAAAAGAGCTGTCTTCGGTTTGGCGCCGACCGAGAAATCGGCCACTTCGCCGCCCTTGAAGATCGCGAGCGTCGGAATGGAGCGCACGCCCAATCGGGCGGCGAGTTCCGGGTTTTCATCGATGTTGAGCTTGGCGACCTTGATCTTGCCTTCCATCTCGACGGAGATTTCCTCGAGGCTCGGAGCAATCATCTTGCAGGGATCGCACCATTCGGCCCAGAAATCGACGACGACGGGTGCCGCGGATTCCAGAACTTCCGACTGGAAGTTATTGATATCGACTTTCACAGTAGCCATGGCTGCTCCTTTGACCGACGAAGTGACTCGAAATCCTGTGATAGGGTAGGATCAACATCAACATCTACCTAGGCTCGCCACAGTTCGCGTGTCGAGGCCAGCTCTACTGCTTCGCGGCCGCTGCGGCTCGCTGGTGCTGCCGGACTCGCCCCCCGACGCGACAGAAGCCTTTCCGTTACGCTCGCTGGGAGATCCTGCGCTTTATCCTTATCTTCCTTTGTTAGTCAGCCCTCTGCAGAGTTTGAGCAAGTGACGTGAATGAACCTTTCAACTCCAACGACACTATGTAGTTGTTCTTGATACGTGGCGGCGTCGGAGCGTCAATTTGCGTTGAGTCGAAGCGCTGACAATCGTCTCGCGGAACCATCGACTTCGTCAGCAGAAACCTCCGGATTCTCGACGTCGGACATATCATCATCGGCCATGTAAGCGATCCTTCAATAAACCTGGATACTCAGCTGCAATTTTTTCGTTTGTTTTTCATCTCGGGACTTAACAGCTCTTAGCAATGCTATAGCCGACGTTCACGAGATTCCAGAAACAGAATCGGATCATCCATCGGTGCATAGTCGTCTGCATAATGTCCAGAAGCGCACTCAGTTCACGAGATAGCCGAACGCTGTTTCCAGTTTGACTGAGCCCCGAGTGAGATGATGTAAGTTTTCCGAGCGGCAAATGGACCTCCGTTCAATATCGGATGCGCCGATTGGAGCGCGTCCTTTAATGAAGATCCAAAATTTTGAAGCGTCAACGTCGAAACGGGTTGCATTTGTAATGTGGATAGATCGGACATGCTGGACCTGGCTCCCAAGCATGGGATCTCCGAAGGGCACTGTAAAGTTATCAGCGGATTGATGCAGCGATAGCTGGCCGCGACGGCTGTCACGCTGCGGCGAGACACGCGATTTTTGTTCCAGATTTGCATGGCGGCGTTACGCAGGTCTCGATGTTGAGCCGATGACAGCGCATTGCGGGGAAAGTGGAACAGGTTGGCAATCGGATCATGGATGGAAACGAACCGCTGAAGCTGGCGTGCCGACTTGAAGCGTT
>NZ_JAMYLL010000098.1:0-7435 GCF_040318045.1 Mesorhizobium sp. M1338 | reverse complement strand
CGCCAAGCTTAACGAACCTGACGTACCGAACAAATGATGGCACCAAGAACATCATGCCGGATAATGCCTTCGTGGAAAGCTTCAACGGACGCCTCCGCGACGAACTCCTGAACGAGACGCTGTTCCCTTCATTGCCGCAGCCGCGCGCTGCGCTTGCCAGTTGGCGAACGGATTATAACGTCCATCGCCCACATTCGCGGCTCGGGTAGCAGACATCCTTCGAGTTCGCCAACACCTTCAGCCCGCGACGGGACACGGCGCTACGCACCATGATCGGCTCCACGTCTTTGCCCGTCGCTCAACCCGCCCCACAGGGCAAGACCGACCGCCTGAGCGAACTTCGGGTCGGATAAAAGCTGCGGGCAACGTCAATGCTGAGGAAGGAAGAGGATTACCGAAATCCGGCAACGGTGCCTGCATGAGCATTCAGCAGCACACCTGAACCGGGTCCGAATGGGCAAATGATCTATCAGATCGGGATCAGGAAAACCAGAATGACGCACCAAGCCTCGCGCTCGCTTTCTAGATGTGGACCTGATCCGCGTATCACCATACCGGCCCGCGGCAGGTCATGGCCGCAACTCAAGGCCTGACACAAGACCGTCAAAATCTTCCCTGCAAAACGGCTGGCATCCACACAAGAGTCATATATCTGGCCCGCTGCACCGCCCATTTGATGGCATGGACCTCCCCTTCCGATGTACGGAAATGGAGGAACATCTACCCCACAAGCGTCATAACGCCGACTGATGTCGAGCGCGGCCGCCCGGTGAGGCCGGTGCCGCTCCCTCGCGGGCCAAGATCCTGACGCCAAATACTTTGGCACAAAAGATGCTGCAAACGCACCGCCGCGACAAAAACTGTGGGGTCGATGCGCTGACGACCGTCAGGCAGCACCAGATGGCGCGATGCGGCTATGTCGAGAACAGCGCCGACGGTATCGCTTCAGCCCGAACGGCAATCAGGCGCGCCCGAAATTCGCACAAAGCGTGTGGTCAAGGTCGGAATCGGTGAGCGAGAAAGCCAGCAGATATTTTAGTCAATACTGCTTCTCGGCTTCTCGCGGCATCCCGCCGCTTTCTCGATCCGACAGACCCTCGGCGAATTGAAGTAAGGTGATGAGGGTCAGGCAGGATGGCGTCGCGGCGAGCAGAAAAGAGCTACGACCGCTGAGGGCCATGGCAGATCGGCCTCAAATCGTCAGCCAGCCGGCTTGCGGAAAAGCAGCTTTGGCGACCCGCATCGTTGCCTCAGGAATCGTCACTGAAAGTTCGCAAGTTCTGGACGCAACTACTTGCAATACCCCCCGGGTGGGTTGAATACCCAGGAATTCAAGGGCCCTCTCCATCGGTTGAGCCCGAAGTGCGGACTTCGCCGACAGTATCAACTTTGGCAAGTGGCACGAATTTTGAGCTATCCCTGATGCAAAGCAACGGAAGCTGCCGAATAGCTTCCTGTGGTACGAAACGCAACGGATGAAATGAAGGAAAGCAGACAGCATGTCAGATCGGATACGGATCATTGTGAGCATAATTCTCGCCTCACAACACCGGTCACGAGTTTGAAGCCGCCTTTCTGAACTCAACGTACCGAAGGGTGTCACGGCACCCGGTTTCCTCTCAGGGGCGAACTCTCTGTTCTTGAGCGTTCCGCCGGGGCCGAGCCTCCGCTTGGAAACGTAAAGCGTACGAAAGGTGGGTTGGTTCGGCTCTGCCTTCGCGAGTGACCGATGGTCGACACCACCATCAGGCTAGCGTCTGGAGGACTATATGAATAAGCATGGAAGCTTAGTCTCGGAAGCAAGCGCAACACGCGTTCACCAAAACGACACTTCTCTCGCCCTCTTCGGAGGGAATCCTACAGTGCCGGCCGGGCGAGTTGTCCCCTGGCCAGCTGCCAAACGCAAGCATCTGAAGGCGCTCGCCAGTGTTGTCAAAAGCGGCAAATATCATCGCGTCAATCACCCTATTGTCACTGAGCTCGAAAAGCGCCTAGCGGAGTGGTCGGGCAACTGGTCTGTGCGCGCTGTTGGAAGCGGCACAGCCGCTATTCACGTGGCCCTCGACTATTACCGGAATCGAGGCCGCCGAGCTGTCACCTCGGCTTTGAACTGGCCAGGAGCCGTCGGCCCCATCGCGATCAGCGGACTCGAGCCGGTCTTTGTCGATGTAGAGCCAAACCTTGCGGGAGTTGATCAGAAGATGGCGGCCGCCCTCATCGAGCCAGGGGACGCGGTGGTGCTCATAACTCACCTGTTCGGAAATAACATTTTGGTTCCGGATCTTAGGCTGGCTGCGCGAGCGGGTGACGTGGCAATTATTGACGATGTCTGCCAATCGATTGGCGTTGCGAAAAACATTGTCAATGGATCTTACTTAGAGACCGACGCACTTGCTCTCTCAGGAAACGGGGCCAAACACCTCGGAGCGGGTGAGCTTGGGTTTGTTCTGACAAGGGACCCTGCTCTGATTCACCATGTCGATAAGGTTTCGCTGACAAGCTCGTCGCGATGTGGGGCTAGAATTTTCTCCCCGAGTTCGAAAGGCTACAATTACCGACCCAACGTATTCTCTGCTGCCATAGCCAACCACAGGCTCAAGCGCCTAGACCGGCAGCTCAAAAAAAGGCGAAGCAACGCAATGTTCCTCTGGCAGGAAATTGGCCATCTCTCAGGGCTTCTGCCTCTTTTCGATCCAGCAGTTCATCAACAATCCGTGCTTAGTCTCCCGCTTCGTCTTGCGCCGGAAAAGCTCGGTTTTCTAGGTGGCCCCTCGGCCAGGGATTTCATCGTTAAGCTCCTTCAAGCCGAGGGAGTTCCTGTCATGGTTTGGCTGACGAAGCCCGTTTTTGAGTATCTCCCGGACGTCAGCAAGAGATGGTCAAGGACCGATTTTCCAAACACCATGATGCTACTGAACACTATGTTTTGCGTGTCGGAGATGGCTCCGCCAAACGGCGCAGAAGTGATGAAATTGTACGCGGCCGCATTCCAAAAGGTTTGGGCAGCGCTTCCAAATCTAACCTCGAAAATCCCTTAGATCGTGTGTTGGCCGGAGGGCGGGAGGGCGAAACGATGGACGGCTTAATAAAGGGTTTTCCGCCATATGGCTTTTCGATTGTTGTGAAATTCGGCGGGAGCATCATGCGGGACCTTGCCGTGTGTAAGCTTGCACTGGCTGAACTTGAGCGTCTCGCCGGTGACGGTCATCGAATACTACTTGTTCCGGGCGGCGGCATCCCGGACAAAGCAATTGAAACAATTGATGCGGCCGAGCCATTGGACTCGTTTACGGCGCATCATGCGTGTGCGCTAGCACAGGACCAAACGGGGTATTTGCTTGCGGACACCGCCTTCTCTTCCAAGCTTGTTCCATCGGCCAGCCTAGGTGAATGCCGAAATCTCGCGAGAGTTGGAAAGATTCCAGTCCTGCTACCTTCCCGTTTGCTGTTTGCGGCTGATCCAGTGGAATGGAGTTGGGATGTTACATCCGATGCCGTTGCCGCGTGGGTCGCTTGGCTCACCGGGGCACCACGGCTGGTGATTTTGACAGATGTTGATGGCGTGTATCGTGGTGGAGCAACCGAAGATCCCGCTGCACTTATAGAGCAGATCGCTGCTCAAGATCTTCTCCTTCTCGGCCACACGTCGATTGACGCGTGCGCGGTCCAGTTCATGGCGCAGAAACGCCTCCCCGGCGTGGTGATTAACGCTCGTCATTCTTCTCGTCTCTCCGATTGGCTCGAAGGGAGGCGCGTTAAAGCGACCAACATTACCGTCGGAAGCAGCAAAGCCTATATCGGAACCGAGGATCTGGGGGGGGCGGCATGATGCCCTCCACGGCACTAGTAGTTTATGGCCCAGAAGTCGCGCGCTCCGGAATCACGTGCCTGCTCGACGATTTTATTCGCAGGCGAACCGGCCTGGAACTCGCGGAGCGATTCTTTTCAATCCACAGTCGTAGATCGATCGATGCGTTTTATTCCCTGACACATTCCACCGGGGGGAACCATTGGCCATTGGTACTGGACTTGTTCGACATGCG
Source organism: Mesorhizobium sp. M1338 (assembly GCF_040318045.1). Classification (NCBI taxonomy): domain Bacteria; kingdom Pseudomonadati; phylum Pseudomonadota; class Alphaproteobacteria; order Hyphomicrobiales; family Phyllobacteriaceae; genus Mesorhizobium; species Mesorhizobium sp. M1338. The sequence goes on along the minus strand of NZ_JAMYLL010000098.1, from coordinate 3,392 downwards.
TCCGGTTTGCGCCACAATCTGGAGCGGACCTAATGCGCTGCACCTGTCGCAAGGCCTAAAGGGTAATACACAGCCGGCCCATGCTATAAGCGGCACCGTACGCAGTCTCTTTTTTTGCGACAATCCCGTGACGAACCTCCTCCATGTGAGCGACAGTCCAGAAGTAATGCAGGCCGAGCTGACAATACTTCGGCGCCAATCCTTGGGCAACGAAGTGGCCGCCTGGAATTCTCTGGATACCGGCCACATCGCCCATTCATCTTTCCAGATGTTGTTAAACGTTCTTTGCGACAGGGAATCTGTGCAGATGCCGGACAATGGGGGTGATGGTAGCGCCTTTGCTCACGCGAGATCAAGTTACGGCAAAGCACTCCTACTCGCATCAAAGAGGGGCCTGACAACGGCCGTCCACCGGTACCTTCATGGGGATCGAGCCGGTCTAGAAGGCGTTGTTCAGCACGCATCTGTCCGCTCATCTTGGGACCGCCTCGTCCTTGAGGCTGGTCTGTTTTCAATGCCTCTTTGGCATTGCCTGCTGAAGCGAACCGTCGATGCCGTCGAGCCTGAATCAGATAGCGACGACTACCGCATCGATCTGGGGGAGCACATATGAGCGAACTCGATAGTATCAGGACAACGCTGCGGACAAGCCAACAAGGCACTTTCCCGCGCCATTTGCAGGAATTCGGGCTTGATCTGATCGTACTGGAAGGGGTTTTTCCTCCTGAGAGTTTCGAGGGTTGGCGTTGGATTAGCGAGAATTTCCCGCCATTCGCCGGAAAGACCATATTAGAAATCGGCTGCGGCTTCGGTCTTCCCGGCCTTCTGTTGGCAAAAAGTGGTGCGCGGTCGTTAGTAGCTTGCGACATCAACCAGAGGGCGGTCGCGAACACATTGGAGAATGCCAAAAGAAACGGCATCAAGAACGTGGAAGCTATCGAAAGCGATTTATTCACAAACATCCCCCGTCGCAGGAGATTCGATATTGTATTTTGGAATTACCCGTCGAACTTCGCTGCAGAAGATTACATGTATGTAGATGACATCGAACGTGGCGCGATCGATCCAGGGTATAACTTGCTCAAGCGTTTTTTGTCGGAGGGCCCAAAGTTCCTTACAAAAACAGGTCGTATCGTTCTAGGATTCGGGACTAATGCCCGTGACGATCTCCTTGAACACATTGCGGCTTCGAATGATCTCACATGTGTGATGCTGCGGTCCGGAACCTATCCCCACGTGAACGTAATTTACAGGCTGTTCTCAATATCCAAGAAGGATATAAGGATATGATTTCCGACGTGATGCACACTGGATTTGTGGCTATTTCGCCCAACCGGTGCAAAGATAGTTGGGTGGCCGGCAGCAGCGTCCTTTCGCAATTCATCCAGCGTGTGCCGAATGATGTTGACGTTCATCATGTCAATTTGGTCGCATTTATGGAAGCTGTGGACAAGGATACAAGGGCTCTGGCAGACGCGGGGTTCTCCATCGCCTCACAGCGACCTGCCGGCGCGGAGTTGGAGATCGTGTTCTTGGGGTCGAACGGGACCTTGGCGATGAATTGGGTTCTCGAAGAGGAGCGACCAACGGCGTTAGTTGATGATCCGCTTCTTGGGACACGGGCGAGCTTCGCGGACGTCATCGCGCGAAAGATTGAGATGTACTTGGAGGGCCACCATTCGAAGCATAGGGATGATCTGCTTGCACTCCTGGAGCATTCCGCGTTGATGGCTGATGAAATCAGCCCGGACAAATTGGTTGCTATGATTTCCGCGCTAGGGCTTGTTGAGAATCAGGATTGATCGGGATAGGGGGACGCCTCGCGGCGCCGCCCCTCCCACACCACAGGGCATACGGATCACGTACCACGGCGGTTCGACCGGATTAAGCTTCGACAGAGACATAGAGGCGGGGAGGACCGAGCGACTCGAAGTGTTGGTTGCGCAGGGCCTGTTGGACCGCCGGGTGTCCTGACATGCGCCAGAATCCCGTCGGTGAACCAGCAGCAACCGCGGCCCGGAGCTTTGGCACGCCACAACGGCGCAGCTCCTTGTACGGTTGTGGCCGTTCCCCCATTGCCGCCAAAGATACATGCGTAATCTTCGGCGGGTCCACGCTTCCAAGTTCGTAAGCACCCGCAGGGTCTGGCAGAAGCCGAATAGAATACCTTCCTAAAAAACATGCCTGCAATTTCAATTAGACCCGTAGAGGTCAGGATACAACTTTGGGTAGGCGCACTACATAATCGACCAAGGTTGCGCCAGCGGGCTGGAAGGCGCGGCAAAGAGCAGCACGGCCGGACTCCTTCCCGCTTATGTATGCCAGCCGGCCGTCGCGGTCGGCCGCCTCGTGGAATTGCTGCCTGGGTGGGAAATTCCCCCCTACGAAATGATGCTGATCTTTCCCAACCTGAAGAACCAGTCCAAGGCGCAGGCCGCATTCCGCGATTATGTGAAGACCTTCGACTTTTCAGTGTTTGGCGTTGGACGGAACTAGAATTTCTCGGGTCCTACGGTCGCGTTGTTCCCTGTCGCAACGTGGGGTTCGGCAAGGGCGAATGGCATGCCGAGTATCAGGCGCCCACTCTCCTCTCGCCGCGGATCTTCGCAAATCCGCAGCATGCTCACCGAAAAGGACGATCGCTGGTCACCCCTCACCATACCGTAATGAATCGATGGCCGCCAATCGATTCACAACATTGATGGAAATCTGAGATGTCGTCCCAGCCTATGGAAGGGCGGGCATCTCCCCCTCATCGACCCGCCAGGTCCACGCACCCATCTCCGGCCGGTTCGCGATCATGTCCTGCAACGAAGCCTCGAACGCTTCGTCCGCACCGGCCGGCACGACAAAGAGTGCGGTCGGCTGCTGCCTGTTCTGGAGCAAAGCGTTGGCGATCGGCTGGTCGGTTTGCAGGTCGCAGCGCAATCCCTTCACGCTTTTCTCGCGAAGGCGAGCGAGCGCATCGACAAGCCGCTTTTCCGGGACCGTCTCGTAAGGAACCCAGTTCTCGGACACCACCATCAACGCGACCTCCTCGACAATGGCGAGGCCGGCCGGGTTCAGTCCGAACGTCGCGATCGTCATGAGATGTGAGCTGGAATCCGCTCCCCACAGCGACAATTCTTTCTCGAAACGTGCCCGCAAGCGGCGGTGCAATGCATCGTCGATGATGAAGGGAAAGCCGGGCAAATGTCTGATGACAAGTTTTTGGCCGGAGCGGGCAGGCATAATCTCTTTCACCTCGCCTACCAGGACCAGCAACTTTCGTGGGCCGGATTTCGGCGGGAGCGCAGGTGCAAGAACCCCGGGAGGCTTCAATGGCGAGGACCGCACCAACCCGACCTTCGCAGATCGCCGCCAGAAGCTTCTCAAAGCCCGGACGGCTGATG
>NZ_JAMYLL010000097.1:0-7834 GCF_040318045.1 Mesorhizobium sp. M1338 | reverse complement strand
CAGCGACTTCGATTACCCGGATGCCGTCTAAGAACGATCCTGCAGACACAATATCATTTCCCTTTGATTGGCGGTTTCCGATTATCTCGTTTCGCCCGGCTTGAAGCCTTCGGCCTCTCTGCGTGCGGCTCTCGCAGACTGACAGGCTATCGAAAGCCAGTGGGCGCCGCGCGAGTGATTTTCAGCAACTAGTAAGCTTCACTCGAGAAGACTAAGCCGACCGACTCATTCGGCGATCCGACGCAGGCCAGCGCGATATTTGCGCCCGCGACCTGCCGCTCGCCGGAGCGGCCCATAACCTGCATCGCGCTGTCCATTAGATGTGGCACACCCTGAATACGACCACATCCCTGGTTTCCTCCTGAGGTGTTCAGCGGAACGTCCGGATCGGCGATCCAGGCCAGTCCCTCGCCCTCAGGGCAAAATCCCATGCCGTCGGCCCAATAAGCAACAAACGGTGTGTAGCCGTCATATAGGTTAGCAACATCAACATCTTTAATGGAGATGCCTGCATTCGCATAAAGATGCTTGCCCACATGTCGGGTCGCTTCAATCTCGTCTTCTACTCTCGCCCTAAAACACACCGGCGAGGTAAACTCCGGGGAAACAGTGCTGCCGAGAACATACGCCGGGCGCTCGACCAGTGACTTGGCGCGATCTACTGAGGTAATGACAAAAGCTCCGGCCCCCTGGACGGGCAGGTCGCAGTCGAACATTCCCAGCGGTTCACTGATAGGACGTGCGTTCATGTAGTCGTCCAGCGTCAGGTGCTCAGGACGGTGCTGGCGCCAGTAACTGTTCGGATTCTTCAAACCGTATTCGCGGTTACGAACTACAAACTTTCCCAACTGCTCCTTCGTGCCGCCGTATTTGTGCATATACCGTCTCAGTTGTTGCGCCGGCCTATTCGCGTCGCCAGACAGGCCGTAAGGCCATGACCATTGATTGGTTCCGCCAACAATGGCCTGGTCGATGCGACCGTACCTTCCGGTAGGGTTATGCAAGGCGCGGAAAACAAGTGCGAATCTGCATGTGCCGGCCGCGACGGCGTTTACCGCCTGGACAAACGATTGGGCCACCAAATAACCGGCTAGATCCGACCAGCTTGGGTTCAGCTTCAGCGCTCTGATCATAAACCAGGGGCTCACGATCTCCAGTCCGTCCATGGCGCCGGCTCCTGCGGCCGGGTGCTCCGGAGAGGTCGCGACGCCATCGATGTCCTTAACCTCGAGGCCGGCGTCCCTGATTGCGGCCAGAGCTGCATCCACCGCCAATTTCCCAAGTGGCTCGTCAGCACGGCGATAGATCTTTGAATGCCCCACGCCGACAACGGCAACCTTAGCCCGCGCCATCATTTACCCCTTACGCTTCTGCTGATTCAAACTGCGGAATGAAAACGCCTTCCGCGATTTCCTGAAAAACGACATTTACGGGCATATCATGCCGCATCTGGTCCGCCGCCGTTCCGGGCATATTTGAGAGAAGGGACACTCCCGGCGCATCGTTGAGCTCGATCGTCGCCACTATATAAGGGACTTTGTCTGCAAAGGCGGCGATACGCTGATTCCTGACTATGGCCCAGCTATACACCTGCCCCCTTCCGCTTACTTCGGTGAAGCTCAGTTTGTCAGAAAGGCAATGCGGGCACAAACCGACTGGAGGATGGTGAAATTCCCTGCAATTATCGCATCTTTGAATTGCCAGACGCCTGCTGTTTGCGGCCCTCCAAAACGGAGCACTCAGGCGATCATTTTGATCGGGCATCGGAATTGGAGTCGAATTTCGCTCCGTCTTTGTTGCCTTTGCGTTGGTAGTATCATTAGGCATTCCATATCCTCACCAAATGCACCCGCGACATCGTAGCCAAAAGCCTCCTTCCTGCCTGTTGCACGAAGTGCTCCTTTGACGTGTTCTTCCAGGACGCCGCCATCTTTGTAGATTGCGGCGCCCTCCCTAACCCGCTCAATATAAGCGGGCTTCTAGTCTTCACTTTAGCCAGACTTTGCCGTAGTCGGCTTCATACATCGGATGCATGGCGTTATTCCTCACTGCGAGGGCCGAGCTGTTGTAAAGATTACGCCAATACGGCTGGATAATAATGCCAGAGTCTCGGAGTATCGTCTCGATATCCTTCATCACGACTTTGCGTTTTTCGGGGTCGGTAATTGAGAGCGCCTCGTTGACCTTGGCGTCAAAGTCGGGGTTGGAGTAGCTGGTTTCATTCCACGGCTCGCCGGTGCGATAGGCGAGGGCGAGCACTTGAATACCAAGCGGACGCATATTCCAGCTTGTCAAAGAAAAGGGATACTTCGTCCAACCATTCCAGTATGCCAAACCTGGCAAAACCGTGCGCCTGACCTTGATGCCAGCTTCGCGCAACTGCGCCGCAATGGCATCACCAGTATTTTTTTCCCATTCTGTATCACTAGTGATGAGTTCGTGCTCGAAATCTGCTTGGCCGGCTTCCGTCATCAGGGCCTTGGCCTTGACCACGTCACGAGCAAGTCTCGGAATTTCAACGTACTCGGGGTGGATAGGGCAGACATGATGATTTTCTGCCGGGATGCCCGCATTATCGTACCCAAGCTGCAGCACAGCAGCGTTATCCACCGCCAATTGCAAAGCGTTCCGCACCCTGGAGTCGCCATAGGGTTTGTGCGTCACCTTAGTGCGTGCCACAATGGTAGCGGCGGTAACGACCTCAGAAGTAACCGCACCAATTCCTTCGAGGACTTTCACGTACTCGGCTGAGGTCTCGTAGGTGGTGTGGACTTCTCCGGCCTCGAACGCAGAAATCATTGCCGAAGGATCCGCGCCATAGTCGATCAATTCGACACCGTCGAGGTAAACCTCACCATTCCACCACTTGCCATCTTCCCGCTTCTTATAAACGACGCGCTGACCAACGTCCCACGAAACAAGCTGAAAAGGTCCAGTTCCAATTGGATGCCTGACTAAGTCCTTTCCCGTTTCCTCAAATGAACGGTGAACAATAAGGGCCGTATAGTCCGAAAGACTAGGTATCAACGTGACATCCGATCTCGTAAGCCTGACCTTAATCGTCATGTCATCGACCTTCTCGATCGAGCCTTCTCGTAACTTACCGGTCGTCTCGTCAACTAGCGTGCGAATACGGCTGGACATCGAATTCCCCACAGCTGATTTTTCAGCCCAACGCGTGAAGTTGAATATCACGTCGTCGGCATTAAGATTATCACCATTATGCCACACGACATTAGGGCGGATGTGGAGCGTGTATTCGGTAGCATCCTCGTTGACCTCCCAGCTCTCGAGCAGATAAGGTTCGAAGGTGTGGTCGCGAGTATACTTAACTAACGGCTCAAGCATCTGGCGTTCGGCGTTTCCGGTCGAGGACCCAGCGGCGGCCCGTGGATCGTCGGCGGGCCTGACCGTCATGGCAACCTTCAGGACACCTCCGGCTTTCGGAGTTTCTTCCGCGAAGGCTTCGGTGGGCTTTGCCAGTCCTACTAGTCCGTAGGCCATAGCGGTTGAGGCACCGAACACGCTAGCCATGGCTAGAAATTCACGTCGGTCAAATGTGGCAGACTTAGCCTGCTTTGCCATCCTGAGAATGTGTTCCGGAATCCGGTCGCCGTTACTTTTGAAGACGGTCATGATCTCTGATCTCCCATTTACGTTTTGTTTCGGCGAATTCATCCACTCACTCGAAGCGCCGAGATACGTTTCGTTAAAAAGCGGTTTGTGAGGCCGGTAGAAATGTTCGGTCCACGCGACCGCCTTCCAGACTTCCAACAACCACAAAGCGCGTGCGGATCCACAACGGACCACCCATAAGCACTCTTCCGAATAGGCCAGATGCATAGCGGGAACGACGAAACGGCGGTGTTCTTCCCCCTTGTCACGTCTATGTCATCCGTCAGGACATGAGCTAACATGCCTGCTCAGCGTCACTTGAACCAATTCAGCCACTTTCTAGCTAAAATGTGACGCGATGCTTCGTTGGGTGCCGGTACAGATGCCTCTTGGCCGCAATGGGCAGAGCTCTTGCATGGCACTGTCTGGTCAGGAATTGCTGTGTAACCAGCGAGCATCAGTCTAGTTTTCGCGGCCCGATGGCGCCCCGCGGGTTACTTCAAAATCCCCCGGGTAGGGTCTGTCAAACTCCTCCACCCGCAAGGCAGGACAGAAGTGGATTTGTTAGTTTGCTTTGTTTCCCGGGCAAGGGCTTCAGCGGCTTCTTTGAGGCGATAGCTGCGTCCATCGAACTCGAGCAGATGGCAATGATGCATCAGGCGATCGAGTATCGTCGTGCTCATGGTGTTGTCTCGCAGATATGTCCCCCAGTCCTGTCGCCGACGGCGTGCTCCTGACGCATTGTCGGCGAACCGCAAGACCGGTGAGATCCGCGAAGCGGAGATCTTCGTGGCGGTGCTCGGGGCCTCCAGCTCACCTATGCAGAAACGACCTGGACGCAAACACTCCCCGACTGGATTGGCTCGCATGTTCGGATGTTTCGGTTGTTCCAGGGCGTTCCCAGACTCATAATTCCCGACAATCTGAAGTCGGGCGTCAGTCGCGCCAGCTTCTACGATCCCGAGATCAACCGCAGCTACGGCATGATGGCCTCTCATTATGGCGTCGGTGTTCTTCCGGCACGGCCCAAACGCCCTCGGGATAAATCGAAAGTGGAAAATGGAGTGCGTTTTGCCCAATCCTGCATTCTGGAGCGTCTGTGCAATCAGACCTTCTTCTCGCTGGCTGAGGCTAATGCCGCCATTGGCCAGGCACTCGATCGCATCAACGACCATGTCATGCGCCGCTTGGGCGTCAGTCGCCGGCAATGGCGTTTGGTCCGCGTGTCGACGGATTACCACGTCGAGTTCAAGACCTTCTTTTATTCCGTGCCGCACAGCCTCATTCGCCAGCAGGTCGATCTGAGGGCCACAGCACGCACCATCGAGATCTTCCATCGCGGCAAGCGCGTTGCCGTCCACCAGCGCCGCTACGGCGGTCCTCGGCATGGAACGGATCCAGATGATATGCCCAGTTCGCACCGGCGCTATGCCGAGTGGACACCGGATCGCTTTCGGCGCTGGGCCGCATCCATTGGGCCGCAGACCGAAGGTTTGGTCACCGCTGTTCTCGCCAGCCGTCCGCATCCCGAGCAGGGCTTCCGAAAATGCCTGGGCATCCTGCGCCTCTACCCTTCCACGATCGAGATCGGTGATCGTTACACCCATGCGCTACTGCGCGTTCATCCCCGGATGACGCACCCCGGTTCTGTCGTCCTGCCGACCAACGAACGGCCGTTCAATCCGTCGCGGTAAACCGCCGTGCTGCTGGCGAATGCCGGTCGCATCGGCCCCCAAACCAAGGCCCTGTGCCAACACATATTCGTTGCCGAGGGACGCCCCGGACAGCGCGCGCTGTGGGGCATTGTCGTGCTTGGCCGAAAGTATCCGACACGGCTGGTCGAGCAGGCCTGTGCTCATGCCATCAGCAACGGCATCTTCCGTTGCAAGCACGTACGCCCGACTGTCGAGCGGCTATTTGAGCAGGCGCTGCAACAGGTTGAAGAAGGCCCACAGCCGGCATCGCAGCTCACCCAGGATCATCCACTGATCCGCGCCCCCGCCGAATACGGCGACCTCTTCAGCCGTGCTGTGAGCCACGAGGCCGGCAACGATGGCGGCCAGCTCGACGCTCACGACGACCGCGCCCCAGCAATCCGCGCTCGTGGCGCCTGCGCAACCCGACCAGCTTCGACGCCACGAGCGCTCCCGCTGCGCCTTCTCACCTCAAACTGGAGCCCAAGTCCATGATGACCATGCCTGAAATTGAACGCTGCCTGCGACAGCTGCGCCTGTCGGGCGTCCGCGACACGCTGCAGACGCGCGTGCTGCAGGCGCAGGGCGCAAACCAACCCTTCCTGGAGACTTTCTCCTTGATCCTGCAGGACGAACTCGATCGTCGCCAGTCCCGCCTTATCGAGCGGCGATATCAGCAACCCGGACTCGATGAGAAACTGACGCTCGCCGAGTTCGACTGGTCCTTCAATCCCAAATTGCCGCGCCAAACTTGCTTCCAGCTCCACACGCTGGCCTTCATTGCCGCCGGAGAGAACGCGCTGCTCGTCGGCAAGACCGATCCCACGACATAATGCACACCTCGCTATGTTATTGAAAAAGCTGGATCTGCTGATCCTGTGATTGTGATAATGGACTGTGTCCGCTCCTGCCGGAATGGTGCTGGATATCGAGTTGCTCGATATTTTCATGACGGATGATCCAGGGCGTACCCTTGCAATACTGCTCGGCCTTCAGATCGCCGGCGCGGATCATGCGCAGCACGGTCATTGGCCGCAGGCCGAGCTTCGCAGCCGTTTCCTGCAATGTATACTCGCCGCGCTCCAACCGTTCGTCCTTTTTGTAGACGGCGATGTCGTGCTGGTTGCGGAAAGTGCAGACACGGGACTGCGTCCATCCGTTCAGACGACCCGTGGTTTTGCCGAGCCGGTTGAGAAGCGATGCGATCGCTCTATCCGGCAATTGGCGTGCCAGGGCACGGATCAGGTCCTCGATGTCCGGCGGGGCGCCCCAACGGTGATGGCCTGCCTTGTTCTTCCTGACCGAAAGCGCGGTATGGTCGCCGCCCTGCCAATGCACCAGCATTTTGATGTGGTCGTCTTCGATGGCGACGACAATCTCACGGATCACGGCACGGATGATCCGCTTGCGCGTGGTGGCGGTGGCGTTGGCATGATGCCATGCCAGTTCGAGATCGGCGCCCATGCGCAGCAGGTTCCGCCGTTCCTCTTCTCCCAGAGCCTCAGGCTTGTGGCGGTCGAGCGCGTCAAGCTCGTCCTGACGCTCGCGGACGGCTACGAGCGCGGCATTCCAGCGTCGCTCCAGTTCGCCTGCTACAAGCCGGTTGTCCGGGTCGACGGCGTCATACTGGCGGCGTGCATGGGCGGCTTCATAACGTGCCTGCTCGAGTGCGAGCTCCACATGGCGCCGCTTCTCTCCAGCCTGCACGGTGGAGGTCTCGATGGCCTTGATCGCCGCTTCCATCCCGAGCGGTTGAAGGCGTTGAAGAACCTCCGCGCTGACCGCCTGATCGACCCGCAACGATCCGAAGCCGATGCACGGGTCGGTTCCGTGGTTGACCTGCGCTCCGCGGCAATGATAGCGCCCCGTATTGCCGTTGCTGCCGGAATAGGAGACATGCAGCTTGCGGCCGCAATGGCCGCAGCGCAAGAGACCGCCGAGCAGCAACTCGCCCCGGCGAAGAGCACCGCGCGGCACCAGGCCTTTGCTTGTGGCATTGTCCGTGATCAGGCGCTGATTCCTCTCAGTGCCAGCTCAGGTAACCTTCGTGATGGTCGATGAGCAAGACCTCCCAGTCGGCGCGATCGCGCCTGATCCCACGCAAAATCCGTTTGCGTCCGGCCTCTATGGTGACTTTGCTGCAGGTTCGCCCGAACGCATAGGCGCCGGCGTAGATCGGGTTGGTGAGAATGTGGTGCACCGTATTGTAGACGGGCAGCTTCCAGACGATCGCCCTGTCCGCCGCGCGCGTGTAATTTACGGCAGGGAGCATAATGCCCTCGCGGCGCAACCACAGATGCACCTGCCGGATGCTCTGCAGTTCGTCGAAACGCCGGAATACAAGATCGATCGCCTCGCGGATCCGCAGGTCCGGGTCTTTCTCGACCCGGTTCCGGCCCGACTTGACGTAACCGATCGCCACCGTCAGGAAAAGTTCGCCCCGTCGTGCCTTCTGCTTCAGGGCTTCGATCGAGCGGGCCCGCAGGATCGAAAGCTCCAGTTCGCTCATCGTGCCCTTCATGCCG
>NZ_JAMYLL010000096.1:0-8403 GCF_040318045.1 Mesorhizobium sp. M1338 | reverse complement strand
TGGCGTGTGCGTTCGGCAAGGCGGTCGAGGCCGGTCGTGAAGCTTTCAGCTCCGGAATGCTCGAACCGCGCGACGTCGCCGTGCCGTCGACGCCGACCATCGGCAGGGCCGTTTTTTCATGAAGCTCGATCCCTTCTACCTGATCGTCGACAGCGCTGACTGGGTCGAGCGGCTGGTCCCGCTCGGCGTCAAGCTGGTTCAGTTGCGCATCAAGGATAGGGACGAGACCACGCTGCGGTCGGAAATCCGCCGCGCGAACGGCGTCTGCGCGGTCCATGGTTGCCAACTGATCGTCAACGACTATTGGCGCACGGCAATTGAGGAAGGCTGCGACTTCGTCCATCTCGGCCAGGAGGATTTGGCTGCGGCCGACCTGCTGGCGATTAAGTACGCCGGATTGAAGCTCGGGCTTTCCACGCACGATCATCTAGAACTGGAAACGGCCATCGCTGCCGAGCCCGACTATATCGCGCTCGGCCCCATCTATCCCACCGTCCTGAAGCATATGAAATGGGCGCCGCAAGGGCTCGAGCGGATCAGCGAGTGGAAGCATCGGGTGGCGCCGATCCCATTGGTCGCCATTGGCGGCCTCAACCCCGATCGGCTCGACGGTGTTTTCGCGGCTGGTTCGGACACCGCGGCGGTGGTCACCGACATCACGTTGAATGCCAATCCCGAAGCGCGCACGCGAGAATGGATCGAAAAGACAAAGCCATGGCGCTGAGGCGAGAACCGCATGTGCTCGTGGTCGGCGGATCTGACTCCAGCGGTGGGGCTGGAATCGCACGCGATATCGAGACGATCTCTTCCATTGGCGTGCGCACCTGCCTTGCTGTCACCGCGCTGACGGTGCAGACGCACCATGCGGTCATGGAAATCCACTCTATGCAACCCGGTCTGGTGGCCGGTCAGATGCGTGCGGGGTTGCAGGCCAACAAAGTGGCGGCCATCAAGATCGGGATGCTCGCCACGGTGGAGATCGTCATTGCGGTTGCCGGAGTGCTGCGCGAAAATCCGCAGGTGCCGGCAGTGCTCGACCCGGTGCTGGCCTCGACGTCAGGCCGGGCGCTCCTGGAAGCCGGCGCCATCGCCGCCCTGAAATGCGATCTGATGCCATTTTGCCGTCTGGTCACCCCCAATCTCTTCGAGCTGGCACTCCTTGTTGGCTCGGAGCGGGCAGTGGATGAGGACGGCGTAGTGTGGCAAGGCCAAGAATTGCTGGCAGCCGGCGCGCGGGCTCTGCTGATCAAGGGCGGCCATGCATCGGGACCGCAATCAACCGATATTCTGTTGCGCCCCGATCACGAACCAGTCCGCTTTGACACGCCGCGTCTTGCCGCATCGATGCGCGGGACGGGCTGCATGCTGGCCAGCTCGATTGCGGCACATCTGGCGAAGGCGCAATCAATCGAGTACGCCGTGCGCCAGGGCAAGCTCTTTGTGTTAGAAAAGCTTCGGAAAACCCCAGCCGAATAGCCGTAGAGACGGCTCAAGCGTTCAGCGGCTGACGCTGAAATGGAAGCCGTAGCCCTCCTGCCCTTTTTTCACAGCGCGTGACGGAATGAGGCCGCTTTGCAGATCGGAATTCAGCGGCGCCGAGACAAGCTGCCCTGCCAGGCCGGGAAAGTAACGGGACTCTTCCTGCGGCGAAGCGCACTGCCAGTCAGGCATGGGGATGCACTTGTGCCTCCTGGCGAGTGTGAGGCCGCAGGAGTGAGGCATTTCAGCGCGGCGGGGAACGCCGGATCTGGCCCCGCAGTGCTGGAGCAAAGCAAAGGCCGGTTTGAGACGATTCCGGGGATTTCTACGAGGCTGCTCGCGACGCCGGCATTGAGTTCTACCAGCTCCTGAGCGGCATACGCGACCAAACCCGGTTGAGTGTCACCGCAGGGATGTTCCACGAGTGGGACAAACAGCTGCGGGACTGGCTGGTCCGCGAATTACGAAACTGGCATCGAGGGGATACGGCAGCTGCGAAGGTCTGGTCAGCGGATTTCGCCAAGATTGCAGACCTCCTGGAAAGTTTCGGCTGGAAAGTCCGAAGCACGGACTACTTCAAGACGCTCGATGCGTGCCGGTTGGTGGTCAACGTCTACAAGCACGGCGCCGGAAAATCGCTGGATGACCTGAAGAAAACCTGCTCCGAGTATCTAGACGATCCGCTCAAAGGCACTCGGCCGCCGTGGTCAGAGAAACTGCTGAACCACACGCACCTCAAGGTGAGCGATGACCAGTTCCAGACGTTCTCAGACGCGATTGTCGCGTTCTGGCGCGACGTCCCGGCAATGCCGTAGGTGGCAGCAACAGGTTCCTGATTGGTTTGAAAGGCCATTCTCAGTGATCGCGCCCAACGATAAGCATGCCAAGGTTTTACCCTCGCATATATCTTCGCTCCCGCTCCCGGCCATAAATTCTGCCACATATCTGCATTGCCGGGAAAGGTGCCATGCGTAACGCATTGGTCGATGGGCGAAGATTCCGCCCGCAAGCGGGTTTCGGGGGCTCTTGCCCGCATTGCGGTACAGACATGATCCCGCGCGCGGCAGCGTCTGGGTTTGGCATTAGGCCAATAAACGAACACGTCGTTGGGTCAGCAGACACCTATCTGTTCGGCCGGTCAGACCGCCAAATTCGGTTCATTCAGAATTGGATGGGTACCGACCAAAATGAATCCCTAATCGACCGACTTCACAGAAAACGAAGCGATCTCCGGCCCTGACGAGCGAGTTTCGGCGTTGTCCGGGTGCTCCTGGATGAAAGATCGGGCTTCGCGCCTCATTTGGACAACGCCGCCAGGTAACCGTTTCCCTGAAACCTGCCCTTCATTCAGATTTGCAACATCAACGACTACCGGCTTCCTAGACCTACTTGGAGCCAATCGGAGGACAGCCGTGTCGGCGCCAGCCCGACCGCAAATTGCGGCCGACCCCATGGCAAACGTTGATTAGCCAATGAACTTGATCCACAGGCGCTTGAACCATGCGACGATGGCCCTGAGCCCCTTCGGCTGGGCGCCGCGCTTGAGCAGACGGTCATGGACGCGGCCCGCTTCGATCTGCGCGCGAGACATCTTGCCGGCCCATTGGATGCGGCCGCTTTTAATGATGTAGTGCGAGCCACAAGGGAAGTCGTGATTGCCGATCGACGGCCATATCGAGGCTCCCTCGTCTTCCATAATGAGGTCATATTCAGTCGGAACGAGCGGTGTTGAAACCTCCTCGCCGCACCCACACGCGCAATTATGCAGCGCGACGTGGCATTCGCGCGACACGTAAAGGACACCGTCTTCCAGTTGTTCCGGAATGTCTTCGACGAAGACCGTTGTAAGACAATCCACCCGAGCCATCATGTCACCCGGTTTGTGATATTGTTGCCCTCGATCATGTATGTCGCGTTCCTTTCGTTGCGCTCATCACGATAGAAGGTCAGCCAGCGTTTCCAGCGCATGACCGCCATAATCGCGTTCAAAGAATTGAGTTCGGCGATCTGGATTTCGGTTCCGTACACATCGGCCTCTTCGTCGTCGTCACCGAACGACAGATGGGTAGCCACTTCCGCCCACGGCATGCCAGGGGCAATAAACGTTGCCCTTGCGCAACCGTCGAGCGTGTTGTCGTCCAGCCCTATACCTATGCCAGTGTCGACGAATGCAATGCCCAGGCGAACCAGCCCTTCGGCAATCACGCGCCGCGACGATCCCTTATCAACGCAGACAAATACGAAGTCATAGGCTGAAAATTCGTCAATGTTGTCAGCCGTCACTCGAGTGGTGTGCGGCTTCACGCCCTTGTGCATGCGCGCGTAGAGCGCAGCGTAATAATCTACCTTGCGGGGGAAATTCTTCGCTAGCACCAGTTCAGGAGCACCAGGCGAACGGAAAAGATTGTGGTTGAGAAGCTGGTCGTCATCGTAGATGTGGATCTCGGCAACACGGGTCTTGGCGGCGAGGTCGAGCAGATAGGCACCGGTTCCGCCGAGGCCGATGATCGCGATGCTGCCCCTGAGTTTGCGGTTGGCGGCGAGGATTCCGTAGCGGACTGACGCAGAATCGGGAATCGCGAAGGGACTATCGTCCTCCGCACTGGCCAACGTGACGCCTGTACGCGCGTTGGCGGTCTTGTCGTGAGACCGCGCAGCAGCACCGAGGTGAGACTCATAGGTGACAACCTTGTCGTAAATGTTGGCATACTGGCCGGTGCCTTCTGGCTTCGACGAGAAATAATGGTGGACCTTGATGTCCGACCCCACAGTCGCTTCCTGACTATTATGGATGATATTTGTCATTGGCGTGCCATCGCGATGGCAAGGCGTCTCGCCGGCGAACCACATGGTGTGGTCCGTCAGTGGAGTCGAGGTCAGGCCTTCCGTATCCAGCGACAGAGTGCAGACAAGTGTGCCTCGACCAAGCGACATGTCCCGCTTCACATAGGGCACGCTGTGAACGAGGAGGACGAGGTCGCGCATCTCAAGCTCAAACCCCTCGTCCAGCAGTTGCTTCAGATGTGGATCACGACTTATCAGATCGGCGGACATTGAAGACCATCCCATTCTTGACTTCGATCTTTTCGCCCTCCACCAGATCACCTTCCGCGCCGTGTACACCTTTCAGGTAAGTTATCGTGTACTTGAATTTCTCGAAGTCGGCGTCAGGGTAGGCGAGAAGTGCAACCTCACGATAGCTGAGCTTTTTCTTGGGCACCGTACGCGGTCGCCCGTTGACTTTGATGACCACCGTCTTCGCTTCGCGGCTGCGGATGCGCTCGACTCCCTGTCCGCCCAGAGTCACCTCGCCATCAGCGGGAATGACCGCGTCGCCGGCGCTGTCCAGGATTAGCTCGAGTTCCTCATCGATGCTGGCGTAACGGTAGATGTCAGCTGCGGAGAGTTTGGCCGCCCCCCATTCCCAGCCGCGCTCGTTGACGGTGAGGGAGAAGGTCCGATCACCTTCGAATGAAAGGAACTCAGGCTGCGGCATCTGTCGCAGGTCGGTCGGCTCCTCAAGCCCGATCGAACGCGTCGACCCGTCCGCAATCTGGATGAGAATATAACCGCTAGCTGGATTGAGCCCGCCGATGGTGCGGACCTCGCGACCTGAGATTATGGCGTCATTGGTGGCGATCACGCGACCATCCAGCTTATATGTAAAGTGCGTTACGTCAGGCATTGAACCCTCCTTGTTTCTCATTCTGCACAAATCATATATGGAGTTTTTAGCCAATGTCTAGCTATTGATTGGCTAATTAATGATTGTTTTTTGATTGACAGGTATGGACTTTATAGCTACATGGAGAGTGCTGGTTAGGGAGAAGCGCCTGTGAAGCGTACGATGACGCTTAATTTGTCGGACGCAGAAATGAGCGTCCTTGAAACCATGTGTGAAGAAAAAGGGTTGTCTAAAACCGCACTCGTTCGCCAAGCGCTGCGGCTCTACAAATCAGTCGATGATCGACTGGCGCGGGGCGAAAAGGTGTTCGTCGAAAGCGCGGATAAATCAGAAAAAGTAGAGCTTATGGTTCTATGAAAGGGCTGATCGATCGAGTCTTTCTCAAAAATCGTGCCACAGGCCTGTACGAAGATGCACACCTGTATCATGGCTTGGACAGCACGAATCTCGCGCATATCGAAGGACGCTGGCGACCTCTTTTTGAGTTGCGTCGGAGGGAGGCTAAGGCTTCCCTTCAGACGTTAGCAGAGGTCAATGCTGAAGACGCCCATTGGGAATGGGGCAAGAAGGCGCTGGTTGCGCTGAACGACCCCTTCCTGTTCGATTTCTTCGTGCTTGAATGTGGTGGCAGTACCCAAGCCATCATGATGACGCGCAAAGGCGGTCAGGATTGCTTCAGTCGCCACCCCGAGCATCAGCGAGCGCCGCTGATCTACGTGGAGTTTTTGGCGACGGCTCCATGGAACCGACCAAAGTTGGTTGCTGACCCGACTTACAAGGGCGCGGGCCGTGTGCTCATCGGTACGGCCGTCAGCTTGAGCCTAGAAGAGGAATTTGGTGGCCGAATTGGTCTGCATTCACTTCGTGGCGCAGAAGTTTTCTACCGGGATGCGATCGGAATGACGGATTTCGGAACGGATAGCGAAGGAGTACATAAAGGACTTAGATACTTCGAGCTTTCCAGCAGGGATGCTGCGACTTTCCTATCCGTGCAACACTAACAAGAGGAGTCGACCATGAAATTACATTTCACTGCCGATTGGCTGCGCAGCCATATCGAACATGATCCGGATGTCGATTGCGACGTGGGGCTCCCGCTCCGCGACGCAGCTCCGCTTGAGCGTCTTATGCAGGAGAAGTCTCGTCATCAAGCAACTGCGGGGCAGCCTAATTCGGCTGCCCCCGAACAGAAATCTGCTGTGTTGTTTAAGTTGGTGCATCAGCTTCGACGCAAGGACGGTTTAAGCATTGCGCAGTTGGCTGCCAAAATTCGTGTTGATGCGGCGGAATTGGAGCAGGTGGAGAAGGATCCCAACTATGTTCCAGGCCCGCGTACCGTTCATCAGCTAGCCGAGTTTATTGGGGTTTCAGCACGTGCTGTAGGACTGCTGACTGCGGCGGCGTCCGCGCAGAATGACAATCTCACCGAAGCGGTGCATCGTTTTGCTGCGAGTTCAGACGACCTATCGAAACTAAGCCAGGCTGAAAGGCGCGACCTCAACGATTTCGTTAAGGTACTGGCGTCAATCGATAAGAAGAATGGATGACCATGTCTGCGATTGAGCCGATAATCGGGAACTTTGAGCGCCGAGATATCCATGAGCACATATCACGTTTGCTACGTGATCTCGGCAATCCAGAGCCCCCATTAAGGCTCGAGCAGGTGCGCGCGCTGCAAAAGCTTGACCTTACCTATTATAGCAAGGCGAACTTGAGCCTATTAGATGAGATCGCCCACAGGGCGCGAATGGCTGGGAACGAGATCACCAGCACGGCTAAGCGCATGGTCGATGTAGTCCAGCAATATGGCCTTCGTGGTATCCTAATGTTGAAGGAAGGCGACAAAAGAATCTTCATCGATGACGAGGTAGCCGAGCTAAAGCGACGCTTCCTCATCGCACATGAAATTACACATGACCTTCTACCGTGGCATCGCTCCCTGCTTCTGGGCGACAACGAGTCCACGCTGAACCCAACATTCCATCAGGCAATGGAAGCAGAAGCTAACTATGGCGGACGCCATCTCTTGTTTCTCGGAGGAAGGTTTCGACCGGAAGCGCTGGACTGCTCATTGGAATGGAAGAGTATCGAGCAGCTTCGCAAGCGCTATGGGAACACACTTACAACAACACTTTGGCAAATGGTTTGTGAACGCGACCCGGAGTTTCCTGCCTTCGGCGTTGTCAGTCGGCATCCGTATCACAGAGATATTTGCGAGAAGGCGGGGAATGACAATGTGGCATATTTTCCAAGATCGATAGCTTTAGCTGAGCACTTTCCCGGAATCACCACCACAGTTGCCTATTCCGCGATCTGCGATCACGCAACGAACCGCAAACGGGGTCCAGTAGGCGAAGGCGAAAGCATCTTTTATGATGCGAACGGCGAACCCCATGTATTCTGGTTGCACAGCTTCTCAAACACCTACGATCTGCTCACTTACTGCATCTACAAGAAGAAACACCAGCGCATTTTCCCTGTCGGCTATAGGGCAGCCTAGGCACAGGCAGACGGTTATCTCAACGGCAGCTTGCCCATATGTAAGCACACCACCGCTGTTTCGCTTGCGGCATATTTCTTGGCGGACGTCGCTTATTGTCGGCGCGACATTGGTATGAGCTGTACGCATCCGGTGAAGACCGCAGACGTGCATATCCGATGCCATGAGGACCTGAGCACCGCGGTGCTGGGGTCAAGCTTTCGATGGGGAGACGCGATGATGTTCTTCGAGGAGGAGTTCGACCTCTTCGATGCCTTCATCGGTGAAGGCCAAGATCCCGTCGTCATCGTTAGCCCCGTACACCCAGATCACGCCATCCTCGGGCTCGAGACCGAGGGTCAGGTCCTGGATGAGCTCTTCGCTGACGCCGAGGTCCCTGGCGACACGTTCGACGGTGTAGATGTGATGCACCTTATTGCGCTGCATGATCAGGCCGCCGCTGGTTGGGTCCGCAGTTTTGCGGGTCTCCAATTCCACGGCAGCAAATCATCGATCCGATGGGCTGGATAGGCGGGCAGTCGAGCGAGGACGTGGGCGAGCCAGACTTGCGGATCGATATCGTTCATCTTGGCGCTGACGATCAGGCTGTAGAGAACGGCAGCGCGCTGTCCGCCGCGATCGGAACCGCAGAACAGCCAGGACTTTCTGCCGAGAACCATCTCGGGGTCATTCTGCCCATGTTGGGCAGGAGGTCGAGGTCCATTACCGTTGGCACCCGTATTTCGGACATCGGCTTCGC
>NZ_JAMYLL010000095.1:0-8921 GCF_040318045.1 Mesorhizobium sp. M1338 | reverse complement strand
CCGAGGGCCAGATGGATCAGGTCGCTACCCTTGAAATCGGCCCACGGGCCATCGTCACCAAACGCACTGACGCGCACATAAATCAAACGGCCGTTTATCCTGGCTAAATCCAGATACCCCAGTCCGCGGGTATTCATCCAGTCACGTGGACGTGTGTCGATGACCACATCGGCAGCTTTTGCGAGCTGCAGGAAAGATGCTTGTCCTTCAGGTGTATCAAGGTCGAGCTCCACCGACCTTTTTCCTAGATTGTACTGCCAGAAATAGAGACTGCGTTCCGGGCCTGGAATGTCTTCATAGAACGGGCCGTATGTCCGCGTAATATCTCCCCCCGGCGGTTCGATTTTTACGACGTCCGCACCAAGGCCGGCGAGCACCCGCCCGCAATATTCGCCAAGTTCATCAGCGACTTCGATTACCCGGATGCCGTCTAAGAACGATCCTGCAGACACAATATCATTTCCCTTTGATTGGCGGTTTCCGATTATGTCGTTTCGCCCGGCTTGAAGCCTTCGGCCTCTCTGCGTGCGGCTCTCGCAGAAGGCGTTGAAAGGCCATGGAAAGCCAGAGGGCGCCGGGCAGGTCAGTTTCAGCATCTAGTGCGCTTCACTCGAGAAGACTAAACTGACCGACTCCATCGGCGTTCCGACGCAGGCCAGCGCGATATTTGCGCCCGCAACCTGCCGCTCGCCCGAGCGGCCCATAACCTGCATCGCGCTGTCCATCAGATGAGGCACACCCTGAATACGACCACATCCCTGGTTGCCTCCTGAGGTGTTCAGCGGAACGTCCGGATCGGCGATCCAGGCCAATCCCTCGCCCTCAGGACAAAATCCCATGGCGTCAGCGAAATAAGCGACCATGGGCGTGTAGCCGTCATACAGGTTAGCGACATCAACATCCTTTACGGTGATACCCGCATTCGCATAAAGATGCTTTCCCATACGTCGGGCCACGTCGATCTCCTCTTCTACTCTCGGAGAGAAAAACACCGGCGAGAAAAACTCCGGGCAAACGGTGCTGCCGAGAACATAGGCCGGTCGCTGAACCAGCGACTTTGCGCGATCTACTGAGGTAATGACAAACGCTCCGGCCCCCTGGACGGGAAGGTCGCAGTCGAGCATTCCCAGCGGCTCACTGATGGGACGTGCGTTCATGTAATCGTCCAGCGTCAGGTGCTCAGGACTGTGCTGGCGCCAGTAACTGTTCGGATTTTTCAGGCCGTGTTCACGGTTACGAACTACGAACTTGCCTAACTGCTCCTTCGTGCCACCGTATTTGTGCACATACCGTCTCAGTTGTTGCGCCGGCCTAACCGGGCCAGTCAGACCGTAAGGAAACGACCATTGCTCGCCGCCACGGACGACGGATGGGTTGATGCGACCATATCTGCCGGTAGGGTTATGCAAGGCGCGGAAAACAAGTGCGAATCTGCATGCGCCCGCAGCGACGGCATTTACCGCCTGGACAAAAGATTGGGCCACCAGATAACCGGCTAGATCCGACCAGCTTGGGTTCAGCTTCAAGGCATTGATCATAAACCAGGGGCTCACGATCTCCAGTCCGTCCACCGCGCCGGCTCCTGCTACGGGATGTTCAGGCGAAGTCGTAACACCATCGATGTCCTTAACCTCGAGGCCCGCATCGGTGATCGCAGCGAGAGCCGCGTCCACGGCTAGTTTCCCAAGTGGCTCGTCTGCCCGGCGATAGATCTTTGAATGCCCCACGCCGACAACGGCAACCTTAGCCCGCACCATTACTATTCGTTCCTTACGCTTCCGCTGATTCGAATTGCGGAATGAAAATGCCGTCGGCGATCTCGTCAAAGACGACTCTTACGGGCATGTCGTGTCGCATCTCCTCCGCCACCGTTCCGGGCATGTTCGATAGAAGGAATACGCCAGGTGCATCGTTGAGCTCGATCGATGCCACTATGTAAGGGACCTTGTCTTCAAAGGCGGCGATACGCGCGTCTCTGACTATCGCCCAACTATAGACCTTCCCTCTTCCGCTTACTTCCACAAAGCTCAATCTGTCCGAACGGCAACGCGGGCATAGGCCAACCGGAGGGTGGTGAAATTCCCTGCAATTATCGCATCTTTGAATTGCCAGACGCCTGCTGTTTGCGGCCTTCCAAAACGGAGCACTCAGGCGATCACTTTGATCGGGCATCGGAATTGGAGTCGAATTTCGCTCCGTCTTTGTTGCCTTTGCGTTGGTAGTGTCATTAGGCATTCCATATCCTCACCAAATGCACCCGCGACATCGTAGCCAAAAGCCTCCTTCCTGCCTGTTGCACGAAGTGCTCCTTTGACGTGTTCTGATGGTCGGTGGTCGATGTGTCGATCCACCCGCTGCCCGGCTGCATCCCGGTCGGTGCGGCCCGCACGCCAAGTATGTTTCAAGGACATCATTTGGCAGCAGCAGACAGGTGATGACGATGTCGCAATAAGGGGCTGCATCGCGGTGCGTCATGCCACCGGGCCCCTTTTTGACTAGGTCTTTTGCGCCCGGAGGCTCGATGTAGGCCTCGAATGGATAGCCGGCCTCCAGGCTCCTGGCGCTCATCGGTCGCCCCATACTACCGGTGCCAATGAAACCGATTCGATCGGGCATATGGCGATAAGTGAGGCGCACGGCGCTTCCTCCAGTTTCCCCAGCAGGCACGCTACTTTACATTGAAAGCGAGGCATACCGCTGACCAAAACTATGCTCATCTCCGTCCGCTCCGTCAACTATATATATATTAATATTTTGCTAATTGCTGTTGAATTCGTTTGGATATTTATATGTTGCTTCAATGCGAATTTGCATACCGCGTAAAATTTTTTGATATTATTATGAATGTTGCGACGACAATTTATTAGAATTTCGCAAAATGACGAGCCGTGTCCGTGTATCCTGCTCCGAGTGGCCTCGATCAAGAGCGGTCGTCGTCATCTGAGCCAAGGAGGTGTGCGAGTTCGACGCGAAGGTGCGGAGCGCTGCGACAGGTTATCACCCGAATTGGAGCGCCTGCTGCGCAATGGACTTCCGATCTTCTCTAGGCTCAGGTCGCGGTGACTCGAAGATTGATGAGCAGCGAGAATACGCGCTTCAACTTCGTCACTGACCAGAACGAGGTCGTTGGTTCCGATGCCTATCTCGGCAAGGCGATCCGTAAGTGCATCGGCATCAAGAGAACCATCACCACTGCCTATGGCAGCACATGATCTTGGGAAATCCTGACATGCCGAAACTGGAACTGCAGCCCTGGTCCACTGAAGCCCGACCGCCGTCGCATCTGTTCTATCTCTCCAGCCTGCGCCGGCCGCTCGTCGACCGCGCCGAAGGCATCTATTTCTGGACCAAGGACGGCCGCCGCTTCATCGACGGCTCTGCGCGATCGCGGCTTGGTGTCGGGGCCGCTGTTCCTGCAATTCGTGTTCGGCATCCTCGGCGGCATCCGCGCCGATCCGGACAATTTCATCCATATGAAGCGCATCGCCGACAAACTGTTCGGCGACAGCTACCGGTTCTCGGTTTTGGCCGCCGGCCGCCACCAGATGCCTTTGATCTCGATCGCCGCCACCAAGGGCGCAATGTGCGCGTCGGGCTGAGGACAGCCTTTATGACGGGCGGCAACTGGCGAAATCCAATGCCGATCAGGTCCGCCGCATCCGTGGCATTCTCGACGGCCTGTCGCCGGAGGCCGCAAAGCCCGCCGAAGCGCGCGAAATTCGCGCTGAAGGGCGGCGATAGGTGGCGTTTTGAGACATCCTGAGATGTTTACGTCCCGTCCCACTCCCCTGTTGGCGCCGTACCGTCGATGAGCGATGCCGCGCCCGCTCAGCCGGTCACGCTCCGTCCCGGCCGCGTCGACGACGTCGATACCATCCACGCCGCCCTGCTCAAGCTCGGCGAGCACATCGATGCCCGTCAGGAGATTAAGTCGACGCCGGATGACCTCCGCCGCTACGGCTTCGGCAAAAACCCCGCATTCTCGACCCTGATCGCCGAAGTCGACGGCGAGTTCGCGGGCCTTTGCCTGCATTTCCCGATCTTCTCGACCTGGATGGGCCGCCCGGGCGTCTATGTTCAGGACCTTTATGTCGAGGACCTTTTTCGCGGCCGGCGGATCGGCGAGAAGCTGCTGCGGCGCGTAGCCAGGGAGTGCCGCGCCGCCGGCGGGGTCTATCTGAGGCTTTCCGTCGGTACCAACAACGAGAGGGCCAAGGCCTTCTATGAAAAGCTTGGCATCGGCTGGTCGAGCTACGAGCAGGTGCGAAAGATCGTCGGCGAGCCCTTCTTCGCCTTTGCCGATGTAACAGAGGAGCAACGATGAAAGCCTTCTACGCTAATGAACAAAGACGCCACCATCCCGAAGTCTACCTCTCCAACGGTACAGCCCGGCCCCACCCTGAAAACCCGGCACGGGTCGAAAGATTGCTAGCCGGCGCAAGATCGGCCGGCTTGACTATAGAGGCCGAAAGACCATGGCGTTGGCCCGATTGCCGCCGTGCACACACCCGAATATCACGACTTCCTCCAGCACATCTTCGCGCGCTGGCAGCGCATCGAAGGCGCCTCGGCGGAAGTCATCCCAAACATTCATCCGATCGCCCGCAGCGGCTCCTACCCGGTCGGCCAGGCCGGCTACCACATGGCCGACACCGCCTGCCCCATCTCGGTCGAGACCTGGAACAGCGCGCTCTGGAGCTCCTGGAGCGCAGTCGAAGCTGCCGAAGCCGTGATGGCCGGCGCGCCTTCGGCCTACGCGCTCTGCCGCCCGCCGGGCCACCACACCTTCGCCGATGTCGCTGGCGGCTTCTGCTTTATCAACAATTCGGCGATGGACGCGCAGGTGCTGCGCAAGACCGCCGCGCGTGTCGCTATCCTCGATGTCGATCTGCATCACGGCAACGGCACGCAAGGCATCTTCTACGCGAGACCGGACGTGCTGACCGTCTCGCTGCATGCCGATCCGGTGCGCTTCTATCCCTTCTTCTGGGGCCATGCCGACGAGCGCGGAGAAGGCGCAGCCTCGGCTACAACCTCAACCTGCCGCTGCCGCGAAAGTCCGGCGACGCGGCGTTTCTCGAAGCGCTGCGCGCCGCCTTCCAGCGCATTCGTGCCTTCGCGCGGGAAGCCTGGTGGTGGCGCTCGGGCTCGACGCCTTCGAAGGGGATCCGTTCGGCGGACTGTCGGTGACGACGCCCGGCTTCTCGCGCATCGGCGAGGCGATTGCCGGGCTCGGCCTGCCGACGGTCATCGTTCAGGAAGGCGGCTATCTCTGCGATGCGCTCGGCGCACAATCTCACCGCATTCCTCACCGGCTTCGGTGGCAAGCAGCCCTGCGCTCGGCATTGTTGAGGTTCCTCGTCGTTTGCACGGAAACAAGGGGCGCGCAAAACGAGTGTTCATATCGGCGAGTGTACTTGCTCAAGGGGGGATCAGTGCCGCCGCGCGCTCACCGATCATGATACAAGTCGCGTTAGTATTGCCTGCGATGTGCGTTGGAAATATCGATGCATCAGCGACCCATAGCCCCTCCGTCCCCCGTACGCGGAGGTCAGGAGTCACGACGGCGCGGTCATCGATGCCCATTCGGCATGTCCCGACGGGGTGGTAGCCTGGTATGGTTGCGCTGCGCACAAATTGTTCGTCTGCCTCAGGTCCCTCCCCCCGGGAAGGAATGTCGAGAAGTTGAAGTACGTGACTACCGAAGGGTGGCGTCGACGCCACCCGTCGAACCCAATCTACGGCTAGCAAAACCCGTTTAAGGTCGTCCGGATGGGCGAGTAAACGTGGATAAATAGCTATAGGATCTCGGGGATTATTCGATCGCAGCAACAAATGACCCTTGCTTTTTGCATGGTTTACGTTCGCGTAGATACTGACGAGATTCCGTGCTGGGACGTGCCGCCTCCCATTCTTCATAGAGAAGCCGAAGGGCAAAAGGTGGAATTGCAGATCGGGCACTTCTTCATCGGGAGTGGACTTCAGGAACGCTATAACCTGCGCCAGCGACTCAGTCAGGACGCCCTTCCTTGCAAAAGCCCATTCTGCGAACGCCCGAACCCGGCCGACGCCGGACGCGTAGGCGTTTCCTGTCTTGATATCCACCTCAGCCAGCACATAGAGGCATGGGTGCTCTAAAAGGTTCTGGCCCACTTCCGGGCTTGCCACTACGGTTTTTATGCCATGCTTCAACAGCTCGGTCGGATTGCCAATGCCGGACAGCATCAGGATCTTTGGCGAATTGAGAGTACCGGCGGATAGTACGACGCCGTGTCGCGCACTTGCGCGCATAACCTGATCACCGCGCGTGAAAACGACGCCCTTCGCGCGGTTGGTCTCCATTATGACATTGTTCACCAAGGCATTATCCATGAATACCAAGTTCGGGTCTTTCTGCAGAGGTCCGATATACGCGTCGAATGCCGAATGGCGCACGCCGTTCTTCGTGGAGCCCTGATTCCAAGCAACCCCTTCATGCGAGGGTCCATTGAGATCAGGATTATATGGAACGCCCAAATTCACAAGACTGTCTATGAATTTCTCTGAAACCGGGATGCGCCAACGCAGGGTGGAGACCTGCAATGGCCCCATGCCCCCGCGATATGCATCATTGTCCACATATTTGTCCGCGGTCTCCATCTTACGAAAGTAAGGGAGCACGGAATTCCAGCCCCATCCATTGTTGCCGAGCTGCTCCCAACCGTCATAGTCGGTCTGTGCGCCGCGAATGAAGACCATACCGTTGATGGCCGACGAGCCGCCCGGCACTCGGCCGCGCGGCCATGATTCCCTGAGTCCGTTGCGCGTTGGATCCGGCTCCGTAGTATAGTTCCAGTCATACCGCTTGTTCCCAACGGTAAACATTGAGGACGCCGGAATACGCGTGATGTGGAGTCTCTCGCGCTTGCCGGCGTCGAGTAGCAAAACTCTGGCGCCCCTCCCTAAAAGTCGTGCGGTGACTGGTGATCCGGCACTGCCGGACCCGACGACGATATAGTCGAATTCCATTATCTCATCCTCTCGGTCACTCGTATGCGGACGCGGATGACGTCCAAAAAGTCATTCAGCAAGGGCAGCACACCACCACCATGGTCGGGGTGCGCTCCAGGCAGATCGCCACCGGCTCCTCCGGCTTCGCCCCGAGGCCGATCACATGATGCGCCAGGCGGTTGGCGCGCCGATCGAGCTCGCCATAGCTCTGGCGCTCGTCATCGCAGACCACTGCCGCCGTCTCCGGCGCCTTTTGCACCTGCGCCTCGAACAGCTCGTGGATGCACATCTGCGAAGGATGTCCGCCGCCGTCCGGAGGCGACTACCTTCATCCAGATTGGAGTGCCTAGCGAGGGCTCGCGCGTCCAGCACTTGCCCATTAGGGGCGTCAAAGGAAACATCGACATCCTCTGTACCCGTCGCTAAACGCCAATGGCTGGAGTGGACTTCAAGCAAGGAAACTGCCGGAACGCCCGAGCGTCGAGCCAACACCTCCAGGCGTCTGACTGTGACAGCCTCATCGCCTACGAGAGCCTTGGGCAGGGCACATTGGATTGGGATGACATGGCCCAAAGCCCGGGCCCGCGTCATCGCTGACAACTCTTGCGCGGATTGATCCCATCCCGGACACCCTGCCGCATCTGGGCGTCGACATCTCGGGAATAGCTTCTATCCACCAGCGCCTGCGGATAGGCCGTAAGCTTCCCGTTCTCGCAGCCAGTTAAGAGCTCGCGGAAGCCCTCGATCGCGGCTGCATAGCATTTAAGGTTCAGGGTCAGTGCGGTACCGGTGGGCTCAATCAGCACCTGTCGCTGAACCACGACGCCATCAGCATTAACACCATCATCGATCCGATGCCACGTGATGGCATATTCGGTCTCTTGCGCCAGCAGCGCCCACGACGTCGCGTGCGTTCCCGCATATCGTGGCAATGGACCGTCGGGGTAATTGAAAGCAGCTCGACGCACCCGCCCAAACACGTCCGGCGGCAATATCAACGGATTGGCAATGGAGAAAATCCAATCCACCGGCTCAGCCTTCAAAAAAGAGGAGAGCTCTTTAACACTTTCCATGCACGGGATGTTGGCACGAACCGCCCACTCTGCGAATATGGTGTCGCCACACAGGGCCGCACTAATTATTTGACCTGTCTCCATTGCCAGCTCAGCGCACCTGACTGCGCCCGTACCACTGCCAACAAAGACGCTGGAGGAAATAGATCGCGCTGCAGGATGCCTTTCCAGATCGCCTGGTTCGCAGGCACTTCCGCGCGCCGCAGAAGACCAATCTGCCATCTTCACCCTCCCGCAGTCCACCCACCAAGCTGGGCAGTTCCGGCCCTAGGCGCCGCGCCCCGTAACCGCTCACACTGGTTCGGATCGGCTCGGGGGGCCACGATCGCTAGTGTAATCTGGCGTGCATTGACGGTAACGAACCCCTTGTGCGGAGCCAAATCTCCCCAATCCCCGCTAAGCTTCCAGGTCACCACCAAATATCGTCGTCGGCAGTATCGCATCCACTTCTCCTCGGTCTAGGCGCCTTGTTAAAAACCTGCGCACGTATCATGCCAAAGGTAAAATCGTTCTCGATCAACATGATAGCAATAATATTGCTATGTCACTTATCCGACATCGTCGCAGCGGGTATTCAGGGTCATGACCATGATACGGGATTAGATTTGACTTCGGGACGAGTGAACACGGTGACGTGCGACGACCTTGACACCTGATACAAAGGGCCGTCATGTGATGGAGATCATCTGTGTGAACTCAGGCCTTAAAATTGCGCTATTGAGACCGGGCGATATGCGCGTGGCACATGAGAGCAGCTCGTGAATATTGGCGACATGTCCCCCCGTTACGCGTGATGCTCGCCATAGAGGCGACGGCGCGTCTGGAGAGCCTTTCGAAGGCGGCAATTGAGTTGAACGT
>NZ_JAMYLL010000094.1:0-9194 GCF_040318045.1 Mesorhizobium sp. M1338 | reverse complement strand
CGGTTGTCGCCCGACATAGGCCGGCTCACCGCAATAACGCTGACGGCCTGTGACGAAAATCTCCCCGCCCGAACGTGGATGAAAGGCGTAACGGACAATCTTCTTTGCCTCGCCATCCTGATAACGGGCATTATGAGCCCAGTCCGCCGGGCACCGGGAAATCTCATATCGCCAAGGCGATTGCCTATCAGGCGATCCTGCACAGCCACAAGGTTCAGTATCTCGAGACCGATGACTTCTTCCACCGCCACGCTCTGAACGCCCCCGCGCAACGCGAGGCCCGGATGCGAACTATCATCGACTGCGATCTCCTCGTGCTGGACAAACTGTTCCTCGCACGCGCCATCCCGACGACGCCGGCGCATGGCTGCAGACTCTGATCCATCAGCGCTACAAACTGCGCCGCAGCGTCATCGCCACCTCCAATCGGGTCGCACCTCCCAGGATGAGCAAAGTGACGCCAGGCTTCTTGAGCTCGACCGCAAGATCGGCCCAGTTCGGCTCCGTGCGTCGCCGTGTCCCCTGCTGCTTGACGCCGTTGCGGCTGAAAAGCTTGTTCTCGAGCGCATCGTCGGTCAGTTCGCCCGGCAACGGCCAGGTCAATCCAACGGCTGCCGCACGGTGCAGGTTATCCTGCACCGTGCTGCGCGCTATCCCCAAAATGACTGTTATCTCGCGGGGGGCTCGTCCCGCTTCCGGCAAGTCGAAGCATTTGTCTCAATTGTCTCATCGTCAGCCTTCTCTTCGCCGGCATCAAATCTCCCCGTTTACCGCGGGGCACTTGATGCCAAAGTTGCTGACCCAGGAGGTAATCTTCAGTGCCCAAAAATTGGTCGGTTTTTGATTGGAATGCTGGCCGACTTCAAATCGGAACGGTGGCCGGTCTTTGATCGGAATGGCGGCCGGCTTCGCGTCGGAATCCGCAATTCCGGCCCGCAGCTTCGCTCAATCCGGCTTCAATGAGGTCCGCCCCAAAGCCGGGGCCGGCACTCGATCACGCGCCCCGCGGACCTCATAGAACCCTCCAGATTCACGCGATGGATTTTGTCTGATTGAACTAAACCGCTGCCGCGGTAGCTGATGCGCGGGTCTGGCCTGAGGAGGCCCCCGTCTGAGAAGATTTGGTGTCGAGCCAACCTTCCAGACAGGAGAACCCCAGATGGCCCAGATAAGCCCTCTGCGTCAGCGGATGATTGAAGATCTGACGATCCGCAATTTGTCACCGGAGACCCAGCGATCCTACGTGCATCACGTGGCGAAGTTCAGTCGATTTTTTGGACGATCACCCGATCAACTGGGATACGAAGAGGTGCGCGCCTATCAGGCCCACTTGGTGGGCCGAAGGGTCTCGTGGGGCGCGTTGAACCAGACCGTTTGCGCCTTGCGTTTCTTCTACGGCGTGACGCTGGGTCGATCTGATCTGCCTGAGCGGATCGCTTACGCCCGGACGCCGCGCAAGTTGCCGATCGTGCTGAGCGCCGATGAGGTGGTCGGCTTTCTGCAGGCCGTGAAGGGGACGAGGAACCGGGTCGCTCTGATGACCACCTATGCGGTGGGCTTACGCGCCGCGGAGGCGGCGCGTCTGCAGGTGACGGACATCGATAGCAGCCGGATGATCATTCGCATCGAGCAGGGCAAGGGCGGCAAGGACCGCTATGTGATGCTGTCGCCGCAGCTGCTGGAGATTTTGCGCGTCTATTGGCGGTTGACCAAGCCGGGGCGATGGCTATTTCCTCGGCGCGATGGCCGCGGCCCGATCCACCCACAGACCTTAGGGATCGCCTGTCGAGCAGCCTGCGAGTTCCTGGGCGTTGAGAAGCGGGTGACGGTGCACACCCTTCGCCACAGCTTCGCCACCCACCTTTTGGAAGCCGGCACGGACATAAGGATCATTCAGGTGCTGCTGGGCCATCGCAGCCTGGCGACGACGACACTATACGCCCAGGTCTCAACGGCTGTGATCGGCCGGACTGCCAGTCCTTTTGACCAACTCCGCATGGAGATCACGCCGCCCGGCTGAGCCGCGCGCCATGCGCCCGGATCTGGAAGTGGCGGATGTATTCCACCGTCACGGGGCTGATTATCGCCGCGACCATGCCGGCCATCTCGGGCGTGTCGAGCGCCGGGTTATGGCCGCGGTGGAGGCGTGCCGGACCGCGGCCCTGGGCGGTCACGCCGAACACTGCGCCGACTGCGGTCTCGTGCGGCAAGCCTATAACTCCTGCCGCAACCGTCACTGCCCCAAGTGCCAGGGCCTAGCCCGCGCCCAGTGGCTGGCCGAGCGGCAGGCTGAGCTGCTGCCGGTCCCATACTTCCACGTGGTCTTCACCGTCCCGGCCCAGATCGCTGAGATCGCCTTTCAGAACAAGGCGGCGGTCTATACGATCCTGTTCAAGGCCGCATCCGAAGCCTTGAGGGTGGCGGCGGCCGATCCCAGGCATCTGGGCGCCGAGATCGGCATGGTCGCCGTGCTTCATACTTGGGGTCAAAATCTCCACCATCATCCGCATGTCCACTGCGTCGTGCCGGGCGGCGGCCTGTCGCTCGAGCCTGCCACGGCGAAGGCCGGGGACCAGCGATGGATCGCCTGCCGGCCGGGATTTTTCCTGCCCGTGCGGGTTCTGTCGCGCCTGTTCAGGCGGCTATTCCTGGGGCGCCTGCAGGACGCCTTCGACGCCGGCCAGCTTCGCTTCTTCAGCGATCTCGCCAGCCTGGCCGACCCTGCCACTTTCTGCGCCCAACTGACTGGACTGAAGCGGATCGAATGGGTCGTCTACGTCAAGCCCCCGTTCGGCGGTCCCGAACAGGTCCTCGCCTATCTGGGCCGCTACACCCATCGCGTCGCCATCGCCAACAGCCGCCTCGTGAGCCTGGACCAGGGAAAGGTCAGCTTCCGCTGGAAGGACTATCGCCACCACGACAAGTCCAAGCACAAGCTCATGACCTTAAGCGCCGACGAGATCCCATGGGGAGTGAATAGCGACCACCGCTTCGGCAGAGTGTGATGTCGCCCACCAACCCTCAGGAGGTCCGCAATGCCAGTTGCAGCCAGCCGTAAAGAAGCTCCAGCCGCTATTCGAGTCGATCTTGCCGCAGTCTTCGTGTCGTTGGAACTCTCGAGATCGAAATGGCTAATCACGTCACTTTCGCCCGGGGCGGGCGAGAAGATGTCGAAGCATATCGTGGCGGGCAGCGATGTTCCGGCATTGCTGGCGCGTTTCGCTGAGCTGCAGCGCAAAGCCAAGGCGCGCACCGGTCGAAGCTTTCGGATGGTATCAGTTCAGGAGGCTGGTCTCGATGGGTTCTGGATTCACAGAATCCTCGAACGTGAAGGGATCGAGAGTTATGTCGTCGATCCCGCGTCGATTGCTACGTCTCGCCGCCGCCGGCGGGCGAAGACTGACAAGATCGACGGTGAGGCCCTGGTCCGAGCACTGTTGGCTTACAAACGCGGCGAGCCGCGGGTTTGTGCAATGCTTCGGGTCCCAACCCCGGAACAAGAAGACCGCCGCCGCTTGGTGCGTGAGCGTAAAGCGCTGACAAACGAGCGTGTCCGCCACGTCAACAGGGTAAAGGGCCTGTTGTTCGGTCAAGGTATCTCGGGATACGAACCGTTGCGGCGCGACCGGCGGAAGCGCTTGGACGACCTTGCGACCGGGGATGGTCGACCGCTGCCAGCGGCGCTGAAAGCCCAAATCAGCCGTGAACTCGATCGCATCGAACTGCTGATTGAGCAAATCAAACAGGTCGAGGCTGAGCGCGACCTTATGCTTGCCGCCGCGTCGGCATCGTCACCTGCCCCAGCGTTGTTACTTAACCTCCGAGGTGTTGGCCCGGAGTTCGGCGCCATTTTATGGTCAGAAGGGCTATCACGACAGTTCGATAACCGACGGCAGGTGGCCGCGTATGCTGGTCTCGCACCGACGCCATGGCAGAGCGGTCAGGTTGATCGCGATCAAGGCGTATCCAAGGCGGGCAACCCTCGACTGCGAACGACGCTTGTCCAACTGGCGTGGCTTTGGGTGCGCCATCAGCCAGATTCAGAGCATAGCCGCTGGTTCAAGGCGAGGGTAACGAAGAACGAAGGGCGCTACAAAAAATCGACGATTGTCGCTCTCGCCCGCAAGCTGTTTGTCGCCCTTTGGAAGTACATCAATGCCGGGGTTGTCATCGAAGGCGCAGTGATGTCGGCATGACCCAATTACATCACTGTAAATAATCTACCGAAGGACAAGTGTCCTGGTAGATCCGGGAGGCGAACCGAGGATGAATATGGCTCTCAAGCCGTCCGACGAGAATGGTGTCGCTGCCTTGAGCTCAAATCCGCCGCACGCGGGATGTTGGTCTAGCCGCTTCGGCCGCTAACCGTATATAAGTTGGATCGGGTTCGTTCGCGAACCGCGTCATGAAGCTGAGCTCATACCGGATCTGCAAAAATTGTATCAGGAGGTCGAAATGCAGCCATACTGACCGATCCCCTTGACTATCCCCATATAAGTTCATCCGGCGCTTCCTGCTGCACGCTCTTCCAGACGGATTCCATCGCATCCGCCATTACGGCCTCCTCGCCAACGGCCACCGCGTCGCCAAGCTCGCCCAGTGCCGTCTTCTTCTGGCGGCGCCCACGCCGCTGACGCCGGACCCGACCGCCGACTATCGCCAGCGTTACCGCTGTCTCACAGGGCGCTCCCTGAACATCTGTCCGGGCTGCGGCGGCGCCATGGCCTCGCTCGGCCCGATCCCGCGCAAGGCCCCGACCTGGCCAGACACCTCATGACACGCTGCGCGCCGACATGCTCGCACCGTCCATCCCGGCGTCTGCTACAGTCGCCGAAGGGCCTTTGCGCGCCGCTAGTCAAAGTCGCAGCCTGGCTGTCGCCAGCAACGCTGCACCTCAGCGTCAACGACCCAATGGCGCCGTCTCTCGCGTCGCAGATGGTCCTGCATCGCGACGACGGGCGACCGCCCAAGAGCGATCGGCGAGCCCGCTCCGGCGCCTCGGACACACTGTCGAGCCCTAAATCCCCATAGCCCCGCCCGCCATCCCGCGGTTCAGTTCAATCAGGCTTCAATGTAGTCGCGACCCGTGCGAGCCCGTACCATCGCGCCCGCGACCACACAGAACCCTCCAGATTCACTGCTCGCCGTGATTTGCGAGGAGGTGGTGATGGCAAGGAGCCTGAGCGCTGATCTGCGTCAGCGCGTGATTGCAGCGATCGAAGATGGACTGGAGACTCGGGAGGCGGCGCGGCGCTTCCGGATCGGGATTTCGACGGCCGGGAACCGGTATCGCCGCTATCGCGAGACCGGCGAGACACAAGCGCGCAAGCAGGGCCAGCCGTCGGATTAGAAGCTCGATGCCCATGAGGCCATCATTCTCGGCCTGATCGAGGAAGCGCCGGACATCACGCTTGCCGAGCGCGGCGTACGGGCAGCACCCTCGACGGTCTGGCTGTTCTTCGACCGGCGCGGCATCACGTTCAAAAAAGACGGCGCACGCGGCCGAACAGCAGCGCTCCGACGACTTGCGCCGCCGCAGAGCCTGGTTCGACGGCCAGCTCGATCTCGACCCCGAGGGACTGATCTTCATCGATGAGAGTGTGCTGCAGAGCAGCGGAAGGAGTTCAACATGAACTAAGACCCGTAGCGTAAAAGCTGCGTGAATGATGGGGGACGGCCCTCCGGGATCTTTCAGGAGCAGGTCTCAAACCAGTCCAACCTGCTGCGGTAAAGAGCCGTAGTGGTGAGCGTTGGATGAAAAGTTCAGACGAGATCCGAGCAGGTGGGTGTCCGAAAGACGAACGAAAGTGAACCCTTCGAAGACGCGTCGTTATGAACGTAAGTGTCGCCGAAACCAGGACCGTCTCGTCATCCTGGGACCAGTCCGCCGGGTGCCTGATGACAGGGCGGGCGGCGACCGGCATTGAGGGGGGCGTGAGTCGGACACAGGCATTCGCGCGGAACTGCAGGAACCAGGCTCCTGATGCAAAGGGAGAAGCTCAAGCGGGTCAAACCGCAAGGCGAGAGTACCGATGCAGGAGACTGGGGCGGACCGGCCCGTATGAGCGTTGAAGGCCTGTAATGGGGCCGGAGCAAAGGGGCCGGATCAGGTGGTCGTATTGTTTGGAACAACTGGAAACAGGATGACTTCGGAAGATACGACAGACAAGCCGTTTCGAATTGCGAAACGACAAGTGTACGAAGCTTACAAAGCGGTCAAAGCCAACCAGGGCGCAGCCGGGGTGGACGGGCAGACCCTGGAGATGTTCGAGAAGGACCTTGCAGGAAACCTCTACAAGGTCTGGAATCGGATGTCCTCAGGGACGTACTTCCCGCCGCCGGTTCGCGCTGTCTCCATTCCGAAGAAGAGTGGGGGCGAAAGGGTTTTGGGTGCGCCCACCGTCAGCGATCGGATCGCACAGATGGTGGTCAAGCAGATGATTGAGCCGGATTTGGATATCCTCTTTCTTCCAGACTCCTACGGCTACAGGCCGGGAAAATCGGCTCTGGATGCCGTTGGCGTCACGCGTCAGCGATGCTGGAAACATGACTGGGTTCTGAAATTCGACGTCAAAGGGCTGTTTGACAATCTTCCGCACGATCTCCTGCTGAAGGCGGTCAGGGAGGACGTCACATGAAAGTGGGCTCTGCTCTACATCGAAAGATGACTGGCGGCGCCGATGGAGAAGAACGGGGAAGTCGTCGAGCGCACACGCGGTACCCCGCAAGGGGGCGTTGTCAGCCCGATCTTGTCGAATCTCTTCATGCACTATGCATTTGATCTGTGGATGACCCGGACGCATCCTGACCTTCCATGGTGTCGATATGCGGGCAATGGTCTTGTGCATTGCCGGAACGAGCAGCAGGCAGAAGCCCTCAAGGCGGAGCTTGGTGCTCGACTGGCAGCATGCGGGCTTCAAATGCATCCGACAAAGACCAAGATCGTCTATTGCAAAGACCAAAGGCGCAGGGGGAATACCCCAATGTCGTGTTCGACTTCCTCGGGTATCAGTTCCGGCCGCGACGCGTGGCGAACACACAGCGAGATGAGTTCTTCTGTGGTTACACGCCTGCGGCCAGCCCAACGGCAATGAAGTCGATGCGGGCCACGATCAAAAGCTTGAACATCCCGCGG
The DNA here is from genome assembly GCF_040318045.1 of Mesorhizobium sp. M1338. Taxonomy (NCBI): domain Bacteria; kingdom Pseudomonadati; phylum Pseudomonadota; class Alphaproteobacteria; order Hyphomicrobiales; family Phyllobacteriaceae; genus Mesorhizobium; species Mesorhizobium sp. M1338. The sequence goes on along the minus strand of NZ_JAMYLL010000094.1, from coordinate 2,059 downwards.
CAGACGCCGGGGACGCTGGCTAAAATCGCCTAACAGCTCAATCCACTCCTTCGCGGATGGATAGCCTATTAAGCCGCTACAGCCGTTCGGCCCTGTCCACTCTGGCTGATTACGTCAACCGGAAGCTCAGGGCGTGGATCATGCGTAAGTTCAAGCGCTTTCAGTCCCATAAGACGCGTGCCAGCCTCTTCGTGAGAAAGCTGGCGCGGGAAAATCCAGGACTGTTTGTGCACTGGAAGGCGTTCGGAACGAATACGTTTGCCTGATGGGAGCGGTGTGAATCGAGAGGTTCACGCACCGTTCTGCGAGAGGCCGGCAGGTGAAATCCCTCCGGCCTACTCATCCCGCCGCCTTGACGAAGATGGGGCGGATGCGCGGGCGGGCCAAGCGCGGCGAGCGGTGCCGAGCGGCCGTTCCTCATGGCCACTGGAAGACCACCACTTTCACCGCCGGCTTGCGGTTGAACGGATGGCCGCGCCGATGCTACTCGATGGTCCGATGAACGGTGCAGCCTTTCTCGCTTATGCGGAGCAGGTTTTCGCACCCGGGCTTCGCCCCAGCGACGTCGTAATCATGGACATGTGTGGACGCCCCCGTCAGCGCAAGAAGAATCTTATATGAAGAATGAGGAGCGTGGTCGGGTGCTGACATGTGTCCGGCCTCTGATGCGGCGTTCCACATGCCGCGGGCCCGTATGGGAGTTCGCGGAGCGGGTCCAATTCAATCTCGCGTGCTCAAGGCACGTATCCATGATCTGGTTTTCCCGATCCCGTCTCGTTGATCGTTGCGCCATACTCTCCGTTTGACCTTCTCACACTTTCGAGGCCTTCCGGCCGAGCGGAACTAACCCGCCACCGCCGGAGCCCGATAGGTTCCGCCTTTCGCCATCAATGCCCAGACGATGCGTGCCGTCTTGTTGGCAAGCGCGACGATCACCAACATGGGCGGCTTACGGTCCAGCATGCGCATGAGCCATGGGTCCGCAGATTTCCCCTTCCGCATCGCCCAGCGCACGGCAGCGCTGGCCCCTATAATGAGCAGGCGGCGCAGAGTTCGTTCGCCCATGCGGGACGTCTCGCCAAGCTTCTGCTTCCCGCCCGTGGAACGCTGCAACGGAGTGAGCCCCAGCCAGGCCGCAAAATCACGCCCCCTTTTGAAGGTCTGAGCCGACGGAGCCAGAGCGGCGAGAGCAGTCGCGGTGATCGATCCTATCCCCGGGATAGTCATCAGTCGTTTCGATTCCGCGTCCTCCCTGGCGCGCCGGGCGATCTCGCGGTCGAGCACAGCCACCCTCTCATCCAGCGAGCGCAACTGTTCCACGAACAGACACAGGATCGGACGGGCGGCCTCTGGGATGGCGGAGCCATGATCCTCGATCGCCGTTACAAGCTTGGCCACATGGAAAAGGCCCTGCGCGGCCACCAGCCCGAATTCGGCAAGATGGCCACGTATCGCATTGATGGTCTGGGTCCGCTGGCGCACCAGAAGATCGCGAGCGCGAAACACCATCGCCGCAGCCTGTTGTTCCTCACTCTTGGCTGCCACAAAACGCATCGTCGGCCGTTGCGCAGCTTCGCAGATCGCCTCCGCATCGGCGGCATCCTTCTTCTGCCTCTTCACGAAAGGCTTGACGTAGCCCGGAGCGATCAGCCGGACGTTATGTCCCAGCTTCGTGATCTCCCGCGCCCAGTAATGGCTGCTGCCGCAGGCCTCCATGGCAACCGTGCAAGCCGGCTGCGCATCAAAGAATTTAAGCATCTGATCGCGGCGAAGCTTCTTTCTAAACAGGATAGCTCCCGATGCATCTGCACCGTGCACCTGGAACACGTTCTTCGCTAGATCCAACCCGATCATGCTAACTTCCGACATGGACGCCTCCGTTCAAGTGATGATCAACGACATCACTTTGGCACAGCGATGCCGTCAGGGGGCGTCCACATGGGGTAATCGCGGGAGCGACGCGCCCTGGAACCAATCATAGCCTTGGAGGGTGGCTGTTCCCCGATAAGATGAAATACGGGCTCACGACTGGACGCCGGGCCCAGCATCAACGGAGAAC
>NZ_JAMYLL010000093.1:0-10238 GCF_040318045.1 Mesorhizobium sp. M1338 | reverse complement strand
AACGTCCCGCCTCGACGGCAATGCCGGCAAGCCCGGCCGCATGCACGGCTTCGACCGTGCGTGGGCCGATGGACGGAAGATCCGCGCGCAGTTCCTGACCGGGCTTGGCACACTTGACCAGAACACCGCGGGTCTTGCCGGCAATACGGCCGTGGCCACGCAGCAGCTTCGCACGGTCGAGCAGTCCCGCTGTTCCCTCGATGCCTTCCAGTGCGATGGTACGGCCGCCGACCGCGATGGCCGCCTGGCCAATATCCAACGCCCCTATGGCCTTTGCCGCGGCAAGGCCAGCCTCGATGTCGCGCCAGTCGGATTTCCTTGGCGCGGCTTTCGTCAGGACGCCTTCGGCGGCGACAAGGTTCGGCACGATTTCGTGGGCGCCGACAACCTTTATCCCACGCGCTTCGAGGCCCCGCGCCAGGACCTTCAGCAGGCCATCGTCGCCACGCGCCAGCGCCGCGACAACAACCGGTATCACCGCGAGCAGGCTGAGACTTGGACGCAGCTGTGTCAGTCTTGGCCTGCGCTTGATCTCGCCTGCAAGCACCAGATGGGTGATACGGTGCCGCCGCAGCAATGGTATCAGCGAGCCGATACCTTCCAGGGCGAGGCTTTCATGCTCGTAATGGGAGAGCTCCGCGATGCGGTCGACCTCGCCTTCCATCAGGACGACGAAGGGCGGATAACCTTGTTCAGCCGAGCCGGCCGCGACCTCGACCGGCAGGCTGCCGCCGCCGGCGATGATGCCGACCCTGGAGCCTGGCGGGAGATCAAGACGCGCTGCCGCTGTCTCAGTCTTCGTCATCGACATCGTCGCCATCGCCGCCCTTGAGCGACGGCACAGCGTAGTGCCGCTTGCCGCGACTGGTGATGAAATCGATGATCTTCATGGCGGTCGGCGACGACGCGAACTCCGCCTTGGCGAATTCGATGTTCTCGCCGACGGTGCGGGAACGATCGAAGATCATCCTGTAGGCCTTGCGCAGCACATGGATTTCGGATCTCGGCAAGCCGGAGCGCTTCAGGCCGATGATGTTGAGTCCGCGCAGGCTGGCGCGGTTGCCGACCGCGATGGCATAGGGAATGACGTCGCCGACGACCGCCGAGCAGCCGCCCAGAAAGGCGTTGTCGCCGATGCGGACAAACTGATGCACGGCGGTCAGGCCGCCGATATAGACGTTGTTGCCGACCTCGCAATGGCCGCCCAATGTCGCGCCGTTGGCGAACGTCGCGTTGTTGCCGACGACGCAATCATGGGCGATGTGGGCGTAGGCAAGGAAATTGCCATTGTCGCCGACTGTCGTCTCGCCGCGGCTGGAATCGGTGCCGAGATGCATGGTCACGCCTTCGCGGATCGTGCAGTTCTTGCCGATGACCAGCGTGGTGCGGCCGCCCTTGTGCTTGGTGTTCTGCGGCGGCGCGCCCAATGTTGCCATTGGATAGACCTTGGTCAAGGCGCCGATTGACGTCGCGCCCATCACCGAGACATGACTGACCAGTTCGACGCCATCGCCGATCACCACATCGGCGCCGACGTGGCAGAACGGCCCGATGCGCACACCTTGGCCGATTTGGGCGCCTTCCTCCACAACGGAGGAAGCATGGATGGATGTCTTGATTTTCATAAGCATTATCGTCAGTCGCTGGTGACCATCATGGCTGAAATCTCGGCCTCGGCCGCCTTGGCGCCGTCGACCATGGCTTCACAAGCGAATTTGAGCAGGTTGCCGCGTTTCTTGATTTTCTTGACATGGATCTTCAACTGGTCGCCGGGGACGACCGGTTTGCGGAATTTAGCGTTGTCGATGGTCAGGAAATAGACCAGCGACGGCTTTTCAGTGCCCAGGCTGCGGATGCAGATGGCGCCGGCCGTCTGCGCCATCGCCTCGACGATGAGCACACCCGGCATGACCGGCTGCTCGGGGAAATGGCCCTGAAAATGCGGCTCGTTTATGGTCACGTTCTTGATGCCGATGGCGGACTCGTCGCCGTCGATCTCGACGATGCGATCGATCATCAGGAACGGATAGCGGTGCGGCAGGAGCTTCATCAGCCCCATGATGTCGACCGCTTCCAGCGTCGTCGACGCGATCATGTCAGCCATTGCCTCCCTCGCCCTGTTTGCGGGTCCTGGCGAGCTTGCGCAGCATGGCTATCTCCCGCATGGCTTCCGCCATCGGCTGTGCCGGATAACCGCCCCAGATCTCGCCTGCAGGGACATTGCTCATAAATCCACTTCTGGCGGCAAGCTTGGCCCCTGTCCCGATGGTCAGGTGATCCGCAAGCCCGACGCCGCCGCCCATGGTGACATTATCACCCACGACCACGGACCCAGAAATACCCGAAAGCCCGGCTATTATGCAATTGCGGCCGATGCGGACGTTATGGGCGATCTGCACGAGATTGTCGATCTTGGTGCCCTGGCCGATGATCGTGTCGGACATGGCGCCGCGATCGACGGTGGTGTTGGAGCCGATCTCGACATCGTCCTGAATGACGACGCGGCCGATCTGCGGCACGCGTTCGGGGCCCTTGGCGCCGCCGACGAAGCCAAAACCATCCTGGCCGATCCTGGCACCGCCATGGATGATGACGCGGTTGCCGATCAAGGCATACTGGATGCTGGCGCCCGGACCGACATAGCCGTCGCGGCCGATCTGGCAGGATTGTCCGATGACCGCATTGGGCGCGATGACGGTACCGCTGCCGATTGAAGCCCCCGGCCCGATGACCGCGCCGGCCTCGATGACGGCACCGGCTTCGACATGCGCGGTCGCATCGACATGAGCATGCGGCGAGACACCGGTTTCACTGGTCATCGGCCCAGGCGTCGCCGCCCTCGGAAACAACAGGCGTCCGACAAAGGCGAAGGCCTGTTGCGGGCGCGGATGAACCAGAACGGCAACGCCCGCCGGCGCCTTGCCGGCAAATTCCGCCGGGCACAGGACCGCGGCCGCCCGCAGCGACGGCATCAGCGCGGAATTGCGCTTGCCGTCGACAAAGACGAGCGCATTCTCGCCGCCCTCGCTGGCCGGCGCGAGCGCCTCGATCGAAATATCGGAGTGGCCGGAATCGACAAGCACCGAGCCGGTCAGATTCGCGACTTCGCCCGCCGTATACCGGCGTGATGGCGCGAAGAACACCGGATCGGTCATTCCAGAAGCTATATCCAGCTAGGTCGGACATTTCTCCCGGACCTGAAAGACCCGGGAGCATCGTTGGCCGCCGATCAGAAGCGGGTCGATATGCCGAAGTTGAATTCCTGCACGTCGTCGGACGCTTCCTTCTTGACCGGGATCGCATAGTCGATACGGATCGGACCGAACGGCGATGCCCACATCAGGCCGACACCGACCGAAGCACGCAGTTTCATGTCAGTCGAGGTCTGAGTAGCGATGCTCTCGCTGATCTTGCTGCCGTAGAGCGTTGCGGCATCAGCGAACACAGCGCCGCGCAAACCAAAGCTTTCCGGAATGACCGGCATCGGGAACTGGGCTTCCGCCGAGGCATTGAAATACGTCGTGCCGCCGAGATGGTCACCCGTAAGACTATCCGCCGGGCCAATACCACCGTACTCAAAACCGCGGATCATGCGGTCGGTGCTCTGGAATTGGTCGAAGATGCGCAAACCACCATCGCCGCCGTACCCCTCGACATGACCTGCGCCAGCCGAGACGAGACCAACCAGATCGAATTGCTCCGAGAGCGTCTGATAGATGCTGCCGCGACCAGTAACCTTCACATACTTGGCATCGCCGCCGACGCCGGCAAATTCGGCCGTCGTGGTGGCGTAGATACCTTCATGCGGGTTCTTCATATCGTCGATGGTGTTGTAGACCAGCCCCAGGCTGATCGACGATTTGATCCAGGGGCTTTCATCGATACCCTGGAGGATCGCCTTGGAAATATCGCAGGTGCCATCAGGCTCTGCATCACTGGTGGGACCGCAATCGTCGTCCAACTTATATTTCTCTTGCGAAATATTGTACGCCAGCTGGGTCGAAATGCTATCGGTGATCGGCAAGCCGAACCGTATCGTAGCGCCCGTGGTGTCGCTGTCGTAGTTGTTACTATATTCCCTGGTCTGTTTGAAGATGTCGAAGCCAGCGGCAATGCGCCGTCCGAGGAAATAGGGTTCGGTGAAGGACAGGCTGTAGTCGCGCGAATTCTTGCCGCCGCCGGCCGAGAGCTTGATGAACTGGCCACGGCCGAGGAAGTTGCGCTCGGTGATCGATCCTTCGACGGACGGGCCGGCCGTGTCCCCGCCGGTCGAATAACCGGCGCCGACCGAGAATTCACCGGTCGACTTTTCGACGACGTCGACCACCAGCACGACCTGGTCGGGCTGCGAGCCCGGCACTGTCGAGATGTCGACTTTTTCAAAGTAATTGAGAGCTTCCAGGCGCTTCTTCGCGCGCTGGATGAGCACTTGGTTGAAGGCGTCACCTTCGCTGACATCGAACTCGCGACGAATGACATAGTCACGCGTGCGGTCGTTGCCGCGGATCTCGATGCGCTCGATATAGGCCTTGGTGCCCTGGTCGATCGTGTAGACCACCGAGATGGTGTGGTTCTCGAAATTGCGGTCGCCGCGCGGCGTCACCTGCGCGAAGGCGTAGCCGGAGCCGGCCACCTTCTCGGTCAGCGCGATGATGGAATCCTCGACGTCCTTGGCGTTGTAGACGTCGCCCTTGCGGGTCTCGACCACCGATTCCAGCGATTTGCTGTCGACTTCAGGGATCGTGCTTTCGACGCTGACGTCACCGAATGTGTAGCGGTCGCCTTCCTGGACGGTGATGGTGACCGTGTACTTGTTCGTCGCACTGTCGAGTTCGCCGACAGCGGATACGACCTGGAAATCGGCGTAACCATGATTGTAATAGAAGCGGCGCAGCAGCTCCTGGTCGGCGCGCAGCTTGTCGTCGTCATAGACGTCGTCGCGCAGGACGAAGGAAAGCCAGGATGAACGCTTGGTGTTGATGACATCCGACAGGCGGCGGCTCGAATAGGCGCTGTTGCCGACGAAATTAATCGCCGCGATCTGCGTACGGTCGCCTTCGGTAATGTTGAAGACCACGTTCACGCGGTTGTCGCCAAGCTGCATGACCTGCGTGGTCACGGTCACATCGTCGCGACCAATGCGTTTGTAGGCAGCCTTGATCGATTCGACATCGGCATCGAGCGTTGCCTGCGAGAAAGTCCCGCGCGGCTTCAGCTGCACCGCCGCAGCAAGCGCATTGTCCTTGAGCTTCTTGTTGTTCTGGAACAGCACCTGGTTGACGACCTGGTACTCGGCAACCTTGACCACCAGCGTCGAGCCGACCTGGTTGATCTGCACATCCGAGAACAGGCCGGTGCCGAACAGCGCCTTGACCGCACTGTCGATATCGGAACTGGAGAAGGCCTTGCCCGGCTTGATGGTGATGTAATTGCGGATGGTCTCGGCGTCGATACGCTGGTTGCCGCTGACTTCGACTCTACTGACGACAGCGGCTTCGGCCGCCGATGTGGCAACGAACTGCACTGCGAGCGCGCCTGGCACGACAAGAGCCGCGGACAGGGTCACCGCGGAAGCGGCGCTCAGAAACTTGGATGCTGCCTTCATCGGGCTTAATAACCTTTTCTCGTAGTCCCCACGGCGAGAAAACCGGACGTGCGGTAATTTCCCCTACCGTATTAACCGGATTTTCCCTACACGCAAGGCTTCTGGTTAATTTGTATTTACTTAACCCTGCGGCGTGGCTTTCGCGTCACTCATATCCCCGTGCATGGTAAACGGCGTCTCAACATCGTCCATGCGGAGGCCGAATTTCTTCATGATTTCAGCATCCAAACAGATCGTTCCAGAAAACGAAACCCATGAAGCACAGCACCAGAAGCAACCCGGCCCGATAGGCCATTTCCATCATCCGTTCCGACACGGGACGGCGAATGACGGCCTCCACCCCGTAGAACAACAGATGGCCGCCGTCGAGGGGGGGAATCGGCAAAAGGTTGAGAAACCCGATGCCAACCGACAGCAGTGCAACCAGTTGCACGAGCCATTCGAATCCCAGTTTCGCCGCCTTGCCGGCCATGTCGGCGATCTTCACCGGGCCACCCAGCTGACATTTGTCCTCGCGCCCGACGACAAAGCGCTGCAGGAACTGGCCGGTGCGCTGGATGACGTGTCCGGTTTCCTCGACCGCCGCCGCAACCGCCCCGACCGGCGTGTACGTTATGAGACGCGGCTGGCCGAGTTCCTTGTTGTTGACGACACCGATCACGGCGACCTTGACCTTGTTGCCGAGCGCGTCTTCCTGTTCCATCAGCCGCGGCGCCGCGGTCACCGTGACCTCCTTGCCGTCGCGCAGCATGACGAAGGTGATGACGTCGTCGGCGCGGCCCGAGACCAGGCGCTGGACGTCGCCAAAGGTTTCGACCTTGTTGCCGTCGACGCTGACGAATCGGTCACCGGGCAGGATGCCGGCCTTCGCCGCCGGGCTGTCGGCCGTCACCTCGGCCACCATCGGCTCCGCGACATAACGGCCATAGGCGGTGAACAGCACGGCAAAGACGGCGATCGCCAGCAGGAAATTGAACAGCGGCCCGGCCACCACGGTTGCCGCGCGCTTCCAGATCGGCTGCGTGTGAAAGGCGACCTTGCGCTCCTCCTCCGTCAGCGTTCCGAGTTCTTCCGACGTGGGCTGGCTCGATGTGGCGTTCATGTCGCCGACGAATTTGACATAGCCGCCAAGCGGGATCGCGCACAGTTTCCAGCGCGTGCCGTGGCTGTCGTTGAAGCCGAAGAGTTCGGGACCGAAGCCGATCGAGAAGGCCTTGACGCCGATCCCGCACCAGCGCCCGACAAGGTAATGGCCCATTTCATGGACGAACACGACCACGGTCAGCACGAAGAGGAATGGCACCAGCGTGCCGAGGACAAAGCCTTCTGTGCTGAGAAGCGCGTGAAGAATCTCGTTCAAGACAAACCCTCAAATTCTGCCACGGCGCGGATTGCGCCGTGACTGTGACACCAATCCGGGCGAATCCAAGGCGCGCCGCGCATTGGGCCTGAAATGACACCGCTCAAACGGGAAACAAACCCTGCGCCGGATGATCGGCGGTCGCCGAAATCCAGCCAATGACGTATAGGGCGAAAGCCGCCGCGACAAGCCCGTCGACACGATCCATGACGCCGCCATGGCCCGGGATCAGCGCACCCGAATCCTTGCGGTCGTGGCGGCGTTTGACCCAGGATTCAAACAGGTCGCCGCCCTGTGAGACAATCGAAAGCACCAGCGCCACCAGGCTGAGCAATGGCAGATTGCCGACACCGGCAGCGGCGGCGAGGATCAGCCCCGCGACGACGCCGCCAACAGCGCCACCGAGCGCGCCGCTGCGCGTCTTGCCAGGCGAGATCGCCGGCGCCAGCTTCGGGCCCCCAACCGCACGGCCAACGAAATAGGCAAAGATATCGGTGGCCCACACGACGGCGAACAGAAACAGGATGGCGACCAGGCCTGAACGATCGCCGTCGCGCAGCAAGGCGAGCGACAAGCCTGAAACCGCGGCATAGGCAAGGCCGCTCGCATCCCATTGTCCGGCCTTGCGAACCGATGCGGCAATCGCCGTTACGGCAACCATGACCATCACAAGCGGCAACAGCCAGGAGGCGGCGAGGCCGCCAATCAAGGCGCCAATGAAGACAACCAGCAGCGTTTCCGGCAGGAAACCCAGACCCGTGGCCCCGGTCGGGCGTGACATGCGGGTCCATTCGTAGAAGATCACCCCGGCCATCGCGGCGCACAGCAAGCGGAACGGCAGACCGCCGAGCCAGGTCAAGCCAAGGGTGATAGTGGCAAGCACGATCGCCGAAATGACGCGCAGCCGGAGATTGCTCATCCCGCGGCCGGTCGCGAAGCGACATCCTGGGGCCCAAGTCCGCCGTAACGGCGTTCGCGGCCGGCAAATTCGCGCAAGGCCTCGGCAAGGTGCTCGCGACTGAAGTCGGGCCAGTAGCAAGGCAGGAAGACGAGCTCGCTATAGGCGGCCTGCCACAGGAGGAAGTTAGACAGCCGGAGTTCGCCGCTGGTGCGGATGACCAGTTCCGGGTCGGGAATGCCATGCGTGTCGAGAGCGCCGGCAAAGCTTTCGGCTGATATCGCCTCGCTGTCGAGTTCGCCACGCGCCACGGCTGATGCAAGCTTGCGCGCCGTGCGCACGATCTCGTCGCGTCCGCCATAGTTGAAGGCGATCACCAGCGTCAGCGATTCATTGCCGGCGGTCAGCGATTCGGCCTCGTCGAGCAGCCCCCTGATGTCGGGCTGCAACCCTGCCCTGTCGCCGATGATTTTGACCCGCACGCCACTCTGGTGCAATTCGGCCAGATCACGGCGGATGAACATTTTCAGGAGACCCATCAGGTCACTGACCTCGGACTTCGGCCGCGACCAGTTCTCCGACGAGAAAGCGTAGACGGTCAGGTAGGAGATACCGAGCCCGGGTGCTGCGCGCACCGTCTTGCGCAGCGCCTCGACGCCGGCACGATGGCCAGCAAGACGAGGCATGCCGCGCGCCTTGGCCCAGCGTCCATTTCCGTCCATGATGATCGCGACATGCGCGGGCGTTGCCATGTTCTCGCTTTCGGGTCGGCCTATGGCCAAGACCCTAAACCTGCATGATTTCAGCTTCCTTATCGGAAAGCAGGTGGTCGATGGTGCTGATCGTCTCGTCGGTAAGTTTCTGGACCTGGTCGGAGCGCTTGCGCTGATCGTCCTCGCTGATGTCGCCGTCCTTCTCCGCCTTCTTCAGGAAGTCCATGCCGTCGCGGCGCACATGGCGCGCGGCGACCCGGGCATTCTCGGCGTAGGTGTGAGAAATCTTGACCAGTTCCTTGCGGCGCTGTTCGTTGAGCTCGGGCAGTGGAATCCTGAGGTTGGTGCCGTCGACGATCGGGTTGAAACCCAGATTGGATTCGCGGATCGCGGGGTCGACCGCGCCGACCATCGACTTGTCCCAGACCGATACCGAGATCATGCGCGGCTCCGGCACCGAGACGTTGGCGACCTGGTTGATCGGCATGGTGGTGCCATAGGCCTGCACCTGGATCGCATCGAGCAGGTTGCTGGAGGCCCGGCCGGTCCGCAGCGAGGCCAGATCATGCTTGAACGCGGCGATCGCCCCATCCATGCGCCGCTTGAGATCGTCGTACTCACCACTCATCTTTATCTCCTCGACCCCGTCTGACGCGGGTTCATTGCTTCGCGGCCGTTCGAATCCGGTTGTCGAAACCGGCTTCCCCTTTCGGGTCGGGCCCCCGATCAATCGTCCGCGACGACCGTGCAGCGGCCGCCGCCCCTCAGAATATCGCCGAAACCACCTTTTTCGTGGATCGAATAGACGATTATCGGAATGTTGTTTTCTCGCGCAAGTGCAATCGCTGCCGTATCCATGATGGAAAGGCCGCGTTTTATGACTTCGCCATGGCTGATGCGCTCGAAGCGCGTCGCATTCGGGTCTTTCTTTGGGTCCGCAGAGTAGACGCCGTCGACCTGAGTGCCCTTGAACAGCGCGTCGGCGCCGATTTCAGCCGCGCGAAGCGCGGCGGCCGAATCAGTGGTGAAGAACGGATTGCCCGTGCCGCCAGCAAAGATCACCACCTTGCCCTGGTTCATGTAGGCGGTCGCCTGGCGCTGCGAAAAGCTCTCGCAAAGTTCGGGCATGGCGATCGCCGAAAGCACCACGGCGTCGACGCCGATCTTGTTCAACGACGTGCGCAGGGCCAGCGAATTGATCACCGTGGCAAGCATGCCCATGTGGTCGCCGGTGACACGGTCGCCGCCCTTGGAGGCAACGGCCACGCCGCGAAAGATGTTGCCGCCGCCGATGACGACACCGACCTCGATGCCCAGTGCACGCGCCTCGGCGATGTCGCCGGCGATGCGATCGACGACCGAAACGTCGATGCCGAAATGCTGTTCGCCCATCAATGCTTCGCCCGACGCTTTCAGCAAGACACGTCGGTAGAGGGGCTTCACCGTCATCTGGTCCTCGTCATTTGCATGTGATGCGTTCCGGGTGGCAACCCTCGCGCAGGCGCCGCCCCGAAACAATGGCGTTCCGATACACGAAGGGCGCCCCGCTGTAACGCCGCGCCCCCCCCCGCAAAAGCGTGGCATTTTTCAAAACACCCCCGCAAACCCGGCGTCCAAGTACAGGTTCCGGAATTAACCCCCCCCCGTGTAGCCCCCCCCCCG
>NZ_JAMYLL010000092.1:0-10392 GCF_040318045.1 Mesorhizobium sp. M1338 | reverse complement strand
GGCATGCATCGTGAGATACTCGGCGATGAGGCGCCGCATTGCGGCATCATCGTCAATGACAAGAACATGTTTCAACGGCACACCTCGTTTTGGGGGTTGGGCCCCGATCAGGGTTGCATTACCTGAATCTGCAATCAAAAGGCATGTATTAGTGATGACATTACTTGAAATTGAACAACTGGTTCTCAAAACCCTCAACGCTCTAGTTGCCGAAAAAGTAGAGGTCTCGATGACAACCAGAATGCGGGATCTCGGCCTCGACAGCCTCGACTATAACGAGCTTGCTACGGCGATCGAGAGCCGACTTGGCTGGTTTGTCGACGATTACAAGCTCTGGCAATACGAGTCCGTAAGGCATGTCGCCGACGCCGTCGCCAGTCAGGAGTTGCGCACCGCGGAACCACCAGCAGTGCGGCAAGTGCTGGAGTAGTGCTGTAGGCACAGGTTACGGTGAGGGCAGCTTGGGCGGCGGTAGCTATGGCCATTGCTCCGCTGTGGTTTGTATCCGTGACTGGTGTGTTTGAGAACTGTTGGGTCAGCCCGGTCCATGTCGCAGTGCCGATGCCCCCTTGGTGGCGTTGCCCGCAATTGCGATCGCTGCGCCCAGGGCACCAATGCTGACGGTCGTTGTCAGGCCACCCGTTGAATTGTTGTCAGAGGCAACAGTGCCCACCACACCATCCCAATCGGTGGTCGTATAGACCGACATGTAGTCACGGAACACGCTCTCACTATACGTGGTCACGATCGTTGCCGTCGTACCGGTTGGCACGAGGGCTGACCACACTGACAGATAGACCACACCAGAATTGAAGATGCTTTCCACCTGAGCGAGAAGGGTGGCAGCCACACCCCCAATCGTCATACTGTTGACGGTCACTGCACTTTCGGTGTCAGTGGTCTCAGTTGTCACGATGACACGACGATTAGCGTGTGGCGCGACAAGAAGCGGAATGCTGGTGTGGGTGTAAACGGTCGTGGCAGTCGAGTCTTCGTGAGTGCCATTGAAGACCAGATCTATCGGGAACATTTTCTCCCAGACGCCCGAGCTGCGCACATAGACCTGTCGAGCCTTGGTCCAGAGGCTTGAGATTTTCACCCAGACGGCGCTGGCCGCCCCCCAGACCCCGGAGGCTTTGACGTAAAGGGCCATTACGGCTGCACCCAGAAATCACCGTCCACGCCGCCAGAAGGGGCAGCGGCCGAGATCGTGACGCTGCGATTTGCCATCGTGCCGACGCCGAGAAGCGCCTTGGTCTGGGCAATGGACTGCGGTCGACGATAATTGTCCCCGGTGCCGTCACTCGACACGCGACCGACGAAGCTCGTCACAGCGTCGGCACCTGTGGCGTAGGTCGAGCGGTACAAACGCGTCGTGATATCACCAGCGCCATCGCGCTGAGGCGATGAACATGTATGGCGAGAGCAGAACGTTTGGGGCGGGGCGGGACGAAGAGGTTGCGGAGGGCTGACAAGGTCGAGACGAAGCGTTGCAGGCCTCTCGGCGATCGGACCCCTGCATCATCCGCTCCCGTTTTCGCGGCGGCACATGGGAATTCTCCGCTCCGTTGTTCAACCCCTTGTGCGACCGGTGCTTGACGTCCGGCATCACCTGTCGCTTTGCCGCTCCATACGAGCGCAGCTAGTCGGTGATCATGCGCTTCGGCGCGAGCCCCTGCTTCTTCAACAGCCGCGTCAGCAAGCGCTTGGCGGCCTTGGTGTTGCGGCGGTTTTGCACGATTTCGTCCAGCACATATCCATCCTGGTCGACGGTGCGCCACAACCAAAGCTTTTTGCCGGGCGATGGTGACGACCACTTCGTTCAGGTACCAGACGTCATTCCGGCACGGCGGCTTGCGGCGCAAGCAGCGAGCGCAGTCCAGCCCGAACTTGATGCCCCACCGGCGACTTGTCTCATACGAAACCACGATGCCGCGTTCCAGCAGCATTTCCTCAACCAGGCGCAGGCTCAGCGGAACCGGAAATAAAGCCAGACCGCGTGGGCGATAATAGGCGGCGGAAATCGGGGGGCGTGTAGCTGACGGCGGGCGTATTCATGCCCCCCGGCGTCCATGTCGCAAATCTTGACGATTGCTTTGTGTGTCAAGCCCGCCGCAGGTCTCAACGCGTTCAATGCAGACATTGTGAAAATCGCCCTATTCCGCCTTTTTTTACCGCCCCTTAAGTCCCCCGCTCGCATGCTTGTCGATGCCATTGAACTCATAGCCATCGGCCAAGGATTTTGGAAAATATGTTTCCGCTCGCAGCAGAAAACGTGAGAGTCGCTGTAGGCCTAACGTTAAGGGGAGAGAGCGGTTTGATTGGACGAAATGGGTACCGGAGTACCGAGTCATGAAGCCACGAGGTAATCTGGTCCGACTGAAGCAATTTCAGGTGAATGAGAAGCGGCGACAGTTGCACCAGCTAGACATCATGATTGCCGATTTCGAACGCATGGCGCGAGAACTGGACTTCCAGTTAAACGCCGAGGAAACGAAGGCCGGCATCTCCGATGTCAATCATTTCGCTTATCCGACGTTCGCCAAGGCCGCTCGCCTACGTCGTGACAACGTCAAGAATTCGCAATCGGACCTTCTGCGGCAGAGAACCGCAGCCGAGCCATGCCTCGCCGAGGCTGAAGCAGAGCTCTCCAAGGCGCAAATGCTAGAATCGCGCAGCGGCAGAGGCCACGACCTCGAACCCGGCAACCGAAGCGCCATGATCGGCTGAGCCGGATGGCTTCAGCGCGCCTCATTCGCGACACCCGACTGGCCGTTGGCGCGCGAGAGGCGTGCGGGCACTGTAAAGATATCAGCGTATTGATGCAGCGATAGCTGGTCGGGACGGCTGTCATGCTGCGGCGACATACGCGATTTTGTTCCAGATTTGCATGGCGGCGTTACGCAGGTATTGGGGGAAAGTGGAACTGGTTGGCACTCGGATCATCGGTGGAAACGAACCGCTGCCGGCGGATCGGCGCCTGGCGGCAACGCCTGGCGCTTTCGGCGGCGGCGGTAACGGCAAAGCAGGCTGGCCGGTCGAGGATGAAGCGGCACCTGCGCGATGCCGTTCTGCTCACGGCCGGGAGACGGGGTCGGCCCCGCCGGCCGGATGCTGCTCGCTTGGCGCGGCATCGTAAAGTCAACCGACAGCTTATGAAGATGTGCGTACATTGGGCCATGTCAGAAGTTGCTCGTGATCCGCTCTATGGTCGCCACCGCTTTCCCGCCGAGATCATTGCGCACGCGGTATTGGCTCTACTTTCGCTTTCCGCTCAGCCTGCGCATGGTTGAGGACATGCTGGCGGCCCGCGGCATCATCGTCACGCATCAGACCGTTCGAAGCTGCGCGGAGAAATTCGGACGGCATTCCGCCCAGGAGATCAATATCAGCCGGCTGCCTGGGCGATAAATGGCATCTCGACGAATGTGTCGTGGCTATCAGTGGCAAGAAGCAGTGGCTCCGGCGTGCCGTCGATCAGGACGGCTTCGTCCTCGAAGTGCTGGTACAAAGCCGCCGAAATGCCAAGGCGGCAAAGCGTCTGATGCGCAAGTTGCTGAAAGCTCAAGGGCGGACACCACGGATCATGATCACCGACAAGCTCCGATCCTATGATGCCGCCATGCGCGACCTCATGCCCGGCGTCGAACACCGGTCGCACACAGGCCTGAATAATCGAGCGGAAAATTCGCACCAGCCGACCCGACGACGCGAAAGGATCATGAAACGCTTCAAGTCGGCACGCCAGCTTCAGCGGTTCGTTTCCATCCATGATCCGATTGCCGACCTGCTCACTTTCCCTGCAATGCGCTGTCATCGGCTCAACATCGAGACCTGCGTAACGCCCCATGCAAATCTGGAACAAAATCGCGTGTGTCGCCACAGCGTGACAGCCGTCCCGGCCAGCTATCGCTGCATCAAGCCGCTGAAACTTACAGTGCCGGGCGCGCTGCTACCTGAATTTCCTTACCGCTCAATCAATGTGACAGCACCGATTCTTCTCAACCGCGGCATGCCCTAAATCGTCACTTGCGTTCCGATCTCGACGACGCGTCCGGTCGGGATCTGGAAGTACTCCGTCGCGTCGGCCGCCGTACGCGCCAGGCCGATGAACAACCGGTCCTGCCACACCGGCATGCCGGAATTGGGCGAGGCCTTGAGCGAACGCCGTGACAGGAAGAACGAGGTCGTCATGATGTCGAACTTCCAGCCTTGCTTGCGGCAGATCGCCAGCGCGCGCGGGATGTTCGGCTGCTCCATGTAGCCGAAGGTCAGCGTCACCCGCATGAACAGCTCGTTGACCGTCTCCATCTTGACCCGGTCGCTGTCGGGCACCACCGGTTGCGGCGCGGTCACCACCGAAAGGATGACGTTCTGCTCGTGCAGCACCTTGTAGTGCTTCAGGCTGTGCATCAGCGCGGTTGGCGCGCTGAGTGGATCGCTCGTCAGGAACACCGCGGTGCCGGACACCAGCTGCGGCTTTTTCTTCAGGAGATTGCCGGCGAGGAAATCGAGCGGGATTTCGTTGCGGCGGGTCTTGTCGAACAGATAGCGGCTGCCGCGCACCCAGGTCCACATAGCCAGCACAATGGTGAAGGCCACCGCCAGCGAAGCCCAGCCACCCTCGAACACTTTGACGATGTTGGAGGCAAAAAAGCCGACATCGATGAAGCCGAACAGCGCCGTCATGGCGACCGCCACCCACAGCCGCCATTTCCAGATCCGGGTCATGACGACGAACAGCAGCACCGTCGTCACCAGCATGTTGCCGGTCACCGAGATGCCATAGGCGGAGGCGAGCTTGCTCGATTCGCCGAAACCGACGACCAGCAGCATCACCGCCAGCGCCAGCAACAGATTGACGCGCGGCATGTAGATCTGGCCCGACTGCTTCTCCGAGGTGTGCAGGATTTCCAGGCGCGGCAGCATATTGAGCTGCACCGCCTGCCGGGTCAGCGAGAAGGCGCCGGAGATGACCGCCTGGCTGGCGATGACAGTCGCGGCCGTCGCCAGCACGACCATCGGGATCAGCGTCCAGCCTTCGTTCATCTCGAAGAATGGATGGCCGACGACGCCATTCTTGGCCAGCACGAAGGCGCCTTGCCCGGCATAATTGAGCAGCAGGCAGGGAAACACGATCGCCAGCCAGGCCAGCACGATCGGCTTGCGGCCGAAATGGCCGAGATCGGCATAGAGTGCTTCGGCGCCGGTGACGGCGAGGAAGATGGCGCCGATGGTCACGAAAGCGACGTCGGGCGAATTGATCAGAAACGCGACGATGTAGTGCGGGCTCACCGCCCACAGGATTTCCGGATCGGCGATGATGTGGTTGAGCCCGGAAAGGCCAATTGCCAGGAACCACACCGCCGTCACCGGGCCGAACACCAATCCTACCCCGCCCGTGCCGAAGCGCTGCACCGCAAACACCATGGTAAGAATGACCAGTGTCAGCGGCACGACATAGGGCTGGAAGGTCGGCGTGACGACATTCATGCCCTCAACCGCCGACAGCACCGATATCGCCGGTGTGATGACGGCATCACCGAAGAAAAGCGATGCCCCGACGATGCCGATGCCGAGCATCAGCGCCGAGCGCTTGGGGAAACTGCCGCGCGCCAGCGCCATCAGCGACAGCACGCCGCCCTCGCCGCCGTTATCGGCGCGCAGCACGAACATGATGTACTTGATGGTGACGATGATCGTCAGCGACCAGATGATCAATGACAAAACGCCGAGGATATCGCCGCGCTCGGCGACATTGCCGCCCGACGACGCCACCAGCGCCTCACGGAACGCGTAGATCGGGCTGGTGCCAATATCGCCATAGACAACGCCGAGCGCGCCTAGCATCAGCACCTCGGGGCTTTGCTGTTCGATTGCCGGATGGCTCGACTGTTCGACGGGTTCTGCCTCGCTACCAGTATTGGTAAGGACCATGGACGACACTCCGATAAGGGGCGGCCCTCTACCTTTGCTGCACTGCAATATCAAGTGCCGCGACGTAATGGCTCCGTATGCGGACCGCATTTGTTGCCGCACCGGCGGATTGTCTCATACGAAACCACGATCCCGCTCCCGGGCCATTTCCTCGACGAGACACAGGCCAAGGGGACCTGAAGGAGGGCCAGACCGGATGGGCGATGATCTGCGGCAGGAAACGATGGCGCTGCTTGTAGCTGACGGCATGTCTTTCTCCTTTGTGTGTCTGCCAGACGAGCGGGCGGGCACGGAAGTGGTCGCGCTCTGGCTGCCAGACATACTCGTCCAACCTGATGAAAACCTGACTTGTACACCCAGCCCAAACAGGTGCGAGGGGTCGGTCTATTACCAAAGGCTCTGAGGGCTGATTCTCTAGGGTTCGGCATTCAATACACCGAGCGCTTGGCGGAGGCCGGCGTCGAACCCGCAGTGGGCAGTGTCGGCGACTCTTTCGATAATGCTCTCGCGGAAACGATCAACGGTCTTTACAAGGCCGAGGTGATGCATCGACGCGGACCCTGGCGCTCATTCGAGGCCGTCGAGTTCGCCACGCTCGAATGGGTCGACTGCTTCAACAATCGCTGGCTGCTGGAGCCCATCGGCAACATCCCGCCGGCCGAAGCCGAGGAACGCTACTACGCCATGTTGGATGAACCAGCCATAGCCGCGTGACTCAAACGAAACGGCCACCGGAATGCCCGGGGCAGTTCACATCGCATTTGATGCCAGCTTCATCGTATTTTCTTCGGCTTGGACGGGCACTTGGCAGACCCACAGAGCTGGGAACCCTTTGCCATACTACAACTGTAACATCATATCGGTTTAGCGGGTCAAGCTTCGGTGGTAACCTCATTGGGTAGAATAACTACTTTGGAGGCGAGCAATGGATCGCGATAACAAACGGGCACGTGCAGCTGCAAGATCATCTCAAGGCGTGGGGAGCAGTAGCCTCCGTGACGTTCCAGAGGGGCCATTGAGCGATGTTGCAGAACGGCTGGTAACCGCTAACCCGCGCGATACAGCGCGAAATCTTGGGGGCTTCAAAGGCCTCGGGACGCACGAGCGAACAGCCGTTCGGGGCACTCAACCCGGGCCAGAAACTGACCTCGCGAGATTTGAAAGGCGGACCAATCGGCTTGGACGATCAGCCATCGATCTGGCCGCGACATTAACAGCCGAATTGGGGTACAGCACGGATGACATAGCATTGCAGAAAGTCGGAGCGGCCAGTAATCTAGGCGATTACCTAACGCCAGGGCTGCAAGATGCTATTGTTAATCGCATTGGCAACATGGATCCGCCGTCGCAAGCTCTCGGAACTTATTATGTTGCGCCACACTTCAGTAAGTTTACTGACGAAAATAAATCTCGCATTCTTGATCAGGCCATTGGATTGGCTTCTTCTGATCCGGATGGCAATGTCAGAAACATGGCATCCAATGCTATTCTCAACATGTATCCCCAGTTAGACGCAAATCAACAGGCCCAAGCTCACTCAGTTTTTCCCGGCATGCAAGACATCTTGCCGCACATGCCGCCGCCGCAGCATGCAGCAGAGGAACGGAGTGCGAATCTGGACGGCCACATAGCAGGTATTGAGGCTGCAGTCCGTGATACAGTAGGCCCGCAAACCTCCTATGAACAGCTGCAGCGGGGTGCTCAAATCGGGCGGTCCATAAACCACGCCTTCAATCACGCCCGAGAGGACCTAATGGAGGCCACCAGAAGCAGAGATCGCTCCGGCCGTTGAGGTCTCGGCCATGGTACAGTGACGCTTTCTCTCCCGAATTCCGTTTACGGCCTTGCCGTTTCCAATTCGCTGGCCGTTGACGTACCTGCTTAGTGTAACTTTCAAAAACCACGTCTGCCGGGTGATGCGCTGCAAGCATCGCACCACCCGCTGCGGCATCGATCTGTCGAGCGGCGACATCGCGCGACGCCGGTTCGGTCTCTGAAGCACGCGCAGCATTAGCTACGGCTATCCGGCAATGGAACAATGCTTTCAACAAAAACGACGCCCCCCAACATAGCCATTAGCATCGCGTGCTCACTCGCCGTGGGCTTCTGTGCGGCAAGTCTTTACGCAACCTTCCGCCACGGCGGTAGCGGCGAGGCTCTGATGGCGTTTGATGTCCGTGCCTTTTGGTTTGAGACGCCCTTCTATTTGGGTTTCGCAACCCCCGTTTTCTATCGGGGCGCGGCTATCGTGCTCTCGACGTCCGCGGTCGTCTTGCTGATTCAGCAGATCGTATTGCGCCGCAAGCTCGAACACCACGGGACGGCTCGTTGGGCTCGAGTGGATGAAATGCGACGCACGGGATATCTGCGACGATACCGTGGCGTGACAGGGCCGGTGTTTGGGAAGACAAGTGGCCCTTTCTGGCCTGGCTACTACCTGACCAATGGCGAGCAGCCTCACAGCCTCATCGTTGCACCGACCCGCGCTGGCAAGGGCGTCGGCATAGTCATTCCAACGCTACTTACATTCAAAGGCTCGGTGATAGCTCTGGACGTCAAGGGGGAGCTCTTTGAGCTCACCTCGAGGGCGCGCAAAGCCGCAGGTGACGACGTGTTTAAATTCGCGCCGCTGGATTCGGAGCGGCGCACAAACTGCTACAATCCGCTGTTGGATCTTATAGCGTTGCCTCCACAGCAGCAATTCACCGAAGCCCGCCGCTTGGCCGCAAACCTGATTACGGCCAAGGGGGAGGGCGCGGAAGGTTTCGTCAGCGGCGCGCGAGATATCTTTGTCGCGGGAATACTTGCCTGCATCGAGCGGGGCACGCCAACAATCGGCGCCGTCTATGACCTCTTCGCCCAGCCGGGGGAGAAGTTTAAGCTCTTCGCGCGACTCGCCATGGAGACCCAGAACAAAGAGGCACAACGCATCTTCGACGACATGGCGGGGAACGATACGAAAATCCTAACCTCCTACACTTCCGTGCTCGGCGATGGCGGGCTCAACCTGTGGGCGGATCCCGCTGTAAAGGCGGCCACAAGTCGCTCGGACTTTTCGGTCTATGATCTTCGCCGTCGCAGAACGTGCATCTATCTTTGCGTTGGTCCGAACGACCTTGAGGTGATCGCGCCTCTGATACGCTTGTTTTTTCAGCAAATCGTTTCAATTCTGCAGCGGTCGCTGGCCCGCCGGGATGAAAAGCACGAGGTTCTCTTCCTGCTCGACGAGTTCAAGCACTTGGGTAAGCTGGAAGCGATCGAGACCGCAATCACGACTATCGCGGGCTACAAGGGGCGTTTCATGCTCATCATCCAAAGCCTTTCGGCACTGACGGGGGCTTATGGAGAGGCTGGCAAGCAGAATTTTCTCAGCAATACCGGACTGCAAGTGTTCATGGCCACGGCTGATGACGAGACTCCGAACTACATTTCCAAGGCCATCGGTGAATACACGTTTGAAGCCAAATCGATTTCCCACAGCCAGGCGCGAACGTTCGACTGGACCATTCAGAATTCACATCAAGGTGCACCGCTATTGCGTCCCGAACAGGTTCGGCTGCTCGATGACGACTACGAGATTGTTCTCATCAAAGGTCTGCCACCATTAAAATTGAGGAAGGTGCGATATTTTTCGGATCGCATTCTGAAACGCATCTTTGAAAGCCAGACAGGCGCCCTCCCGGAGCCGGCGCCCTTGACGGGAGCAGAGGAGGCGCTCTCCGCAGAATCTCAACTCGATGACCCGCTGTGTGAATTGGCGCAGGACTTTGACGATACAGTTTGATGTGAGGCTGGTGTGGACCCCGCGAAAAAATCCATCCCGTGTAACAGCTTTGTCGCAGGTGCAGGACGCCGGCTTGGAAGACGGGCAAGCGGTCCAGGCCCGGCGAGTGGGCTTTGAGCAGCACGTGTCCGAGGCGCTCCGGCCGCTGTTCGATGGTCGAGCTGACGAGCCGCCAACCAAACCAGAGGAGCTTCTGCGACTGGAACAGGGGGTTTCGCGAGGTGCTTCAGCGAGGGCAGGATCATCAAGCCGCCTCGTCTTTTTTCAGCAACCCAGGGATGCCCGCTGGACGGGATGACCTCAAGGGAAGCGTGTCGGAGGCTTTCGCAAGCTCTGGGACGCCGGAGTTCGGGCCGCCGCCCCCAGTCTTGGCTGCCAGCCAACAGCAGATCCGCCCTTCGCCGGATGAGCTTGACCAGGGCAACCACCTGCCACCCGAGTGAGTCGTCCCAACAATGAACATTCACCAGCGCTGTTGTGGCCAGCGCAGACGCAGAGGGCCCTGAATACGCCGCAAGCCGTCGCCATTCAGCAGCAGCTGAGCGAAATCGGCAATTCAGGCGGCCGCGTGCATATGCAGAGAGGGGCTGATGCGATCTCCGGACCGGTAGCTCTCGCCGTAATTGATCAGGCTGGTACTGTTGGAAGGCTTGATCAGCCTCGTCACCCCA
>NZ_JAMYLL010000091.1:0-10742 GCF_040318045.1 Mesorhizobium sp. M1338 | reverse complement strand
ACGTCGCGACCTGGACGGGCTTCGTCTATGTCGCCTTTGTCATCGACACCTATGCGCGAAGGATCGTCGGCTGGCGGGTGAGCCGGACGGCGCATGCCAGCTTCGTTCTGGACGCTCTGGAACAGGCTCTCCATGATCGGCGGCCCGTGCAGGGAGGCGGGCTCATCCATCACAGCGATAGAGGCAGCCAATACGTCTCTATCAGATACACCGAGCGCCTGGCGGAGGCCGGCGTCGAACCTTCGGTGGGCAGTGTCGGCGACTCTTACGACAATGCTCTCGCCGAAACGATCAACGGTCTTTACAAGGCCGAGGTGATCCATCGACGCGGACCCTGGCGCTCATTCGAGGCCGTCGAGTTCGCCACGCTCGAATGGGTCGACTGGTTCAACAATCGCCGGCTGCTGGAGCCCATCGGCAACATCCCGCCGGCCGAAGCCGAGGAACGCTACTACGCCATGCTGGATGAACCAGCCATAGCCGCGTGACTCAAACGAAACGGCCTCCGGAAAACCCGGGGCGGTTCACTAACGATGACGACGGGATCTTGGTCTTCACCGATGAAGGCATCGAAGAGGTCGAACTCCCCCTCGAAGAACATCATCGCGTCTCCCCATCGAAAGCTTGACCCCAGCACCGCGGTGCTCAGGTCCTCATGGCATCGGATATGCACGTCTGCGGTCTTCACCGGATGCGTACCTTGAAATCACGGTGGCTGAAGCTGTAGCGGGTTGGGAATTTATGCGTCAGCAGTTGGGTCTCCGAGCGAGAGCTGAGCGACGGCCAGATGGTCGGCCCTGTAGATGAAGCGGGGCTTGTCCTCTCTAAGCCCAATTAGGGAGACTTTGTTGCGGTTGCGGCCCGCAACCATTCGAACAATCCAGTCCTGGTCTGTTCGATGGAACGCTATGTCGCCGGCTTCCGCATTTTCTCCCTTCAGTGCCGGTACATCCCGCGAAGGGTAGCGCGGGCGCCTATCCTTTAGCCAATCCAGTTCGATTGAGGTTAGGCCTCGATGCTCTGACGTGCGTCATCGATCACCGCTTGCTCGGCTGCTTCAGGTTCTCCCAAGGCACCACCTGCCGCAAAGCAGGAACTTTTAGAGTCTAATGTTCCGGCTGTTTGGTCGAATCGAAAATCGGCTTCCAATCGCGGTTGTCGCTTCTTCGGCATTGGAACCTCACTGCCATACGACCGTTTTTCCACGGGAGAAACGAAGGAGGTCGCCACCATGGACTGGAACCGCGTCGAAGGAAATTGGAAGCAGGTTAAAGGCAAGGTCAAGGAACAGTGGGGCAAGCTCACTGATGATGATCTAGACCGCATCGCCGGCAAGCGCGATCAGCTCGAAGGCAAGATCCAGGAACGCTACGGCTTGGCGAAGGATCGCGTACGCCGAGACATCGATGAATGGTATGGCCGGCAAGGCTGGTAGACAGCTTCGATCGCCAAAGGGCGCCGTCGCGGACCGCGCCCTTTTCGCCACTTTCATCGATCGAATGTTGGCTTCCAGTCGCGGTTGCGCTCCCGCTGCTGGCCCTCGTAATCAGGAATGTTGAAGATTTTTTGATTGGCAGTTAACACGGGTCGTCAGAACGCTAATTGCGCTGCTGAGCCGGCTGCACAATTTCGGTATGTCTCCTCCCACCGACGTTGTCCTTGGACAAGCGCGATCTAGCGCTCCTTGCTGTTCGCAAACCATGGCCGCGGGCGCACGGTCGCCTGGGCGACCGACATCGGTCCGCATTGGCTCTCGCAGGACTTTCTCGAATGGCCGCTCTACGGCAACTTGATGTGCGAACATGGTGCGGTGGCCTCGCCGGCACCGAATGAGAAGGGCGGATACCTGGTCAGTGCCGTTGCTGGTTTCGCTGCAGGCCTTAATTCGGCTTTCAACTAATGACGGTGAAGGGCCATTTTGACGGACGTCACAATGGTACAAAACATCTCATAAGTCTTTGACTTTACTAATACAACTCAGAGTTCAATCCTTTCTCGCAGCACGAACTGGCGCGGAGCTTTGGCCACAGCGATCAGATCAAGGTGAAGGCACTGGATTTCCGATAGGAGTCGCTAACACGTGCTCCGCTTGGACTTCTTTCGTGACAACTTCGAAGCCAGCAAGTCTCGATGAACCGAAACTGGTTGAGAGTGCAACATCAGTCGCGTCGCAACCCGTCGCCATCAGGATCCTACCTATGCGAGGGCGGTTATGCCGAGCATCAAATGTGAACCAGTGACCGCTTAGATATGCTTGGAACCATGCGCTGAAATCCATGGGATCCGGCACCGGAGGCACGCCAATGTCGCCGAGATAGCCGGTGCAATAGCGCGCCGGGATGTTCATGCAGCGGCATAGCGAGATGGCCAGATGCGCAAAGTCGCGACAGACGCCGGTTCGATCTGCGAGAGCGCCGTGGGCAGTCCGAAGCGGGTCCGCGGCTTGGTAGCTGAAAGCGATGTGATTGTGCACGAAATTACAGATCGCCTGCACCCGCGCCCAGCCGGAGGGGGCATTGCCAAAATTCGCCCAAGCGAAGTCGCCAAGCCGGTTGGTGTCGCAATAGCGGCTGCCCAGGAGAAACCTGAGCACCTCGTCGGGCAGTTCCTTGATGTCGTGCTGGATGGCTTCTGGCATGACGACATCAGACTTCCCAGTATCGTAAATGTCGAAACTCGTGGATATCGTTGTCAGGCCCGCAGGCGCTTCTATTCTCGTGCACGCGTTGCCAAAAGCGTCAATGTAGCCGCGGGCTTCGATCGGGCGATCAAAGCCTAGGACCTGTTCTGTCAACAGATCGACGCGGCGTGAAGGATGGATCTCAAGGACGAGCAGCATTGGTGTCTGCTGCGGACATTCGTAGGTGAGGTTGAAACCCGCGCGGATGCGCATCGATGCTCCAATGCCTTGATTCAGGAACCGGGCAAACTCCAAATTGCCCAAACAGTTCCGGAGAACATCAGACAGAGCTAATTTTGTTTCGCCACCTTTACCTCAACAGTCATGCCAAGAAAACTTGAGGCGCTGCCGGAGTAGCTTCCCGAAAGAGGTATGGCCTGCTGGGGATGCCTGGCCACGGCCACCCTGATCAGATCCCGGTTGCCGACAATGCCATTGGTAGGATCGAACTCGACCCAGCCGGCACCAGGCAAATAGACTTGGCACCAGGCATGCGTCGATCCTCCGCCGCGCACATCAGCACTGTCGCGGCTCGGCACATAGACATAACCGGTCACAAACCGGGCTGCGAAGCCGAGCGACCGCACCGCCTCCATCATGAAAAGCGCGAAGTCCCGGCATGTGCCTTTGCGCAGATGCAACGTCACGAGAGGCGGCTGCGTCCCGGTTTCGATCCGACGGGAATAGACGAAGCTCTCATGGATGGCGTAGCAGAGCGTCATCAGCAATTTGCCGGTCTCGGTTTGTCCCGAGGCATTCACGAACTGCCGTGCCCATTTGCCAATCTCGTCGCTGTCATCGGCATGATGGCGCTCCATGGTTTGCGCGAGGTCGGCCCCCTCATCGGGATCGTAAGAGAATGGATAATTCAGCGCGGCCTCATCGATACGGAAATCGGGCGCATGCTGCGGCGTGTGATCGAGCCGAATGTCTGTCGCGAAATGGAGTTTATTGGCCGAACCCGTGAATTCGATCACGGCAACGCAGTTTCCAAAAACGTCATGGATCCATCGAATTCCCATCGGCTCGGGGTCCACGGATAGGGCGTGGTCCAGAAGTCGTTGATCGAAACTGTCGCGCGGCCTGAACATCAGCCGGTGCTCGCCAAACCTCACCGGTTGGTTATAGCGATAGACAGTCGAGTGCTTGACTGAAAAAATCGGCATCGGCGTCCGCCAACGATTTCGCAGGAACGTCCGCAGCAATCTAGCGCCTAATCGGCCCGGAACGAACTGTTTCCGCTCCGCCGGCCCGGCGTGTTCCTGGACGCGCTTCCACAGCCGGTCTCGGATGGCGCCCCGCGAGTTGATTGAGGCCGAGCCGACATATCTCCCGGTCGCCCGATCCGCCATCAGGGCGAAAGCCGGCTTCCCAGGCTCACGCTCGACGCCAAGCAACTCGTATTCGTCAATGCTGTAAGCTTTGGTCCTGAGCCAGGCCGTCGAATTGCTGTCCTTGCGCTTCGAAACCATACCTTCGAGCCCGGCTTGATCGATCAGGTGGATGATCGCCTTAGCCTCGCCAGGAAGTGGGGCTAAACTGGATGCTCGCGGCGATCTTCCAGCGGCATGTCGCGTCGAACGCAATGTGCGCCTCAGCGTGAGTGGGGGGCATGGATATTAGCCTAGCTGGGATTGTCATTGTATTAGCGTAAGCGCATATTAGCCCTGCAAGCGGCCTGCTACGCCCCGTCTGTAAAAGACATTGATTGGGCGCCGATGTCCGACAACACCCGGCAATTACTCGCCCTCGTTGTCTTCATCTGCACATGGTCTTCGCTGGCCGGCTTTCAAAAGGGAGGACTTCGATGCGCTACTTTCTAGCCACTTTTTGTTTCGTCGCACTAGTTATCGGCGGTGGCGAATCTGCAGGTGCCCAGACAGCCCAATCAAGCATAGAGGCGAACAATGCGGACTTTGTTGCGAAGTTTGCCGCTAAGGATACGGCGAGCTTGGCTCAACACTACACCGAAGACGCGGTAGCGTTTCCTCCCAACGAAGAGCGGGTCGCCGGCCGCGAAAGCGTTCAGAAGATGTGGCAGAGCTGGATCGATGCAGGATTGACCGATCTGACCCTGAAAGCGGCGCAGGTCGAGGAGAGCGGCAATCTCGCGTATGAGGAGGGCACCTACTCTATCAAGATTCCCGGTAGCGACGGCAAGACCAGTGAGGAAATCGGCAAATACATTGTGGTTTGGAAGAAGGGCGCCGACGGCGAATGGCGACTGCATCGGGATATTTGGAATACGAACCTTGCTAAGAAGTAGAGGTCGCCAATCACTCCCGCCAGCGACTCGTGATTTCGAGCTGGACTGGACGACCCGTCTTCTGCTGAACGACGATTGCGCGGGTCCTAATCTCCGGCCCCGAAACCACATTTCTAATCCTGATCTTGACCAGGTCGCAGCCGCGAAGCTTGCTGTCGATTGCCAGATCGAACAGCGCACGGTCTCGAACGCGCCCCTCGCGATCGAGGAAGAAGCGAACAGCCCAGATCTGTTTCTGTGTGAGCCGACGCTTGGTTCCTACTTTCATTTCCTGCATTCCAGGCGGCCCGCTCGCGGCTAGCATCATCGTATTGAGAGTGACTCATGTGAGTTCTCCTCGGCCTTGATTGGCCGATGGAGAAACGGGAAGCCCCAGCGTTGCAGGTCGGGGCCGAAACCGAAACGGCAGCTCCTGGCATTTAACTGGCGATTGCAGGCATGGTCTCGGAGTCCGTAGGCCTGTCTTGATCCACGGAGGCCTGACAGGCTCGTCGAAACTTTGCATCGCCAATCGATTGGCGACCTCCGTCATTTCTGGCGAAAGGCGGAGTGGAACGATACGACCAGCGGGCCTAAAATGTAGTCGAGTGCGGTACGTTCCTCGGTAACGATCATGACCGACGCTGGCATGCCTGGATAAAGCGCAATCTGGGGGGCCGCCGCCAATTCCATCGGATCGACCGCTACGTCGGCAAGATAGTAGGGAAACCCGGTTTTGCTGTCGGTAATGCGATCCGCCGAAATGCGGGTGACGCGTCCATGAATTGTGGGAATTGAGCGCTGCTTGTATGATGTGAAGCGAACTTCGGCCGCCATCTCGGGTCGCAGGTTCGATATGTCCTCGACGCGAACCTGCGCCTGGACGATCAGCGAATTCTCGGTCGGCACGATGTCGAGGATTGTCTGGCCCGGCGCCACGATCGCCCCGATCGAGAAGATGCTGAGATCCATTACCTGACCGTCATAAGGCGCGCGGACTTCGGCCCGGTCCATGGCAGCCTGGGCGGCAAACATCTTTGGCACAAGGTCGGCAAGATTCGACTGGGTTTCGATCAGCATGGCCGAAAGCTTGGCTCGGCGCTCATTGGTCAGTTGCGCGATCTGGCTATCGAGCTCGGCCTTGCTCTGCTGGCTGCCGGCGATTGCGCCGAGGTTTTCGTCGATCAGGCCTTGCAGATCCGAGGCGGATCTTTCCAGTTCCAGAATGCGCGGGCGGGTGGTCAATCCGGCCTTGAGCAGTTTTGAAAGGCTGGCCTTCTCGTCGATCGTCGATTGCAGCTGGGCGTGGTAGGATTCGACACGAGACTGCTTGCCCTGGATCTGCTCCTCGAGTTCGCCAATCCGCCGCTCGAGGATCTGCTTGGCGCCGGCCATCGAGGCGCGCTGGCTTTCCAGGTCGGCGATCTGGTTTGCCATCGCATCCCTGAGGTAGGCCTCGTGCTCCTTGAGGATGTCCTTCGGGAAGGCAACAGCCTCGCTGCCGTCCAGTTCGGCCCGAATCCTGGCATCGGTTGCGCGAAACAGCGCATATTGCTGAGCATAGAGATTGAACTCGGAGCGAATCCTGGTGTCGTCCAGCGCCAGCATTATGTCGCCCTTCCTGACGATGTCGCCATCCTTGACGCGGATCTCCTTCACCGTTCCGCCGTCGAAGTGCTGCACGCTCTTGCGATTGCCTTCCACCTTGACGACAGCGTCGGCGAGCACGGCGCCGTTCAGCGGGGCAAATGCCGCCCATCCGCCGAAGATGCCGAAGAAGGCGACGATGATCAGCAGGCCGACATAGGCCGGCACCTGGATCGAATCCGGGGCCAGGATACCGGTTTCGCCGGGCAGGCTTCGGTAGGTGAGGGCCCCGTCGCTCATCGATCTCTCCGGCCGCGGTTCATTGGGGTTGCCACCGCCATTGGCGCCGAGCGCTGGTTGAGCAGCGCCACGATCTCGTTTCTCATGCCGAAGGCCTCGACCGCGCCATCGCGCAACAGAAGGATCTTGTCGACATTCGCCAGGGTCGAAGGCCGGTGCGAGACGATGATCACCGTGCTGCCGCGGCGCTTGAGCTCGATCGCGCACTCGCTCAGCGCGCGGTCGCCATCGGCGTCTAGATTGGAACTCGGCTCGTCGAGAATGATCAGTTTCGGCGTTCCGAACACCGCCCGTGCAAGAGCAATCCGCTGCCGATATCCCCCCGACAGCACGGCGCCGCCTTCGCCGATC
This sequence comes from Mesorhizobium sp. M1338, assembly GCF_040318045.1. Taxonomy (NCBI): domain Bacteria; kingdom Pseudomonadati; phylum Pseudomonadota; class Alphaproteobacteria; order Hyphomicrobiales; family Phyllobacteriaceae; genus Mesorhizobium; species Mesorhizobium sp. M1338. The sequence continues at coordinate 3,579 of NZ_JAMYLL010000091.1, read as the reverse complement.
TGGGTCTCGTAACCCTGCGGTAGGCGGATGATCATCTCGTGTACGCCGGCGAGCCGCGCGGCCTCGATCACCTCCTGGTCGACATTCGTCTTGAAGCGCCCGATATTGGCGGCCACCGTATCGGAGAACAGTTCGATATCCTGCGGCAGGTAGCCGATGTGGTCGCCGAGCGCGTCATGCCCCCACTGCGACATGTCGGCGCCGTCCAGCCTGACGGTGCCGCGACTGGGCTGCATGACGCCAGCGAGGTTACGTGCCAGCGTCGACTTGCCGGCGCCGGAAGGGCCGACGATTCCGAGCGCCTCGCCCGCTTCCAGTCGAAACGATACGTCCCGCAGAAGCACCTTCTGCTGGCTGGGAATTGCGTAGCTGACCTGCTCGACGGAGATCTTGCCGCTGGGCTTGGGCAGGTTGAACGATCTTTCGTTCCGCGCGCCCCCGTCGACCAGTTTCTCGACCCTTGCCAACGCAGCCCGCGCCAGGATCAGGCTGCGCCAGAGGCCGACGATCTGCTCGACAGGCTGCAACCCCCTGCCCAGCAGTAGACTCGCGGCGAACATGGTGCCGCCGGTGATCTGCCGCTCGATCACCAGATAGGCGCCGAGGCCGAGGATCAGTGACTGCATGGTGAGCCGCAGGAACCGGATAAGGCCCGACATCAAGGCGGCGCGGTCGCTCGCCTCCGCCTGGCGCCGCAGCGCCAAATTGCGGTCGCGCCCCCAGCGGCGAATGAGACCGTCGATCATCCCCATGGCGCGAACGACTTCCGCGTTCCTGAGGCTCATCTCCGTAAAATTATAGTTGGTGGTCGCCAGGTCGTTGGCCTGCTTCAGCGGCGAACGCACGAGATACTCGTTGAGCACGGCCATGGCGATCAGGAGCAGCGAGCAACCCAGTGCGAAGAAGCCGAGCCATGGATGCAGCAGGAAGATGATGCCGATATAGATTGGCGACCATGGCAGGTCGAACAGGGCATGGACGCCGCTGCCGGTGATGACCTGCCGGAACGTGTCGAAGTCGCGGATAGGCTGGCTTTGCGAGGAACCGGGCGATGGGGTTTCGACCGACGCGGCAAGGATTTTTGCCGAGAGCAGCCGGTCGAGTCGCGCGCTGGCGCGCGTCAGGATAGCGGCGCGCACCAGGTCGAGGCCGGCCAATGAAAGGAAGGCCGCGAGCAACACCAGGGTCAGCATCACCAGCGTGGTTTCGCTGCCGCTGGTGACGACCCGGTCGTAGATCTGCAGCATGTACAATGGGGACGCGAGGTAGAGCAGATTGATTGCCAGGCTGAATGCCGCCGCGACCAGGAAATAGCGGCGGCATGCCCGAAGCGCATCCTTCACAACTCGAGGTTTGCTATCCAATTCCAGAACCCCACTCGGTGCTCGTCAGGCCGGTGGGCCGCCGCCGACGGCGGCCCTTCTGGTCAGACCACGAAGTCGCTTGAAATTGCTCCATTACCGACGCCCGTCAGCGTGAACTCCGCCGGATTGTACGAAACGGCGGTATGACCTTGGCCGTCATCGGCAAGCTTGAAGCCGTTGGCATCATAGGAGCCGACCAGATGCAGCGCGGTACCGTGGGTACCATCCGAAACGGTCAGCGTTCCGCCGCTACCATCCTGGTTTGCCTGATAGACGGCCGTCGTTCCCGCACCGAACAGGATATCCTCGAGCTCCAGCCTGTCGTCATTGGTGATGCCGCCGATCCGCCCGCTGAAATCGAAGGAATCGTCGAGTTGCAGTGTGCCGGCCGCGTCGTGCGCGAAGGTGACGTCCGTTGACGAGGCGCCGCCGAATTCGAGCTTCGAGAGATTGCCGATCGTGGCGTCACCGTCGCCGGTAACCTGGCCGTCGATGACGATGTCGCCGCCATTGGCCCACAGCATGCCGGAATTCGCCAGCCCGCCGGTGATCGTCAGGCCACCTGAACCGGTCGCCTCCAATGTTCCGGAGTTGATGACGACGCTGCCCCCTGTATCGATGAAGAGCGCATTCGCGCCGGAGGCGATGATGGTGCCCTGGTTGTCGAGGCTCAGCATCCCGCCGCCCAGTTGGCCGGCACCCGAGATCGTGTTGTCGACATTGACCAGAGTGACATCCGGCCCCGTGCCGGAGATCACGTTGGCGGCGCTGTCGGAGAGCAGGATCTGCCCGCCACCCTGCAGGGTCACGCCATGCTGGATGATTTGCAGCAGCGTATCGCCGCCGGTCGAGTCCAGCGAGATGAGGCCGCTATTGTTGATCGTGCCGCTCAGCGGCAGCAAGGCGCCGTCGCCGATCGTCATGGTTCCGGCATTGTTGACCACCGGCGTCTGGTCGAAGACGAAATTGCTTGCCATCAGTGCGCCCGAGTGGACGCCGTCCAGCGTGATCGACTGCCCATCGCCGAGCGTGATCACCGCGTTCCCGTGGGCATCGTCGGCGATATGCGTCTGGAGATCGGCAAAATCTGCCAATCCGTTGTAGCCGATAAGGTCGATCTGGTCGGCCGCCGCATCGAAACTGTGCACCGTGTCGGCGCCGATCGGCTGCGAGAAGACGAAGAGATCGTTGCCGCTCGATCCGGTCAGCACATCGTCGCCAGACCAGGCAAAAATCGGCGAACCCGGAGCGTAGGCCTCGACATTGTCGGCGATGGACGCGCTGCCAGTCGTGCCGTCCGCGTTGGTCCAGGACATCTGGACGTCGAGCACTGCTGCGCCGGCGAAATCGGCAGGCGTGGTGACCGTCAGCCCGTGCAGGTCGCTGGTCTGCACCGTCCAACTGCCGTCAGCGTTGTGGGTTGCGCCGTCGATGGTCCAGCCGGAAGGCACATCCTTCACCGTGACGGTGATGAGCGCACCCTCATGCGATGGATCGGTGAGGGCGAGATTAATCGGCTCTCCGGCAACGCCGGCGGGGTTGAGAGGTCCTAGACTCCCTGCAGCACCCGGGTTAAACGCCGAGTCCGTATAGCTACCTGCTATCACATCAACCTTTACAGAGCCGCTAGCAGTTCTCGTCAAGGTCGCTGTCCAAGTATCACCGTCTACATGAGTAATGTTGCTCAGCGTGCTACGTGTCAATGTAACATCGGTCGCACTGCTGGGATCGAAACCAGTCACAATTTCACTAAATTGGAAGGTGACTATGGAGGTAGAACCGATTGTATTATCTAAGGGCGTACTAGTGATTGTTACAGTCGGCGGCGTCGAGTCGACGGCGGTGCTGACGGTATAGTTAACCGAGTTGCTTGAAGCACCCGGGGCGTTGCCAGCCAGGTCCTGCCACGCCGTACCCACCGTAATGACGTTCGTAGCGTCGGTGATCGACACCAGCGGTGTCAAAGTGGCGGTGAAAACTTTCGAATCGGCCGTAGCTGTAATCGTGCCCAAGGTTGCGCTGGTGGTGTCGTAGCTCACGTCCGCTGCAGTGAAGTTCGACGGTACTTCGCTGAAGGTAAAGGTCACCGTCGTGACATCGCCGGCCGTGAGCGCGGTGTCATTGATCCCAATGGTTGCCGTCGGCCGCAGCGTGTCGATGGCGTAATTGTTGGAATCGGTGGTGCCGCTGTTGGTGTTGCCCGCCGCGTCGCTGA
>NZ_JAMYLL010000090.1:0-11009 GCF_040318045.1 Mesorhizobium sp. M1338 | reverse complement strand
CCTCAGACGCTTCAACGCCATCACAGACGGCTTCGTTCTCGCCTCGCAAAATCAACCCGAAGCAAATGTGTGCGCACGCTAGCCCACAAGGGGAGAAGGCAAGGGCTCTTCCTCTCACCCCGCCGTATACCCACCGTCGATGGAGAAGATACCACCGCTGGTCCAGGCCGCCTCGTCGCTTGCCAGATAGACCGCGATGCCGGCCAGATCGTCGGGGCGGCCGATTCTGCCGAGCGGATAGCTGCGCTCGACATAGGCCTTCAGTTCCGCCTTCGCCTCGGCCGGCAAATTGTCGACTGTCTTGCGTCGCATGGCTGTGTCCACCGTGCCGGGCGCGATGGCGTTGACGCGGATGTTGCGCGGCCCAAGTTCGAAGGCCAGCGATTTGGTCAGCGAGTTCAACGCGCCTTTCGACAGGGAATAGAGGCTCGACGGTCGCTTCGGGATCATCTTGTTGGCGAAGTAGGACGAGATGTTGATCACCGATGCGCCGGCCGCCAGATGCGGCAGCAGGCCCTGGGTGAGGAAGAACACCGCCCCCACGTTGAGCGCGAAGGATTGCTGGAACTGCTCTTCGCTGACAGTTTCGAAGGGCACCAGGAAAGCCACCCCGGCATTGTTGACGAGGGTATCGACAGGCCGGCCGGATTTTTTCACATGCTCGACGATGGCCGCGATGCCGGCCGAGGTGGCGAGGTCGGCCGACAGAGTCTCGACGATGCCGCCGAGGTGGTTGCGGGCGGCGTCGAGCTTTTTGGTGTCACGGCCGACGATCAGGACGTCCGCTCCCTCGCGCGAAAAGGCCTCGGCGATCGCCAGGCCGATACCGTCCGACCCGCCTGTGACCAGCGCGCGCTTGTTGTGAAGTCTCATTGGACGCTCCGAGGGATTTCTGCCTCACCGAGAGCACCGTACATTGGCGGCTGCGGTCAAGCCGTTAGCCTATCCCACGGTATGAACTTCGACCGCTGGCGACCGGTAGGCCAGCCGGACCGGTTTACGCGCCGACGGTCGCAAGCTCCCGCAGGGCCAGCCGCCCCGCGACATAATTCTTGACTTGGCGGACCGCCTGTTCGCGCGAGACGCTGCCCGGCTGCAGGCCGAGCCGCAGCCAAAGCCCGTCGATCAGCGCAGTGACGCCAAGCGCGATGTCGTCGGCATCCGTGGGCGAGGCGAAGCCACGCAGGCCCGACAAGAGATTCGAGCGCATGCGTGCGTGGATCACCCGCTGGATACGCGCCATCTTCTCGTCGCGCGGCACCTCGGCGCAGAGCGAAAGCCAAGCGTGGCAGAGAGGAGGCTGGAACAGATGCTCCTCGAAATTGCCCTCGATCACCGCATCCATGCGCTCCATCGGCGTATTCGCCCGGCGAAGCCGCGCGATCACCGCCTGGCACAGGACGGCGTTGGCCTCGCGCATCGCGTGCTCGAACAATTCCTGCTTGTTGCGGAAATAGTGCAGCACGATCCCCTTGGAGGCTCCGGCCTGGGCCGCCACCTTTTCCAGGGTGGCGCCGGCAATGCCTTCGCGCTCCAGCACCGCGAAGGCGGCCTGCCGCAGTTCCTTGCGGCGTATCTCACTGAGACGCTTGAGTTTCACGGGTTCGGTCCATGCATTGAGAATCCACGTTGACATTTTCGCCCGCTCAGATCAAGAATTGACCCATGGGACAATAAAAAGACCAATTGGTCAATTTGATGACAATGAGGAGAACCGAAATGTTCCGCATCCTTGCAAATGGCGTCTGTCTTGCCGCTTTGGCGTTGGCCTCTCATGCGGCCCAGGCGGCCGAGGCCGAGCAATGCAGGACGGTCCGCATGGCCGAGCCCGGCTGGAACGACCTTGCCTTCACCACGGGGGTAGCCAATGTCCTGCTGGAGGCGCTCGGCTATCAGCCGCAAAGCCAGGTTCTTGGCATCAACGTCATTTACGAGGGTATGAAGAACAGGGATCTCGACCTGTTCCTGGGGTACTGGGACCCGGCGATGGTCACCTATTATGAGCCCTACAAGAAGGACGGTTCAGTCGAGAATGTGCGCGTCAACCTGGAAGGCGCCAAATACACATTCGCCGTGCCGACCTATGTCTGGGACGCAGGCGTCAAGGACATCTCCGACCTGCACAAGTTCGCCGACAAGTTCGGCAAGAAAATGTACGGCATCGAGCCCGGCTCCAATCAATTGATGATGGACGCCATCGCCGATCCGGCCTTTGGCCTGGATGGCTGGCAGGTGGTCGAGCCGAGCGAAGCCGGCATGCTTTCCGAGGTCGGCTACGAGATCAAGGAGAAGCAGTTCATCGTCTTCCAGGGCTGGGCGCCGCACCCGATGAACACGATGTACGATTTCAAATATCTGACCGGCGGCGACAAGTTCTTCGGCCCGAATTTCGGCGCCGCGACGGTGACGACGCAGGTGCGCAAGGGCTATCCGCAGCAATGCCCGAACGTCGCACAATTCCTCGGGAATCTCGTCTTCGATATCGATTTCGAGAATGTCGGCATGGGCTATCTGATCAATGACGGCATGAAGCCGGAGGACGGGGCGCTGAAGGCGATTGCGCTCAACAAGAACCGCCTCGATGCCTGGCTCGCCGGCGTCACCACCTTCGACGGCCAACCTGGCCTTGCCGCCGTCAAGGAAAAGCTCGGCCTGTGAGGTCGGCGGTGCTGGATGCTTTGCCGGACCAGGACGCCTGGGCTGGCCGCAAACAATTCGTCACTGTCGGCGATCTTGACATCGCCTATGTCGAGATATCAGGCACCGAGCCGGCGCTGCTGTTGGTGCACGGCTTCACCGACACCAGCCGCGGCTTTTCGCTTCTTGCGCCGCATCTGGCCGGCCGCCGGCTGATCATGCCGGATCTGCGCGGCCATGGCGCCTCGCAAGCGGGCAAGAGCTACGGCATCGCCGATTTTGCCGGCGATATTGCCGCGCTGATCCAGAGTTTACGGCTCGACCGGCCGGTCGTCGTCGGCCATTCGCTGGGCGCCATGGTGGCTATCGCATTGGCTGGGCGACACAAGGAACTCATCGGCGGGCTGGTGGTCCTGGCCGGCACGTTGAAGCCCGATTTCGCGCCGGATCATCCGCTGGTCGCCGGCGTCCAGGCCTTGCGCGACCCGATATCGCCGGCCGATCCGTTCTATGCCTGGTGGCATGCCTGCCGGCCCGGCGTGCCCCCGGCCTTTCTCGCCGGCCTGGCGAAAGACGCCTCCACGATGCCGTCATTTCGCTGGCGCGCGATCCTTGAGGAAATCCGCCGCGCCGATCTGACTGATGCGGCGCAAGCCGTGCAGGCCCGGACGCTGATCGTCGCCGGTGCGTGCGACCCGCTGTTCGGCGAGGCGCACCAGCAGGCATTGCTGCGCGCGCTCCCAGAAGCCGCCTTCGTCCGGGCCGAGACTTGCGGCCACAACCCGCATTGGGAAGATCCAGCCCTTGTCGCGAACGCCATCATCGAAGCGTTTGAAGTCTAATGCCCGACCAGCGATCGCGAGGTGGGCGACAGCCGCAATGTCTCCGTTGGTTTGGTCAGGCCGAACTGTGCGGCCTGCCACGCCGGCGAGGCAGCGAGGGCGGCTCTGTGGCGGGCATGCGCCTCGACGCTGTCAAATCCCATGACGCTGATGAAGACGTTTTCATCAGCCCGTACCGGCAGCCGTGGAAAACTGTTTTCGGCATGCTCGGTGACGAAAGCAGCGAGCAGGCGTGCGCCTTGTGCCGTCATCAGCGGCGCTATTTCGGCCCCGAAGCGCTCGGCGAAATCAACCTCTGTGCCGGGCCGCAGATGATGAATCTGGATGACAACGATGCCGGTCGGCGGCTTGTTTCGAATGGACTTTTCGTCAACGGCCAGACTTGGCCGCCGCGCACCCGATAGGTCGAAGCCGGCGCCCGGCCACGCGGGCTTGAGCAGCAGCACGTCGTCGGAATCGATCATTGTCTCGTTGGCCGCATGGCTGTGCGCCGCCCAGACCGGACCGCCATAGAAAGCTGCGAGAGCATTTTTGCGCGCGTCCATGCCGTCGAAGCCGCGCATCCAGACGAACATGTCCGGGCGATCGAGATCCCGGAACTGGCCGATGATGGTCATGCCGGCGTCCTCCTGGCCCTCGATCAGCCTGCCGTCGAAGATGTCGATGAGCGTATCGCGCCGGCCGGGCTTCAGCGTGTACTGCCTCAATTCGACGACAGGCGAGGCGAGCACCGCGGGCTTCGGCTCGGCATTCAGTAGCATGCTCATCCAACTCTTCTCAAAAACAGGGTGATCATCCTGTTTATAAACAGACCGGTTGTCCTGTTTTGTCAATATGCTAGAGTTCGGCAATGTCAGCAGAGATGAACGTTCGATCAAAACAGCGCCCACGAAAACGCATCAACGACCCTGACGGCATGCGCAAGAAAGTGCTCGATGTCGCCGAGGTCGCGTTCCAGGCGCGCGGCTATCACGCCTCCAGCCTCGGCGATCTGATGGCGGCGGCGGGCGTCAGCGGCGGCGCGCTGCATCACCATTTCCCGACCAAGAAGGCGCTGGCGCTGGCGGTGATCGACGAGCGTGTGGCGGCAGCGGTCGAACAGACATGGATCGCGCCGGTGCTGGCGGCTGCGTCGGTGCGCGAAGGCGTGCGCGCGGTGTTCGAGGCCGTGGCGGCGGAACTGGAGCAGCAGGGTTTCGTGCGCGGCTGCCCGCTCAACAATCTGGCGCACGAACTGTCGCTCGCCGATCCCGATTTCCGGATTGCCCTTGCTGGTATTTTTGCCGGTTGGCGGCGGGCGATTTCGGACAAGGTGCGAGCCGATCAGCAGGCGGGCAGAGATGAGGGCACGGATCCCGAGCGCTTCGCCGCGCTGGCGGTCGCCGCCTATTCCGGGGCGATGTCGATGGCCAAGACGGCGCAGGATGCGAGCGTGCTGCGGGATTGCTTGGCGGGACTGGAGCGGAGCGCGCTGTCGTCATCGCAGGGCGGACTGGCAGCCAGGCGACGCCGCAGGGTGCTGCTGCGACCGAGAACCGTTTGATGTCGCAGCGACAGGGAGATATCAACGCGCCGCTTTGACTTGGCGCTCCGGCTCTAGCTACCGCGCCAGTGGCTTGATCGTCCTATAGCCGATGGATGGTGGCAAGGAGAGGCGCTGGACGGCCGGCCGCTCGCCATGCTGAAATTCACCTCATGATGAATCGCCGTTCGCCTGGATTGGTTTCCCGTCGCAGCTTTTTGGCGCGGGCAGCAGGATTTGCCGCGGCCGGCGCCTTGTCGCGCCCGGCATTCAGCCAGACCGGCCAGCGCGTCCAGTCCATCGACGCCACTTTCCTGTTCATCGCCGATGTCCATGCCTGCCGCATGGCGAGCGGCTTGAGCCCCAACTGCCTGCAGGAAGGCAAGACCGACGCGGCGCTGCTGCGCAACGTGGCCGTGCTCAACGGTCTCGTCGACAAGGACTGGCCGGCCGAGATCAACGGCGTCGCCACCGGCCTGCGCTCGGCGGCCCGCCGCATCGGCACGCCGCTCGGCCTCGTCGTCGGCGGGGACATCACCGACGACGGCGGCGGCCAGATCACCCAGCCCAGCGAGGGCACCCAACTGCTCCAGTTCAGCCAGCGCTACCAGCAGGGCGTCGGCCCCGATCGCGTCCACATGCCGGTCTATGTCGGGCTCGGCAATCATGATCTCGACCAGAACGGGCCTTCGCGCCATGTCGACTGGTACCGGCGCGAATTGCGCGATTATGTCGAGGTCAATCATCGCGCCGGCGTGTTTTTCAAGCCGCCGGTGCCGGCTACCGACTATGATATCGATACCGACTGCTATTCCTGGGACTGGGGCGGCCTGCAACTGATCCAAACGCATCGTTTCGCCGGCGACACCGGCCACGGTGCCGAGAGCAGCCTGCCATGGCTGAAGCAGGATCTGGCGACCTATGCGGCGGACGGTCGTCCGGTCATCCTGTTCCAGCACTATGGCTGGGACACTTTCTCGATAGAACGCTGGGATGCCGCCAAAAGGCGCTACGATGATGACGGCGCTGGCGCGCCGCATTGGTGGAGCGAGGCCGACCGGCAGGCGCTGCTGGCGGCGCTCAAGGGCTACAATGTCGTCGGCATTTTCCATGGCCACCAGCACGACACGCCGCTGATCTATCGCAGGGATGGGCTCGATCTGTTCAAGCCGAAGGCTGCCTTTATGGGAGGTTTCGCGCTGGCCAGGGTGACCAGCGACGGCATGGACGTGGTGCTGGGCGAGGCGACCGGTGATCATGGCGAGGTCGCCTTCACCAATGCTTTCAGCAAGGGCTGGAGCACATGAAAAAGACGGCCCTCGCGGCCGCCTTCCCCGCATCTCCTGGGAGTTTTGAATTCGGAGGAATTCATCCGCGGGAGGCTAACGAGCCGCCGTCGGTTAGGTTCCAGGCGTCGCCCGGGCGGCGGATCAGGTCGTGCTTTAGCCTCCCCGAGGCAAGGTTGGCGAGCTAGGCTGTGACCAAGCGCCGACCAAAGGATTGCAGGTGATCGTGCGTGCGGGGAGAAAAATGGCTGAATTCACACTCTTCATCGGCAACAAATGCTTTTCCTCATGGTCGCTGCGCCCATGGGTGGCGATGAGGCATCTGGAGATCCCGTTCGAGGAGGGTTTCGTGCGGCTGCGCACGCCGGAGACCTTTGCCAATCTGGCGAAAGTGTCGCCGACCGGCCAGGTGCCCGTCTTGAATCACAATGGCAAAATCATCTGGGAAACCCTTGCCATCCTTGAATACCTGGCTGACCTGTTTCCCGAGAAAAAACTCTGGCCGGCCGACATCGACGCCCGCGCGCTGGCGCGCTCGGTGGCGACCGAGATGCATTCCGGTTTTCGCGAGGTCCGCTATGGCTGGCCGATGAATTTGCGCAGGCCGAAGGGCCACAAGCCGCTCGACGCCGAGGGCGAACTACAGCGCGAGCGCATAGAGACGATCTGGCGCGAGTGCCGGGAACAATACGGCAAGGGCGGTCCCTTCCTGTTCGGCCATTTCACCGCGGCCGACGCCATGTATGCGCCGGTCGTCACCCGCTTCGACACCTATGGCGGCACGCTTGCGCCGGATACGCGAGACTATGTCGACGCCGTTCTTGCCACCCCGGCGATGCGCCATTGGTATGCGGAAGCGGCAAAGGAGACATGGCCGGAACCCGGCCCGGACGAATGAGCTTCTTCCCTGGTCTGGTTGCCGGAGTGTGTTTCGAAGACTAGGAGACTGTCGCATCCGCGTGATGTCGCCGGCAAGGTCCGGCTGGAAGCCGCGGCTCGGCGCCGCCGGGGAGGATGCCGGTCAGCCGGTTCTCCATACAAGAACGCCCCTCGCACGTTTTATTGTACGGGAGGCGTCCTGTGTGTCAGCGTCCCTGAGATCGCTCTCTGAAACTGCTGACACTCTTAAATGCACGGGCGCGAAATTGGTTCCCCGAAGGCTGCTATTTTTTGAGGGAACAGGGGGCGCCTTGGTTTCCGTGCCGGATCCGCGGGCGAATGGACCCTTGCCAGACAGCGTTTGCATCGAATCTTGGTGAGAGGAAAACCAGAAATTGACACGACCCCAAAAGAAGTCTACAAGCACCTCGTCGATATTTGTTTGACTGACTTTTGTTATCCGCGCTTTCGAGCGCGCCTTTGACGAACTTCCCACATCAAAAATCGGGACAAACGACGTTGTGCATCCGCATGGCGTCGAACGAATATTTGCCATGGAAAGGGTTCGTCATGAGCACCGGCACAGTTAAATGGTTCAACGCCACCAAAGGTTTTGGTTTTATTCAGCCTGACGACGGCTCTGCCGACGTTTTTGTCCACATCTCGGCCGTAGAGCGCGCCGGTATGCGCGACATCGTCGAGGGCCAGAAGCTCGGCTACGAGATGGTCCGCGACAACAAGTCGGGCAAGATGTCCGCCGACCAGTTGAAGGCGGCCTGAAAAAAGAATTCAGCTCTCCCGGTGACCACGGATGTACTGGCACCGGTGAGTAGCGAATTCGGGCGCATGGCCGCGGAGACCTGAGTTTCCACGGCATGCCATGCGCATGAGAAGGGCGTTCCGTGCATCCCCGTGCATCCTTTTGGATGTCACCTGGTTGCGCGGCGCTCTCATGAAGGTCAGGCGGTGCCTGGCCTTTTTCATTTTGCGCGTTTTGCCGCCGAAAATGCGCTGCGCGCCGGCCTGGACGTGCTAAGGGACGCTCCAGCAATTTGAATCCGCTGCCGTATTGCTTCGTGCATGGTCCTGATCGAAGAACCGGTCTCGCTCCATCGGCACAGGCTCCTGACAGGAGAAAGATTTTGACCGCTCATTCGAAGACAGTCGAACAGGCCGTGTCCTTGTTCAGCAAGACGCAAACCCAGTCGATGTCGCTCAACCGCATCAATTCCGAGCGCGATGCCGTCAGCGAGGCGCGGGAAGCCAAGACCGCGCGCCTGCGCGAATTGCGCCTGGAGAAGGAGGCTGATGAGATGGCAGCGGCCGCGGCGCTCGCCGCTTTGCCGAAACGGGCCGGAAGACGCTGATGGCTACCAAGCGCGTGCCTCCGAAACTGATCGCCGCCGACTCGACCATCGCCGACGTGGTCGAAGGCCTCAATAAGCCGGTCGAATATGTGCGCCGGGTGCTGGAAAAGCTGGAGCGCTGCAAACGCGCCCATGGCGATGCCCAGGTGCGGCTCGGTGTGCGCGGTCGCGCCGAATGCCCGAACTACCTGATCGAATATGTCCGCGAAGACGCCAAGACCCATGAGCGCGTGACCCATCAGGACGCCGCCTACAGCGGCAGCACGCATCGCGAGCTCGCAGTGCACCACATCGCGGAAGTCAGAAACTGGTCGCCCGAGGAAATGAACATCACGGCGGTTTCGGCGCTGATCGGCCGCCTGCGCAATCCACGCGCACCATCATCGCGCTTCGTCGACGAGGACTGACATGGCCATAAAATTCTCCACCAAGGACCAGCCGGCAGCCCCGGCCGCCGCCGCGAAGCCGGCCAAGCCGGTTGCCGCGCCGAAAGGCGATGGGGCCGCCGAGACCGCGACCGATCTCTTCAAGTCGCCGGCGGATTCGCCCAAGGGCAAGACAAAGAAGAAATAGCGCCTTGCCGCAAGACGCCGATCGCGATCCTGCCGCGCCGGGGCTGTCTGCCCTGGTGGCCGCCGCAAGCCTTTTGTCGTCGCAACGCAGTGCCGCTGCTCCCTTCGACTGCCAGAGCTGCGGCGCCTGCTGTTCCTATTCGGCCGAGTGGCCGCGCTTTTCCACCGAGGACGACGCGCAGCTCGACCGCATCCCAGAAAAATATGTGGCGGCCAATCTGTCCGGCATGCGCTGCGAGGGCGTGCGCTGCTCGGCGCTGTGCGGCGAGATCGGCAAGTCGACCGCTTGCGGCATCTATGAACTCCGCCCGGATGTCTGCCGCGCCTGCATGCCTGGCGACGACGATTGCCTGATGGCGCGCCGGGCACACGGATTGCAGGTGTAGCTGCCAATCTCCCCCACATTGGCAGGGCAATCGCATGTGGATTCTTGCGAAGAGGACCCCCACCCTAGCCCTCCCCACAAGGAGGAGGGAATGCTGCCGCGCGCTCTTCTCCAATTCCTTTGGCGTCGAAACGTCGGCAGTTTGCCGATGTTAGCGCCTACGGAAGTCTCCCTCCCCCCTTAGGGGTGGGGGTACTCGTAGAGCGAGGCCTCGGCCTCCCATAAGCGATTGCCCTACCCATAAGAGGGAGATCACATTCTCTCCCCGTCTTGTGCGCCACTGTCCGGCCCGATACCTTCCCGGCGGGCAGGGCGCCGGAGGAAACCATCGTGAGCATCGAATTTCTATTGACGTCGCTGATCGTCGTGGCTTCGCCTGGCACCGGCGTTCTCTACACGCTGAGCGCCGGCCTGTCGCGCGGCGCGCGGGCCTCGATCATCGCCGCCTTCGGCTGCACGCTCGGCATCATCCCGCATATGGCCGCCGCCATCACCGGCCTTGCGGCGCTGCTGCACACCAGCGCGATGGCTTTCGAGACGCTGAAATATCTCGGCGTCGCCTATTTGCTCTACATGGCCTGGAACACGCTGAAGGAAAAGGGTGGCCTGAGCGTCGAACAGGATGTGACGCCGCGCTCCGCACGCAAGGTGATTGCCACCGGCATCCTCGTCAACGTGCTCAATCCGAAACTGTCGATCTTCTTCTTCGCCTTCCTGCCGCAATTCGTCAGCACCACCGAGCCCAACGCGCTGTCGAGGATGCTGGAGCTCAGCTCGGTCTTCATGCTTTTGACCTTCGTGGTTTTCGTCGGCTACGGCATCTTCGCCGCTTCGATCCGCAGCCATGTCGTGTCACGGCCAATGGTGCTGACCTGGATGCGCCGAAGCTTCGCCGGCGCCTTCGTCATGCTCGGCGCAAAGCTGGCGCTGGCCGACCGGTAGAAACCGGTCAGGGATCGGCTGGCGCTACCCCTCGACGATGCGGCCGCCCGCGACACGCATCAAATTGACGCCGCGCAGCGAGTTGCCGTCCGCCATGCGGTAGCGCCAGCGGATCGTCGCCCGGTCGCCAGCGACGAAGGTCTCTTCGAGGTCGAAGCGCGTGCCGAGTCCGTCGCGATCGCCGATCACAATTCGACACAGGCGGCCTTGCCGGCGTGGCGGGCACCGTCCGGCGCCAGCGTGGTGTTCTCGATCACGCAGTCTTCCGCCACCAGTCCGTCTAGCGGCGACGGGTCGTGGCGCTGAAACACGTCGTTGAAGGCACGTATGATTTCGGCCGTTTCGGCGGAGCGCCGAGCCGTTGGGCAACGCGCGGATGCCGCCGTCTGACGACCGACAGAGGCGCGGCGACCGAGGTCGCCCCAAACAAAAAGGGCGGCATCTCTGCCGCCCTTTCCGTAGCTGAAAGCTGATGGAAGCGTGGATTAGAAGTCCATGCCGCCACTCAAGCCCGCTTGCGGGCTTGAGCAACTTGGATTCATGGGCGAGCTTTATGGACTTCTTAGAAATCCATGCC
>NZ_JAMYLL010000089.1:0-11017 GCF_040318045.1 Mesorhizobium sp. M1338 | reverse complement strand
GTCCGGATGATTCCGGACCGTCGGCCCTCGGCGCCATGCGTTCCGGCGACTTCGTACGTTCGCGCGCCGCATAGGCGGAAGACAGATTTGTGAGCATGAGCCATGTTGTTGTTTAGCTGGTTTGAAAGACGGCTCGATCCGTTCCCCGCGGCGGAACCGGTCGAGCCGCCCAGGACGCTGGTAGCCTTCTGCGTGCATTATACGCGCGGCGCGTGGCCCTATATCCTTCTCGACGCGGTGCTGGTGACGGCGATCGCGATCGCGGAAGTGTGGATGTTCGGCTTCCTCGGCCGCATCGTCGACTGGCTGTCGGGTCAGAATCGCGAAACCTTCCTGCAGACGGAAGCCTGGAAGCTTGCCGGCATGGCCTTCATCGTGCTGTTCGCGCTGCCGGGCACTGTATGGCTGCATTCGCTTCTCAACCAGCAGACGCTGATGGGCAACTATCCCATGCGCATCCGCTGGCAGGTGCACCGCTACCTGCTCAAGCAGTCGATGAGCTTCTACCAGGACGAGTTCGCCGGCCGCATCGCCACCAAGCTGATGCAGACGGCGCTCGCCGTGCGCGAATGCGTCATCAAGCTGATCGATGTCCTGAACTACGTCATCGTCTATTTCCTTGGCATGCTGGTCATCGTCGGTTCGGCCGACTGGCGGCTGGCCGCGCCGCTCGGCGTCTGGCTGGTCGGCTACATCCTGTTGCTGCGCTATTTCATCCCGAAGCTGGGCAAGGTCGGCGAGGAGCAGGCCAATGCGCGCTCGACCATGACCGGCCGTGTCGTCGACAGCTACTCCAACATACAGACGGTCAAGCTGTTCAGCCATGCACGCCGCGAAGCGTCGTTCGCGCGGGAAGGCATGTCCGGCTTCCTGCAGACCGTCTACCGGTCGATGCGGCTGGTGACGGTGCTTTTCGGCCTGCTCTACATCATGAATTCGCTGCTGCTGTTTTCGGTCACGGCGATGGCGCTGTGGCTGTGGCTCGGGCAGTCGGTGACGATCGGCGCGGTCGCCGTGGTCATCGGGCTGGTGCTCAGGTTATGGGGCATGTCGCAATGGATCATGTGGGAAATGTCGGGCCTGTTCGAGAATATCGGCACGGTGCAGGACGGCATCGCCTCGATCTCGTTGCCGCGCCTGGTCGAGGACCGGCCGGGGGCGAAGGACATCACCGTTTCCAGGGGCGAGATACGCTTCGAGGATATCCGCTTCCACTACGGCAAGCGGAAAGGGGTGATCGAGAACCTGTCGCTGGCGGTGAAGCCGGGCGAAAAGGTCGGTATCGTCGGCCGTTCGGGCGCCGGCAAGTCGACGCTGGTCAATCTCCTGCTGCGTTTCTACGACCTGGAGAGCGGAAAGATCCTGATCGACGGCCAGGAAATCGCCGATGTGACGCAGGATTCGCTGCGCGCCCAGATCGGCATGGTGACGCAGGACACATCGCTGCTGCATCGTTCGGTGCGCGAGAACATCCTCTATGGCCGGCCCGATGCCTCGGAAGAGATGCTTGTCGAGGCAGCGCGGCGCGCCGAGGCGCTGGATTTCATATCAGGGCTTTCGGACGCCAGCGACCGCAAGGGCTTCGATGCCCATGTCGGCGATCGCGGTGTCAAATTGTCCGGCGGCCAGCGGCAACGCATCGCCATCGCTCGCGTTATGTTGAAGGACGCACCTATACTTATCCTTGACGAAGCGACCTCGGCGCTTGATTCCGAAGCCGAGGCGGCGATCCAGGAGAATCTCTACAAGCTCATGCAAGGCAAGACCGTCATCGCCATCGCGCACCGGCTGTCGACCATCGCGGCGATGGACAGGCTGGTGGTGATGGACAAGGGCCGTGTCATCGAGGAAGGTTCGCACGAGGAACTCGTCGCCCAAGGCGGGCTCTACGCGCAGCTCTGGCAGCGCCAATCGGGCGGGTTCCTGCTTGAGGACGTCCCGACCGATGTCGCCAATGACGCACTTGCAAAGGGCCAAGCTGCCGAATGATGACTGCCGTCTATCGCTGGTTCGAGAACTGGGTCTACCCGTTCAGGGAGCCAGCCAGCCTTCGGCCACCGACCAGCGTCGGCGGCTTTCTCTGGCACTATGTCGGCCAGGCAAAGTTCGCCTTCTTCGCGATGCTGGTGATCGGCGGCATCGCGCCGCTGGTCGAGGCCGGCCTGTTCTACTTCGTCGGGGCGGGGGTGGGGCATTTGAGGCCCCGGGCCCCCCCGCGGCCCGGGGGGGGGATGTTGGTTTGGGCCCGCGCGGGGTTTTTGGTGTAGTTTCGCGGGGGGGGGGGGGGGGTGGCGGGCTTTTTTATCTTGGTGGGATGGGGGGCCCAATTTCGCCCCTTGCCCCCGGCCGAGCGCAGCTGGCATGCATTGTGGAATGCCGCCGGCCCTGAATTGGTGTTCATGATCGCGGTCGTGCTGGTCATCCGCACAATCGTCGTCGGCCTGTCGGCGCTGGTCGACGAACAGACGATCACGCCCGGCTTCTACAATCTGGTGCGCTGGCAGGCGCATCGGCACGTGTCGCGCCAGTCCTACGCCTTCTTCCAGAACGATTTTGCCGGCCGCATCGCCACCAAGGTCTGGCAGGCGGGCCAAGCGACCGGCGACCTGATGGAAAGCTTCATCGAGGTCGTCTGGTTCATGATCGTCTACACGGTGACGACGCTGGCGCTGGTCGCTGGCCTCGATCTCAGGCTGGCGGTGCTGGTGGTGATCTGGATTTCCGCCTTCGGCTGGCTGGCCAAGTTCTATCTGCCGGCGATCCGCAAGCATGCCGAGCAAACCGCCGAGGCCGGCTCGATGATCACCGGCCGCATCGTCGATTCCTATTCCAACGTGCAGACGCTGAAACTGTTCTCGGCCGACGGCGACGACCACTACATCAAGAATGGCTTCGACATCTATCTCGACGCGCTGCGCCCCTTCACGCGCCGGCTGACCGGCGTGCGCATGGCGCTGACGACGCTGTCGGGCATCATGATCACCGCGATCGGCTGCTTTGCCGTCTATCTCTGGGTCGAGGGCTCGATCACCGTTGGGGCGGTCGCCTTCACGCTGTCGCTGGTGCTGCGGCTCAACATGCTGCTCGGCCGGCTGATGATGCAGCTCAACAGCATATTGCGGAACCTCGGCGTGCTGGAAAATTCCAAGGCGCTGATCTCGCAGCCGCTCGGCCTGGTCGATGCACCCGACGCCAAAGAGCTCGTGGTGGCCGGCGGGCGCATCGCGGTGAAGAACGTCGAATTCCATTACGGCAAGGGGTTCGGTGTGCTCAACGGCATCGACCTTGTCGTGCGGCCGGGCGAGAAAGTCGGACTGGTCGGGCCGTCGGGCGCCGGCAAGACGACGCTCGCCAATCTGATCCTGCGCCTCTACGACCTGGAAGGCGGGTCGATCACCATCGACGGTCAGAACGTCTCCGATGTCACGCAGAATTCGCTGCGCGCCAATATCGGCGTCGTCAGCCAGGACACGGCCCTGTTCCACCGCTCGCTGCGCGACAACATCAAGCTCGGCATGCCTGACGCGACCGACGCCGAGGTGATCGCGGCGGCGAAGAAGGCCGAAGCGCACGAGTTCATCCTTGGTCTGCGCGACAACAGGGACCGCGCCGGCTACGAGGCCTTTGTCGGCGAGCGCGGTGTCAAATTGTCGGGCGGCCAGCGCCAGCGCGTGGCGATCGCCCGCGTCTTCCTCAAGGACGCGCCGATCCTGATTCTCGATGAGGCGACCTCGGCGCTCGATTCCGACATCGAGGCGGCGATCCAGGAGAATCTGACGCGGCTGATGGAGAACAAGACGGTCATCGCCATCGCCCACCGGCTCTCGACGATCGCCGCGCTCGACCGGCTGGTGGTGCTCGACAGTGGCCGCATCGTCGAACAAGGCACGCATGACCAATTGGTCGTGCTAGACGGGCTTTATGCGCGGCTGTGGAAGCGGCAATCCGGCGGGTTTCTTTATCACGAGGACAGCGTGCTCGAAGAGACACGTCCGGCGGAGTAGCTCCATGGCTAAATCGCCAGAGGTCAGCCCAGAGATCGGCCCCGGGGTCCACTATGTGCTCAAGCGGCTCCGGCCAGCCACGCCGGCCTTCGACGCGCTGAGGCAGGAAAGCCGGTCGGAAGGCTACTGGATGCTGGTGCGCCTGGCGGATGATTGGGCAAGCGGCCGCAACAAGTTCCTGAGCCGCGGCGAGGCGCTGTACGGTGCCTGGCATGGAAGGGAACTCGTCGGCGTGTGCGGGCTGAACATCGATCCATATTTCGAGGACAGGGATCACGGCCGGGTCCGGCACCTGTTCGTCAGTATGCGTCACCGCCGCACCGGTCTTGGCCGGATGTTGGTCGAGACCGTTATCGACAGGGCGCGTCACCACTTCGCCGTGCTGAACACCCGCGCGCCGCGAGAAGCCTTCGGTTTCTACGAACGGCTTGGCTTTCAGCGCGTGGAAGGCGAAGAATTCGTCACACACCGCATGGTCTTCGGGAAAGGAGGCTGAAATGTCCCTGCGTCCGCCATCTCATCTAGCCGGCGCTACCGCTGCCGAAGCCGCCTTCGACGCGCTCGGCCATGAAATTCTCGCCGAGAAGGCGGCCGCGCTCGGCCGTGCCGGCCAACGGGTCGAGGAAACGCTGGCCAGGCTGCGCGACAATGCCGACGAGCAACCGCGCGCCCGGCTGCTCAAGGAGGCGGCCGAGGCGGTGCACGGCTATTTCATCCAGCGCGAACTGTGCGGCTTGCGTAGGCATGACGCCGTCATCCGCGAATACAACATCCCGAAGGCCGTGCTTGCGAGGCTCGGCGCCAAATAACTCTGTCTTTGACCATGATCTTTCCGAAAACCGGTTCCCACTTTTCGGGATCATGGTCTATTCAAGCCATTCGGTGATGAAGCTGCCGTTCTCGTGGATGTCGGTCGTTTCCAGCGGGCCCGGACCGAGATTGGTGAATTTGTGCGGCGTGTTGGGTGGCACGATCAGGATCTGGCCGGAGGAAGCTTCGATCTCCTTGTCGCCGACCGTGAACAGTCCGGTGCCCTGACGGATGATGAAGATCTCTGCGTAGGGATGCGTGTGCAGCCGAGGACCGCCGCCGACATCGGGCAGGTAGTTGAAGATCAGGCAGGAGTTGGAGCCGTAGGCGCCGCATTGCAGATCGCCCTTCCAGCGGTCGGCGCGAACAGCCCAAGTGTCGCGGTCTATGATATGTGCCATGCCGTCTAACCCTTCGCCGGTATCCACGGATTGAACAGTTTCACGCCGGTATCTTCGAAATCCTTCGTGTTGCGGGTCACAACCGTCATGTTGTTGACCAGCGCGGTCGCGGCGATATACGCGTCGCGGTCTGGCTTGGGATCCGGGACGTGGAGCGGCGCGCAGCGAAGCGCAACAGCAAGATCCACGGGCAGTATGCGCTCTGCGATTTCGGCAACCAATCCGTCTACCCAGGCGCGCAGAATCGCTCCTTTCCTCTTGTCCTTTCGCTCCGCTCTGAGGGCGCCGATCTGGGCTTCAAGAATACTGACGGCCGAAACATGAAACTCACCTGGATTTCGGCCTTCTGCCCAGGCCCGAACGTTCGGGTCGCATCGGTCTCTCCGCCTGAGTTCGGAGAGGACATTGGTATCTAGTAGATACATCAGTCGAACTCGGGCGGGCGCAGGGACAAGCTCTTGAGTTCGGGTATGTCGAAATCAAAATCCGCTTCCGGTCTATCATCGGCCAGAACGTCCGCGAGGCTTCTATGTTTCTCTGGCCTGCCCAAGGCCTTCAGTTTCTCATATTCCTCCATCGACATCAGCACATGGGAGGGCTTGCCACGGTCGGTGATGATGACCGGCCCATTCTTGGCTGCCCGTTTGGCGTGCGCCGTGTCCTGGTTGAATTCACGGCTCGACATGATGGTGACCGTCTTCGTCGAGATGTTCATTTCAGCACCTCCGTCGAGAAGATGTAGACATATTGCTACATTTAGCCAAGCACGTCAAATCCATCGCTGCGCGGAACGCCCGCGACAATCTGCCCTTGTGCCTTGATCCGTCTGGACAAAAACGGGCTTCACGCATAAACCGAGGTCCAAATGCCGGAGGAATTCGCAAGCCTGTTCGCCATGCGCTGTCGGGTTGGCGTAATCGAGCGGGAACAAGGCTCAGCCACCGGCACGGAAGAGGCGAAAGGATCAGGCACCCGTGAGCGCAACCGACACCCAGGATCCCAACCGTCGTGATTTTCTCTACGTCGCCACCGGCATGGCCGCAGTGGTCGGCGCGGGTGCCTTCGCGTGGCCGTTCATCGACCAGATGCGTCCCGATGCCTCGACGCTGGCGCTCGCCTCGGTCGAGGTCGACGTCGCCTCGCTGACGCCGGGCATGTCGCTGATCGTCAAGTGGCGCGGCAAGCCTGTCGTGGTGCGCAACCGCACGGAACAGGAAATGAAGGACGGCGAGGCGGTCAATCTGGGCGACCTCAAGGATCCGATCGCCCGCAACGCCAACCTGCCGGCCGACGCGCCGGCGACCGACGCCAACCGCACCACGCCCGGCAAGGAAGCCTGGATGGTGATGGTTCAGGTCTGCACGCATCTCGGCTGCATTCCGCTCGGCCAGGAAGGCGATTTCGGCGGCTGGTTCTGCCCATGCCACGGCTCGGTCTACGACACGGCCGGACGCATCCGCAAAGGCCCTGCGCCGGAGAACATGGCAGTGCCGGTATTCAAGTTCATTTCCGATACCAAGATCCTTATCGGTTGAGGCAGGGGATATTTCGATGAGCGAGGGACACTCGACCTATACGCCCAAAACCGGTCTCGGACGCTGGTTCGACGCCCGCATGCCGCTGCCGCGGATGGTCTATGACAGCTTCATCGCCTATCCGGTGCCGCGCAACCTGAATTATGCGTGGACCTTCGGCGGTATCCTGGCGATCATGCTGGTCGCACAGATGCTGACCGGCATCGTGCTGGCCATGCACTACACGGCCGACAGCAATCTTGCCTTCGGCTCGGTCGAAAAGATCATGCGCGACGTGAATTCGGGCTGGCTGCTGCGCTACCTGCATTCGAACGGCGCGTCGTTCTTCTTCATCGCCGTTTATATCCACATCTTCCGTGGCCTTTATTACGGCTCCTACAAGGCGCCGCGCGAGCTGCTGTGGATCCTCGGCTGCATCATCTACCTCCTGATGATGGCGACCGGCTTCATGGGCTACGTGCTGCCCTGGGGCCAGATGAGCTTCTGGGGCGCCACGGTCATCACCGGCTTCTTCACGGCCATTCCGCTGGTCGGCGACTGGATCCAGCAGCTGCTGCTCGGCGGTTTTGCCGTCGACAACCCGACGCTGAACCGCTTCTTTGCGCTGCATTACCTGCTGCCGTTCATGATTGCCGGCGTCGTCGTGCTGCACGTCTGGGCGCTGCATGTCGTCGGCCAGTCGAACCCGACGGGCATCGAGGTCAAGTCGAAGACCGACACCGTTGCGTTCACCCCTTATGCGACCATCAAGGACGCGTTCGGCATGCTCGTATTCCTGTTCTTCTTCGCCTATTTCGTCTTCTACCTGCCGAATTATCTCGGCCATCCCGACAATTACACGGTCGCCAACCCGCTGAAGACCCCGGCCCACATCGTGCCGGAATGGTATTTCCTGCCGTTCTACGCCATCCTGCGCGCCATCACCTTCAATATCGGGCCGATCAACTCCAAGCTCGGCGGCGTTCTGTGCCTCTTCGGCGCCATCGTCATGCTGTTCCTGGTGCCGTGGCTCGACACCTCGAAGGTACGCTCGGCGGTCTATCGGCCCTGGTACAAGCTGTTCTTCTGGGTCTTCGTGGCCGATGCCGTCCTGCTCGGCTGGCTGGGCTCGCAGCCGGCGGAAGGCAGCTATGTGTTCATGGCGCAGATGGCGACGCTGGTCTATTTCGCCTTCTTCCTGGTCGCGCTGCCGGTGCTCGGTCTGATCGAGACGCCACGAAGGCTGCCGAACTCGATCACCGAAGCGGTGCTCGAGAAGAACAAGGGCGGTGTCGGACATCCGGCGGGCGCCACGGCCGCACCAGAGACTAAGGGCTGAGCATGATCCCGAAAAGTGGGAACCGGTTTTCGGACAAGATCATGCTCAAACAGGAAGACAGACCGGTAGAGAATCTAAGGGGATTTGGCATGAAAAAGATTCTCACCTCGCTGGCGCTGATCGGCCTTGTGGCCGCCGGCACCGGGGCAGCAAGCAATTGGGCTGTCGCCGCCGAAGAGGCACATAACGCGGCCAATCCAACGCATTTCCCGATCAACGAACCGAAGGAAATGAGCTGGAGCTTCACCGGCCCGTTCGGCACCTATGACAAGGCGCAGTTGCAGCGCGGCCTCAAGGTCTACAAGGAAGTCTGCTCGGCCTGCCATTCGATGAACCTGGTGGCCTTCCGCACGCTGTCGGACCTCGGCTATTCCGATGCCCAGATCAAGACGCTGTCGGCCGAGTACACCATCCATGACGGCCCCAACGACGCCGGCGACATGTTCGACCGTCCCGGCAAGCCGTCCGATCATTTCCCGGCGCCCTTCGCCAATGACGAGGCCGCCGCTGCCTCTAATGGCGGCGCTGCTCCGCCCGACATGTCGCTGCTGGCCAAGGCGCGCGGCGTCGAACGCGGCTTTCCGCAATTCGTCTTCGACATCTTCACCCAGTACGACGCGGGCGGCCCCGACTATATCCACTCGCTGCTGACCGGCTACGATCAGACGCCTCCGGCCGGCATGGTCATCCCGGAAGGCACTCACTACAACCCGTACTTCATGTCCAGCGTGTCGCTGAAGATGCCCAAGCCGCTCTCCGACGGCCAAGTGACCTATGATGACGGCGCGCCGCAGACCATCGACCAGTATTCCCGCGACGTTTCGGCCTTCCTGGTGTGGGCCGCCGAGCCGCACATGGAAGATCGCAAGAAGACCGGTTTCCGCGTGCTGGTGTTCCTGTTGCTGTTCGGCGCGCTGGTCTATCTCACCAAGCGCAAGGTGTGGGAAGGCGTGGCACATTAAGCCACAAAGCCAAACGATCGCAAAAGGGCGCCGAGGGGCGCCCTTTTTGCTGAACGGAGCCGGCGACCTGGTGGTCAGGTGCGGTCTGTCGAACAGGTCCGTTGGCACGGCGCCCCGTGGTATGCCACACAGCATCCTTGACGAAAGAACTGTCGACGGCACGATGTTTGGATTTCGATGATGCGGCTCAGCGACTGTCACAACTTTTCAGATTTCCGCCGCATGGCGCAGCAGCGGCTGCCGGGGCCGATCTTCAACTACATCGACGGCGCGGCAGATGATGAGGTCACCTATCGCCGCAACACCGAAAGCTTCGACACCTGCGACCTGGTTCCCAACGTCCTGCGCGGGGTGAGCGAGATCGATATGTCGGTGACGGTCATGGGCCAGAAGCTGGCGATGCCGTTCTATTGCTCGCCGACCGCCTTGCAGCGGCTGTTCCACCATCAGGGCGAGCGCGCGGTCGCCAAGGCCGCCGCCAAATATGGCACGATGTTCGGCGTCTCCTCGCTTGGCACCGTCAGCCTCGAAGAGGCGCGCCGGATCAGCAGCGGCCCGCAGGTCTATCAGTTCTATTTCCATAGAGATCGCGGCCTCAATCGGGCGATGATGCAACGGGCAAAGGCGGTTGGCGTAGAGGTGATGATGCTGACCGTCGACAGCATCACCGGGGGAAACCGCGAGCGCGACAAGCGCACCGGCTTTGCCATTCCCTTCAAGCTCAACCTGGCCGGGATGCTGCAGTTCGCGCTCAAGCCGGCCTGGGCGATCAACTATTTCACCCATGAAGGGTTCAAGCTGCCGCAGCTCGACGAGCATGTCGACATGGGAGGCGGCACGATGTCGATCAGCCGCTACTTCACCGAGATGCTCGACCCGTCGATGACATGGGACGACGTCGCCGAGATGGTCAAGCTGTGGTCGGGTCCGTTCTGCCTCAAGGGCGTCATGTCGGTGGAGGATGCCAGGCGTGCCGTCGACATCGGCTGCAGCGGTATTGTGCTGTCGAACCATGGCGGCCGGCAGCTGGATGGCTCGCGAGCGGCGTTCGACCAGCTTGCCGAGATCGTCGATGCTGTCGGTGACAGGATCGACGTCATCATGGATGGCGGCGTGCGGCGCGGCACGCATGTTCTCAAGGCGCTGTCGCTCGGCGCCAAGGCCGTCGGCGTCGGCCGCTATTATCTGTTCCCGCTGGCAGCGGCCGGCCAGCCCGGCGTAGAACGGGCGCTTGAACAGATGCGGGTCGAGATCGAACGCGGCATGAAGCTGATGGGCTGCGGTTCGATCGAACAATTGTCGCGCAACAACCTCCGTTTCAGGTAATCTCGAACCATGAAATCCTCCCTCGAAGACGCGCTGCTTGCCGCGATCCGCACCATTCCGGACTATCCCAAGCCCGGCATCCTGTTTCGCGACATCACCACGCTGCTCAGCAATGCGCGCGCCTTCCGCCGCGCCATCGACGAGCTGGTGCATCCTTATGCCGGCCAGAAGGTCGACAAGATCGCCGGCATCGAGGCGCGCGGCTTCATTCTCGGCGGCGCCGTCGCACATCAGCTCTCGGCGGGTTTCGTACCGATCCGCAAGAAGGGCAAGCTGCCCTTCGAGACGGTGCGCGTCGCCTACAGCCTGGAATACGGGCTGGACGAGATGGAGATGCACAAGGACGGCGTTTCGCCCGGCGAGAAGGTGATCCTGGTCGACGATCTGATCGCCACCGGCGGCACAGCGGAAGCCGCGGTCAAGCTGCTGCGCCAGATCGGCGCGGATATCCTCGCCGCCTGCTTCGTCATCGACCTGCCGGACCTCGGCGGCCGCGCCAAGCTCGAAGCGCTCGGCGTGCCGGTGCGGACGCTGATCGGGTTCGAAGGGCATTAAAGGGGCGCTCTTCCTTCCCCCTGTGGGAGAAGCGCAACCATTAGCTCAGGCGGTGTGGTTTGCGGGTGGACTTTTGCTCCACGGAGTGCCGCGTTCGACGACGGCG
>NZ_JAMYLL010000088.1:0-11056 GCF_040318045.1 Mesorhizobium sp. M1338 | reverse complement strand
ATGAGCTTGTCGAGGTCGCGCGGCGCTGGGGATTCCGCAAAGTAGAGGTGATCGACGAGGATCTGGGACGAACCGCAAGCGGGGCCGTCGAGCGGCCCGGTTTGGTCGTCCCCTTAAAGTTCGGTCCGGCAACGCCGCTGCCGCCCCGCTGGTTCGTGGAGCCCACATTCGCATGGCTGGTTCGATGCCGCAGGCTGGACAAGGACTAGGAGAAATCCATCGCTTCCGCCCTCAGGCATCTGACAACTTGTAGAGCGCGCGATTGTTCTTATACAGTATCATGCGGGCCGCCTCTATTGCTTCCTCAAACGTGAGACTGCCTCCTACTACGCAATCAGTTAGTGCCTGCGAGAGATATCGTTTGCCCCACCTGCCAGCTATCCAAAACAATTCTGGAACATGAAAATTGTCGCTGGCAAAAAGAATCTTAGACATTGGAACGACTTCCAAGACCTGTTTGTAACGCTCGTAAAGGCTTTGGTGTATGAACGGCGTCATGATTGACAACTCGAAGTAACAATTTGGGTATAGGTGGCTCAACCAAGCAGCCTTACCCACGGACGGGTATCCCGCGTGTAGAGGAACGATCTTTGGCATCCGCATCATGTTGTCTTTATCGAAGCGAACGACTTCCTCAAGATAGAAAGGATCTTGGTTGCGTAGGATGACATAAGGCGCCTCACCGTCGCCGGTGTGGATCTGCATCGGCAAGTCACGCTTCAAACACTCCTCTAACGCTAAAGTGAATGTATACCGACAAAGATCTTTCGTAATATTTGCAGCTCCTTCACGTTCCATTTTCGAACGTACAGAAAGAGACTTCCTCATAGCAATCCATGACTTCTCTGCCAAGCTTTTATCGTATAGTGGACGTATCAATCCGATGTCAGGAAGAAGGTATGACTTCATGCCGACAGATTTTTTTCCGTAGTTCCCGCCACCGTCTAGTACGTCTAACAATCGCGCGGTGTACTTCGCCTCGAATTCTTCAAAGCCGATGTCCATTCCAAAAAACTCATCTTGGATCGCTTCGATTCTGGCAACACGATGAGATCGACATGGCTCGATTGCCCTCTCGAAGGTATCAATCTCACGGTTACCTGCTCCGTCCATAAAGCCGGTATCGTGGATGACGTTTTCATAGTTGACATCTCGAAACAGACTGCCGACATAGGACCAATAGATTTTACTGCGATCGTTTCTAGCTTCGATTACTGTCTCTAGCCTTGGTTCGCAGCCAAGAAATTGGGCCATTTCTTTGACCAGGAACTTTATGAAAATGCTCTGCGACAAGTGATATATCATCTGATCGACTTTTGACCGTATATCGAACTTCTTGTCTAGTGCGAATTTGGCCGCTTCATCCCCATTAACCCATTGCTCATAGACACCCTCGGGAAAATAGGCTGGGAACGGGAAGCCTCCTAAGGAAATCCGCTCTACGAATCTCTTCGGGCTAGTTATAGCATCGCGGTCGGTAATGAGATGACAATGCGTATCGTCAAGCGGCAATGCATCGATAACTTCGAAAAGCTTCTCGAATTCCGGATGCTGCCGCTTTAGAAACAAAGGTAGATGTTTCAATTTGCATGAGGAATCTGACACCTCGCCGGCGGCTTGACGATGAGACTCGTTTTCGCTTTCGATTGCGGTCATGACTTCGAATCTCCCAGCACCTTTGGCTGCAGCCGTGCGCGGGCCAGCCAGTCATCCGTTCCCAGTTTAGGTTAAGTTATACCGGAGAACCGCCGATATTAACAGGACGCGAACTGTGGGCCTTTGTCGAACAACCCCCCATAGCCAGGTCGAAATATTCTTTCATTTTCCTAATGCTCGACGCATCATGGTCGTCAAGACTGATATGATCCCATAGTTTCTCGATCCGCATTAGCGCCCTGTCCCCATCGCGCACGATGTTGCGAAAGACTGGGATCGCCGCGGCACTCTCGATGTAGGTCTTGGTCTCTTTCCCGTGACGTCCTTTCGCAAGACCAAAGTTCACCACCAAGCTGAGGATAAGGTGAGGATCCGTATACCATCCCCAAGTCAGGCTTCCAAGCGAGTAAGCAATGACCGCAACGCGATTCGGATCCCTCTTTGTACGATAGTACTCGACGGGCTGGATTACATGCGGATGATGACCGAGAATCAAGTCCACCCCCTCTTCAATCAACGAGTGAGCGGCTTCAATTTGTCGGAGCCGTGGAAAGAATTCAAATTCGACCCCCCAATGGATTGACGCAATTATGAAATCGCATCCTTTCTCCTTGCAGTCTTGGATCTGCGCACGCAGTAACGTCAGGTCCGTTGGGACATGCCTAGACATCAACTTTGAAGTGTGGACTCGAAAATCCTTGCCCTCGGGGACTGGTAGTCCGTTCAGACTAAACGTGACGGACACAAGCCCAAGCCGGATCCCGTTACAGCTGAATACCTTGGCTCTTCCATATTCCTCTGGCGTGCGGGGCGCGCCGATATCCACGATCCCGTCCCGCTCCATAAGGTTCTGCGTTAGAGACAGCGCTTGGCAACCCATGTCGAGTGAGTGATTGTTTGCCACATTGAGGATGTCGAAGCACCGACCCTTATGGCCTGTAAGAGTTTTGTACTGCGCTTCACTGCAACACATGATGAAGGATTTCCCATCGACCGCGTAATTCTTAGCCACCTGCTCGTCCACAACCACCGACTCGTAGTTGCTGATCAGTACGTCCTTCCTAAATAGTATATCTTCGATACCTTCGAAGAGAATGTCTTTGGATTGTTCCAAGCCATTCGCCCTGATCAGATCTCCCGCGCCCCCCAAGGTAAGGGACTGTTTCGCCTTGAACCCCTTGGGCAATCTTACTATAGAGGCATTGTCTTTGAAGATAGCCTCAGACACTTGCCGCTTAGTTCTCGTAACAGGATTTCCGCTCGTGTAATGCCAATAGGCAATATCGTTATCAGTGAACTCAAGTTCATCGACTCCAACATCATCAAGCGGGAAGTCCCACCATCCAAAGATCCTTGCTTTCTGGATAGCTTCTTGTATCTCGGGCGAGACCGGGCAATCTTCGAGCGGATTGGTTGGAAGAACATACGGCATTCCACTCTCCTACAAAATTCTGGGTGGCGTTCGTTTCTGTGATAGGTGGAGTTAACGCGCCTCTGGCGATCATTCGGTGTGGTTGCAGCCGACTTTGGGGCAGCAAAGGCCCACAACGCGACCGAGCAGCTGTTTGACGTCGCCAAGGGTCCCTCTCCGTGGGGGGCGGAAACGGCCTGGTCCAGCGCTCCAAAGCGTCGCAACATACGCCATCTTGCCTCATGCCAATTTATGCAGATGCTGTATGTCGGCTCTCTTTCAGAAGCCGGCCGGATGCAACTGCGGCGTGCGCTAGCCAAAATAGCACGCCGGTCGTCAGAGCGTTTTCAGCCGGCGATCAGGCTGCATCGACGCCGCCATTTGAGACTCATGTCCTTTCGGATTAACACGGATTTGCGTGGACATCACTCTACGTGCACTTACTGATGTATACACCCGAGGCTCTCAAACCGGTCTCTGGTGCGCGCGGAACTCACCATGAACGCCGCTGACAATTCTTCTTAGCTAGCTCGATATCGTTCCTCCGCGGTTTGCGTCAAATTCACTTTACATATGGTTGTCATCTACGAGTGAGATGATCAAAAAACCGTCGGAGACTGAGCCGATGCTTTCCCGGTCTGTGCATGAGATCGGGATGGTTCGGCTCTATTTAATCGCGTTTTACTCTCGCCCAAATCTCCGCAGTATATAAGCAGCCGGCCGCGCCGACACACGTGGGGATGGAAGCTTTCGCCAAGGCACCTCTAAAGGGGAGCGCACCATCTCGCCCATCTTTAGGCTGCCGACCCGACACATTTATGTCAAGCCGTAAAGGCATTCCTCCCCTTTAAGGACCCAATCTTTCAAAGAACCAGGCTGAGGATATCCGATGCTCCGTACATTAGTACTTTAATAGATCTTCACGTTTCGGTGTTTGTGCTTTATAAATGTGATTAATATTTAAAAATCTATGGTTTATTTTTCTATGTTGCGCTTTCATAACGCTAGTGAGATATAAACTTAGGCGAAAATGACTCCGTTAGCAGACGTTCGCGTCCTCGTTGCGTTGAGGCAATTCGGTGAGGACGTGGCGCAGCCACGCTAACGGCTCGACGCCACAGGCGCGGCAGGTCAACATCAGGCTATAGATGACGGCGCTGGCCGTGGCTCCGTCGACGGTATCGCTGAACAGCCAACTTTTCCGGCCAGTGGCAAAGATTCTAATGTCACGCTCGAGAAGATTATTGTCGATCGGCATGCTGCCGGTCCTCGGTGTAACGAGTCAGATATCCCCATTGGTTCAGGGTGCAGGAGACGGCGTTGCCGAGCTTGCTGTCCGGCAAGACTTTTGGGGCGATGTCGTCGAGCCATGCCTTGAGAGCATGGAGGATGAGGACACTATGTTGCTGGCGGAAGCGGCGAATGCAGTGATCTCGCGTGTCGCGGTCATCGGGGATTTCGCTCCGCGCCTGCCTTTCAACCCGACGTCGTCTCGTCGCCATGGATGAGGGCTGCGATCTGAGCCGCAGCGTCAGGGTGTCATAGATGCGGGAGAGATGCTTTTCGCTGGAGCCGATCACCAAGTAGCCCAGAGCGCCACGGCTGACAGGAAGACCCGCGCGCTCGAAGGCCTGGCAGGCGGTAGAGCGGCGTGCCGTCCACGTATCTGTGAACG
This sequence comes from Mesorhizobium sp. M1338, assembly GCF_040318045.1. Classification (NCBI taxonomy): domain Bacteria; kingdom Pseudomonadati; phylum Pseudomonadota; class Alphaproteobacteria; order Hyphomicrobiales; family Phyllobacteriaceae; genus Mesorhizobium; species Mesorhizobium sp. M1338. Next base: position 6,314 of record NZ_JAMYLL010000088.1, on the reverse strand, counting down.
AGCGCGAAGGCCAGCGTCGAAGCCGTGGCGATGCTGCCCGGCGAGGTTTGTGCGGGCATCGGCGCGGTCACGACCGGCGTGTTGATGCCGGTACGGTCACAATGGCGGCAAGCATATTTTAACCGCACATTCTGCAAAACCTTCGCCTTCCCCTCGATATAAAGTTGCTCGGTAACGGCCTCGCCCATGCCATGCATCTGATGACGGCGGCAAGGACAAGCCTTCTGGTCGTCGGGAAGGTCATACTCGACGCGCTCGCGCGGCAGGCTTTCCGGCAAGGCCTTGCGGCCGCGCTTCTTTCCCGTCGCCCCTTCGGCCGCCGGCAAGCCCGTGTCCGGCAGGACAACGACGCCGCCATCTTTGTTGTCGGCGGCGTCCTCATCCGCGGCCTGTTCGGCTTCATTGAAGAGGCGGTCAATATGCTTTTCGCTCTTCGGCGCAAAACGATGCAGTCGTGCAAGCGCCAGCTCTTCCTCGAGTTTGACGACGCGTTCGGTGAGGTGACGGTTCTGCGCCTGCAGCGCAGCAATACGCGCCATCAACTCTTCAACGGTCGGTTCGCCGGGTCGATTCACCAGATTCTTGAATCGAAAGCATGCTGCCGCGTCAATCGCTCAATTCGAGAGCCCTCAACCGACAACCTGATATTGCCGCACCGGATGGCGGACCATCGCATCGATGTCGATGCCATCGAGGATCCAGTGCAATTGCTCGGTCGTAAGCGTGACCACCGCTGCCTCCCGGCGCGGCCACCGGAACTTGTCCTCGGTCAGCCGCTTCAGGACCAGCACAAAGCCCGAGCGATCGAAGAACAGGAGCTTCATCCGGTCGCGACGGCGATTGCAGAACGCAAAAACCGCCGGAGCAAACGGATCGAGCGCCATCGTCTCCTGGACCAGGACCGCAAGGCTGTTGATGCCGGCCCGGAAGTCGATCGGCTCGCGGTGCAGGTAGACTTTCAGGTCAGCGCCCAGTCTGAACATGACCCAGTGCTCCGATGGTCGCCGTCAACGCATCCACATCACCGCATTCCAGCGTCAACGTCACGCCGTTCGGCAGTGACGCGCTCACCTTGGCTGGAGAGGACAAATGCGCTGTCCTTTTCGATGCCGACCAACGCACCCCATCGCAAGTCTCCGGCAAATCCACCGCAGCCATGCTGCTCTGTCGCAGCAAGGCCCGATCGGAAGTGCTTTCAATCTGAACCGGGATGAACGCAGGTGGCGGGGACGGCGGGAGGGACTGGGTCTCCGCGCGCTTCTTTATCCACTTCCGAAGAAGGTTCGCATTGACCCCATGTTCGAGCGCGAGCCTCGATACCGACACGCCAGGCTCAAGGCAGGCCGAGACAAGACGGTCCTTCGATGCAGGCTCGTATCGGCGTCGCCCGTTCCGACCAACAAGCCTTACCAGCAGTTTCCGATTATCTTCTTCCATCACAAGGTGTCCACCTTTTTGGTGGACACCTCATGCATCATGAGCACTCAACAGCAAAAGGTGCGAGAAATTTGCTATTACGAAGTATTAACAGTAATAGATTACATCAAACACATTCAAGAAAGCCATACTTATTTCACTAGACTGTCGACTAATGAATTAAGAAGCTGTTCATACATTTGTGGTTTCTCTACATTAGCTGCTGCATGAGTCGTTACCACATGTAATCTCCTGGCGGCGGGATGCGATATATAATGCAAGATCGGGAAGATTGAAGGCGAGCGGCGGTGCACGCTGACGCAGTTAGCGTCATATCTTTTCCAACGACGTATACATTGCCAGCGTGCCCACCCGGACGTTGCCGTCGCGTTGCTACTGCCTCGCTCAGCATCATCTCGCGATGCTATTCGCCTTCGCACGGGGACAATGGAGCGTTGGGTTCTGCCAACATTCAGGTCGGCAACAGTGACGCGGGCAGTGTCGGGGACCGGTAGCATCTGAAGCGCCAAGAGGTTCATGATGACAATGTCGGCCTTCCATCAGCGCGAGGGTCTGTGACTGAAGGGCCTCCCCCACTATGGATGCGACACCTTAGCGGCCGGCGACCTTCAACGTCAGGTCCACCAGAGAACTAGATCTGGCCGCGCAAACCCGAAAAAGCTGTTCAGCACCAGGCGACGCTTTCCGTTGCCCGATTGACCGGTGACCCCGTGAACGAAACCGCCATCGATCAGGGCGATATCCCCGGCCCTGAGCTGGAAGTCGCGATAAGGAACGCCCTCGAGATAGGCTGCCGAGTAGGGATAGCCCGTAGTCTCTACACCTTGAGACTTTCGGTCGGTGACTGTCGGCTTGTGGCTCCAGAGCCGCAGGTTGCCACCTTCCCCGGGCATGCTGGGATAGAAGTTGAGTGCTGCGACGGTGTTGTGCGCCACCGCAGAAAGCTCGTAATCGTTCCCAGCACATAACACCTGAGCGACGTCGTCGTGGGGGTCCAAGGAGAACGTGCCGCTGCCAGACCAACTGAGAGCGCGACAAACATTAGCCTGACTGTGCTCGGAGCGAGCCAACCGCAATTCAATGCCCTGTTTGTGAAGCTCGCGCTTCAACGCGTCAAACAGTGCTCGGACGGGATCAACCAAATTGCCGAAAAGGGCATCGACGTAGGGTCGCGCAGTTTCTGACTCTGCGAAATACGTCGCTGCATCCTTCCTGTAGTGGGATGCGCCGACATATTGTCCGGGGACGCCATCTTTGCGCTCCCTGAGACCGGTGCTGTCAACAAACTTCGCGGTGATTTCTTCCGCTATTTCCGTACTGAAAGCTTGCCTGATGTGCAGAGCGGTGATCTCACCTTTCAGGACTGAGACGATGTCCGCGGTGCTGATCGAACCGGTTCGTTCTCTGATCGCAACTGGCGAGGGCGCTGGGGCTTGGGAAACTTGATTAGTCTCCATTGGCTTGCTCCTTTAGTGCGAGCTCAAGGATGGCGATGCCCTGATCGAGTTCGTCATCGGTGATGGTTATCGGTGGGAGGACTTTGATGACGTCGCGATTTGGTCCTGAAGATTCAATCAGCAGGCCGTTTTTAAACGCGATATCGTGCACACGGCCGACAACGGCCTGTGAACGGCATTTGAGGCCGGCCATCAGACCGCGGCCGCGCTTTTGTTCAATGCACGTGGGAAATTTCGCAACGAGGCTGTCAAGATGTCTTTGCAGTTTGACGGCTGTCCGCTCCACGCCTGCAGTAAACTGCGTGTCGGACCACAGTTTGCACATCGCCCCTGCAGTCACGAAGGCGAGATTGTTGCCTCTGAACGTCCCGCTATGTTCTCCGGGATTCCAAATATCCAGGTCGGGCCGAATCAGAACAATGGAGAACGGGCTGCCTGATCCGCTGAGGGACTTTGAAAGGCATATGATGTCGGGATCAATGCCCGCGAACTCGAATGAGAAGAACTCGCCCGTTCGTCCCGCCCCCGCCTGGATATCGTCGACGATCAAAACAACACCGTGCCTGCGGCAAATGCGCTGAATTTCCGTGAGCCAAGCAACAGATGCAGTGTTCATGCCGCCTTCTGCCTGAATGGTCTCTAGGATGATTGCCGCAGGCTTTTCAATGCCGCTGCCTGGGTCGCCCAATACGAAGTCTATGTAGCTCGCGGAATCGAAATCTTGGTTCGGGTATCCGTCGTAGGGGACACGGATCACATCGTGGCGAGCAACACCGCCCAATTCCCTAGTCGAAGCCGAACCTGAAACCGCCAGAGACCCGAGCGACATGCCATGGAACGCATTTGTGAACGCCATGACGCTCGAGCGGCCCGTATATTTTCGCGCCAGCGCTAGCGCCGCTTCGTTAGCATTTGTGCCGGTCGGCCCAGGAAACTGTATCTTGTAGGAAAGTCCCCTGGGCTTCAGGATTGAATCCACAAACGTTTCAATGAACTCACGCTTTGCCACCGTATACATGTCGAGAGATAGCAGAATGTTCTCGCCACCGAGATATTCGATTGCTGGGGTGATAATATTTGGGTTGTTGTGTCCGTAGTTGAGGGCGCCGGACCCTACGAGGAAATCGATATAAGGATTACCGGCCTCGTCCCAAATTGTCGCCCCAAGAGCCCTCGTAAAGACTGCAGGAAACGACCGCCCGTAGCGACGAACGTTGGACTCATGAGCAGTAAAAGCGTCGGTGTTCATTTTAGGGTTCCTCTGTAGGCGTCCCGTTCAACGAGAGAGCGATTAAATGCCTTGGCTGGTTGATCTTCATTTTCACATGGAAGACTAAAACAGTCCGAGCGAAATCTGGTTGGGTCGGATCCTGGCGCTGCGTTTCGTCTGCCGCACAGATGCACTTCAGACCGGCCCTGCGCTGGCTCCTCTGCTGCTCACATGCACTCCGAGACCTCCAGCGTCGTCACGTTGCTCTGCATGCCGATACCTTCGGTGAATGCGTTTACACGTAGCTCGTTTCTAGAGTTGTCAGGCAGCACCGAAAACGGCATCTGCCGTGAGGTGGAAGTCGAATCAGAGCTGTCACATCACAAATCGATCCATCGATCACAAGACGTGCTCTAGGAGCCAACCAAACTTGCAAACGTTCCTATCCCCCTCGGAAAGCGTCCCGAGGGTCGTTGGAGATAGGGAGCGTAAAAACCCGCCGAGAGCATCGGATGATCAGGAGGCAACGTGGAGAACCCCCCAGCTGCACCTCGGCAATTTTTCGAGGAACAAAGACAAACTTGTACCGCAATCGAATCGAATTCAGTGGTAGCGTAATCCCACGTCAGTTCGACATCATGAGCGATCTCGTGAATAGCAATAAAATCATAGGCGCCAAATCGGTTGGGCACGATCGCTAGATTTGGATTACAAGAATGATTCGAGAGGACAACGGGCTCCTCGAATGTAGCATGAACGTTCCAGTCAGTTTGAATGCTATATATCGTCCTCTCTTCCTCAAATCTGTCGATTAACCCAATCATGACTACCTCTCCAGGAAGGAAATTACGGGAAGAAAAGACGCCGCGCCCTCTGTCGATTCCCGCATACGCGATTTTTACGTTTCGCCCATTGATTATTCTTGCGCATTCAGCGTCATCGTCCAATATAGAATAACGTTTCTTTTTTCTCTTATCTGACATTGCAGTCATACTTTCTATAGGAATGAAGGACCTAAGGCTTTCCGCTTATTTCTGACCTCAGAACCAGAAATATTGTCGCGAGCAGGTTTCGGACCTTCGGGCGCCTGTCGATGGCGGCTGGAGGTACCGGTTCGGCAACGAAGAACATTCAATATGTGTGCCAATTCAGCTGACACGAGCTCAAACAAGAGTCTTCTCGTTGCTGTTCAGCCATTTCTGTCGATGCAGCACATGAAAAAGGCTGCCAAACGGTGTGGCGGACCCGACAAACCCCACACAAAATGTCGGAAGTGGATCGGAGTTGTCTATGCTGGCTTGTCGGAGAACCACAATGCCATCGGTCGCACCTCAATCCATCCGGCAAAATGAAGTCTGACGTCGACCTTTGCCACTCAGTTTAATGTTGGGGTTCCCTTCCCTCCATGGTAAGCGATGTTCCGACGGCACCTTTCGGGGATCGGCGTGAAGGACGATGTTCGGAGCCTTTGAGGGCTTCGACATATGACGATTTCAGAGTTTACGCTTAAGTCGAACGATTTGGAGCCGGCGCGGCTGATCGAGGGTAGTCTTCCGACCGAGGCAACGGTCGCCCAGGTGCTGGTCTCCAAATACGCCGATCACTTGCCGCTCTATCGTCAGGCGCAGATCTATGCCCGGCAAGGCATGAATTTCGATCGCTCCACGCTCGCCGACTGGGTCGGCCGCGCCGCCTGGCACCTGCGTCCGGTGCATGAGCGGCTGCTTGGCAAGCTGAAGACCTCACCAAAACTCTTCGCTGACGAGACCACGGCGCCGGTGCTCGATCCCGGCCGCGGCAAGACCAAGACTGGGCAGCTCTGGGCCTATGCCCGCGATGACCGACCATGGGAGGGGAGCGACCCGCCGGGCGTCGCCTATGTCTATGCGCCGGACCGAAAGGCCGAGCGGCCGATCGCTCATCTCGCAGGATTTGGCGGAATCTTGCAGGTCGACGGCTATGGCGGCTATCGCGTGCTGGCCGAAAAGAGTGGCGTCACGCTCGCCTTCTGCTGGGCACACGTGCGCTGCGCGGCGATGGACCTGGGCTCCCCCGCGCGTATCGCTTGCCGCGCTGCTTGAGCTGCACAAGCTCTTGATCGAACGCCGTTTCCGGCGAGGCTCTTCGGATGGTTTCACCATCGCGGAGGCGCAACATGAGAACCCTGCCACCCCCGACACGATCTCTCGTGGTCGTTCGCCAACTCAGCT
>NZ_JAMYLL010000087.1:0-12146 GCF_040318045.1 Mesorhizobium sp. M1338 | reverse complement strand
CAAGCCATTTTCCGGCCTCGCTTCTTCACGCTTGACCACAGCACGAAGCAAATGTGTGCGCACGCTAGCCCACAAGGGGAGAAGGGAAAGTCGTGCCACTCAAAACCGCTCCAGCTTCGCCCGCACTTTCGCCAGAAACGCCGCCCTTGTCCGCGGCGTCGAGGAATCCATCAGATAGTGCGCCAGGAAAAAGGTCCGGCAACGCGTCGCGCACAGCGCCCGCATGCCGCGCAAAAGGGTCTTGCGTCCGGGCTGGCCGACGACGACGCTCCACCAGGTCGGCGCCCCGCAGGTGGTGATGACGCCGATCTTGGTCACATGCGTCATCAGCGACTTGATCCGCCCCTTGCCCGCCGGCAGCTTGAAAGCGACGTCCGTCGCCCACACCCGGTCGAGCCAGCCCTTCAGCATCGCCGGCAGCCCGTACCACCAGGTCGGATAGACGAACAGGATCGCTTCGGCCCAGTTGAGCAGCTCGAAATGCGGCCTCAGCGCCGGGTCCTGCGGCGCCTGATCATTGTAGGAGCGCCGCTCGTCGCAATTCATCACCGGATCGAATTTCTCGGCATAGAGGTCGAGCAGCCGCACCTCCCAGCCTCTTCGCGTCAGCACGTCCACGGCGGTATCGCGGATTGCGGCGCAGAAGCTATCGGGCACCGGATGGCAGTAGACCACCAGCGCGCGCATCAGAAGGCGCCCATGCTGGCTGCGACCCTTGCCACGAAGGCCTTGCGCGTGCCGTCGGTAGACAGGTTCATTGCATAGTGCGCGAGATAGCTCACCGGCGCACCCGGTTTTACGGTGGCGCGCAGCATACGCTTGATCAATTTGCGCGGCGGATCGCCCATCAGCAAGGCGCGGAACCGACTGCCGCCATAGGTGGTCACCGCTGCGACCTTACGGATGTTGTGCAGCGACGGCTGCACCTTGCCGTTGACGAGCTTGAACGACACGCCCGGCAAGAAGACGCGATCGAAGAAGCCTTTGAGGATCGCCGGAAAGCCGTAGTTCCAGACTGGATAGGAAAGCACCAGCGCATCGGCGCGCAGCAGGCGTTCGACATAGGAAGCCACCGCATCGGAGGTGCCGCGCTGGTTGTGATAGTCCAGCCTTTCCTCGCGCGTCAGCCGCGGATCGAAATCCTCGGCATAGAGATCGCAGTCGTCGACCGTATGGCCCGCCGCCGTCAACCGCTCGATGATCATCCGGTGCAGGCCGGCATTGAAGCTGGTCTCGACAGGATGGGCGTAGAGGACAAGGATGTTCACAGGGGAATATCCCCTAGGGTGTTCAAGCGCAAACCTGTCCTCATCACACCCTTTGCAGCCCCTTGAACAAAAAAGTCCGGCCCGACCGATAATCGTAATCCGGGTTCTCCCAGGCGATCATCTTGCCGGGATTGAGCAACCCTCGAGGATCAGTCTCCCGCTTGAAGGCAAGCTGCACCGCGTCGGTCTGCTTCATGCCGCCCTCTTCCAGCGTATAGCGGTGCGGGTTGAAGATCGGGCAGCCGTTCTCCTCATGCAGGCGCACGATCTCGTCGAGCCGCGCTTCGGTGGTGAACTTGACCAGCGGCAGGCCGAAGCAGGTGATGTTGCCGTCCAGCCGCACGAATTCGAGATGCGAAAAAACCTCCCCCGGAAACATCGCGTCCATCTTCTCGACCAGCGCCAACTGGTTGGGAAAGGGATAAAGCGATTGCAGATAGGTGATCGAAGGATCGACGCGCAGCGCCCTGAGCGTCGTGTGGTTCCAGGCCAGCTCATAGGCCGGCGGCAGGCCTTTTGTCTCGTCCGGCGTTGCCGTGGCCGCATTGAAGATCACCTCGCCACCGGCACGGCGGGTGAAGGCCAGGAAGGCATCCAGCCCATGCTGCGCCACCATGACGACGCAGATGCTTTGTCCCTCTTTCAGGAATTTCTGGTGCCGCTTGAAATAGAGTTGCGGCACGGGTGCCGCTATCGGCGTGATGAGCTTGGTCAGGATGCCGTCCTGGCACGCCAGCGCATTGCCGTAGCGCGCCGCATCCATGAAACGGTCGAAACCGATGATGACGTCGACCCAGTCGTAGGCAGCCGTCAGCGGCATTTCGACTTCGGTGATAATGCCGTTGGTGCCATAGGCGTGTGTGACCTTGTGCAGATCCTCACCGGTGAGCTCGAGCGCTTTCGGTTCTGCCTCCATGGTCACCACGCGCAGTCGAAGCACGTTGCCGAAGTCCCGCAGGCCACCGAAATTGATCGAGCCGACACCACCCGAGCCGCCGGCGATGAAGCCGCCGATCGAGGCCGTGTTGTAGGTGGACGGCGACAGCCGCAACTCCTGCCCGGAATGCGCCCGCGTTGCCTTGTCGATATCGGCCAGAATGGCACCGGGACCTGTCACCACGCGCCCCGGCGCGATCGATTTGATCTCGTTCATTTCGGCGAGGTTGAGCACGACGCCGCCCGAAAGCGGCATCGCCTGGCCGTAATTGCCGGTGCCGCTGCCGCGTGGCGTCACCGGCACGCCATGCCGGTGACAGGCGGCAAGCACGCGGACCAGTTCGGCCTCGTTCTTCGGCGTCACGATCAAATCGCCAGTGACATGATCGAGCTGCTGCTTCAGCACCGGGCTGTACCAATAGAAATCGCGGCTCTTCTGCTGGACGATGGCCGGATTGTCGTCGACCTTCAGGCCTTCGAGATCGCGTTTGAGCGCCGAAACGTCCATCATTCCACCATCAGTTCGTCGAGTTCGGCGTAGTCGGGCAATTGCCGGTCGATCGCCTTGCCGCCGCGCACGACGATGCGATCCGATTCGGGCCGCGACAGCAATTCCGTCCAGCTTCGACCTTTGAACACGATGAAATCGGCATCGCCGCCGGCGGCCAGCGTGCCGAAGCCATCGAGCCGCATCACTTTGGCCGGCGTTGCGGTGACAGCTTGCGGCCAGTCGGCAACCGGGTGATCGAAATGCAGGATGCGTGTCGCCATGCGGTAGACCTCCAGCATGTCGAGATCCCCATAGGCATAGAACGGATCGCGCGTGTTGTCGGAAGCGACCGCGACCGGAATACCCCTCGCCTTCATCTCGTGCAGCAGCGTCACGCCACGCCAGCGCGGCGTGGTGCCATCGCCGCGCCGGTCCTGCAAATAGAGATTGCACATCGGCAGCGAGACGACGGCGAGCCCGGCTTTCGCCACCTTGTCCAGCGTCTCGAGCACATCGAGGTCGGGCTGGCGCGCCAGCGAACAGCAATGGCCGACAAGGATATTGCCTTCGAAGCCGTTCCAGAGAGCGGCCTCGGCGATCTTCTTCAGCGATATGGCGGCAATATCGTCGGTCTCGTCGGCATGGAAATCGAGATCGAGGCCATGCTTGATGGCCTGCGCGAAGACATGGTCGAGCAGTTCTTCGAGGTCCGGCACCATATAGGTGACGACACCGAGCACGCCCTTCGCGGCCGCAACCCGTTTTGCCAGCCTGTCGAACCATTTTTTGTCGCGCACCCCCTCGATGCCAAGCAGGCAGGCGCCTTGCAATTCGATGCGGCCACGCCAGGCCTCGCGCATCGTCTCGAACACCGGCCAGGAGATCTCCTCCTGCGGTGCAACGCTGTCAATGTGGGTGCGCAGCGCCCTGGTGCCATGCGCGTAGGCCGAGCGCAGCGAAAAATCCATGCGGCGCGCCACGTCCTCGGCGCTCCAGCGTGCCACACGATCGGCGCCGGCGGCATTCAGCGCACCCATGAAGGTGCCGTCGGGATTGGGCTTTCGCGGCCAGATATGGCCCTTGTCGATATGCGTATGGCAATCGACGAAACAGGGCAGCACGATGCGGCCGCCAAGATCGATGGTACCGGCCAACACTTCTGCACGACGATGCGCGGCAATGCCGGCGATCTTGCCGTCGGCCACAGTGATGTCGGCGAGCGCGAAGCCATCGCCATCAAAGGCAGCACCAAGGCCCGGTGTCAGGGACGCGTGAAGCCGGACGTTGGCGAGCCGGTATGACCCTGTGTTGGGAATCAAGACCCTAGCGCTCCTGCTTCAGTGCGCTTTCGTGCCAGCGCCGCAAAATAAGATGCGAAATCAGCGACAGCACCAGGAAGATCAGGATGCCGGTGAGCGAGATCAAGAACAGCGCCGCGAACAACCGCGGCGCGTTGAGCCGGTAGCCGGCCTCGATGATGCGCGAGGCAAGGCCAGACGACTGGCCGGTGGTACCTGCGACGAATTCTGCCACCACGGCGCCGATCAGCGACAGGCCGCCGGCGATCTTCAACCCGCCGAGGAAATAGGGCATCGCCGCCGGCAGCCTGAGATAGCGCAACTGCTGCCAGCGCGTCGCACCATTGAGCTTGAACATGTCGCGCAGATTGCGGTCGACGGAGTTGAGACCGAGCGTGGTGTTGGACAGGATCGGGAAGAAGGCGACGATCCAGGCGCATAGCAATAGCTTGGTCGTCTGGTCGTTCACATAGATGTTGATCAGCGGAAAGATCGCCACGATCGGCGTCACTTGCAGCACGATCGCGAACGGGAAGAACGACATCTCGACCCATTTCGACTGCGCGAACAGCACCGCCAGCCCGACCCCGCCGATGACGGCCAAAGCCAGGCTGAGGAAGGTGATGCGCAAGGTGACCAGCAGCGAGGAGAACAGCAGGCCGGCGTCGTTATAGAGCGTCCACAGAACCACGCCGGGACGCGGCAGGATGTACTGCGGAATCTGGTTCCATACGCAGATGCGGTCCCACAGCCAGATCGCCAGGATCATGATCGCCAGCGGCAGCACCCAGCGGCCGATCCGCTCGAAGCGTTCCTGGCGCACCCGGCGTGCTTCCTCGGGGTCGAGTTCGAGCACCTGCTCGTCAATGGCCGTCATGGTGTGTGCCTGCTGTTGAGTTGATGGCCTTGACCAGCACATCGGAGGCCTGACGGCACAGTGCCGCATAGTCGGGCGAGGTGCGAAACGCCTCGTCGCGCGGATAGCTGGCCTCGATCGCGAGTTCGTCGAACACCCTGCCCGGCCGTGCTGCCATGAGGACGACGCGGTTGGAGAGAAAGACGCTTTCGAAGACGCTGTGGGTGACGAACACGACGGTGAAGCGTTCGTCTTGCCACAGCTCCAGCAGATCGTTGTTGAGCTTGAAGCGAGTGATCTCGTCGAGTGCCGCGAACGGCTCGTCCATCAGCAGCACGCGCGGCTTGTTCACCATGGCGCGCGCGATCGAGACGCGCATCTTCATGCCGCCGGACAGTTCGCGCGGCACCGCGTTCTCGAAACCGGTCAGGTGCACCCGCGCCAGCATTTCCGTCACCACTGGCGTGGCCTTGGCACGGCTGATGCCCTTCAGCCGAAGCGGCAGCCAGACATTGTCGAAGACGTTTGCCCAGGGCAAAAGCGTCGGCTCCTGGAAGACGAAGCCGATGTTCGAGCGGTCAAGCGCGCCGCCGCCGCGCCAATCGAGCACGCCGGAGGTCGGCGTCGACAGGCCCGCGATTAACCGCAACGCCGTCGACTTGCCGCAGCCCGACGGCCCGAGCAGACTGAGGAAATCGCCTTCCCTGATCGTCAGGTCGACATCGCTCAGCGCCGTCACGCCGTTGGAAAACACCTTGCCGACGCCACGCAGCGCCAGAAGCGTCGGGGCTGTATCCGACGCAGACGGCGCTGGCGCCACTTTTTCCTGCATCATGCCGGGACGGCCTACTTCTTCAGCTCGAGCCCGACGCCCTTGTTGACGAAGGTCAGCGTGTAGGCCTTCTTGATGTCGATGCCGGCTGGCGTGACCTTGGCCTTGACCATCTTGTCGTAGAAGCTCTGGACCCGCGCGTCGGTCATTGCGCCGATGCCGAGCTTTTCCGTGTCGCCGGAATCGGCCAGGCCGAACTTCTTCATCTGCTCGATCGAGAACGCGATCTGGTCGTCGCTCATGTCGGGATTGTCTTTCTTGATCATGTCGTTGGCGGCCTTGTTGTCGCCGTAGAGATATTTGTACCAGCCCTTGGCCGAACCATCGACGAAGCACTGGACCACCTCCGGCTTCTTGTCGATCGTGTCTTGCATCACTTCGATCGTCGTCGAGTAGGTATCCCAGCCATAGTCGGCAAGCAGGAACTGGTTCGGCACGAAGCCGCCTTCCTTCTTGACCGCGAACGGCTCGGAGGTGACGTAGCCCTGCTGGATCGACTTCTTGTTGGCGAGGAATGGAGCGGTGTTGTAGGTGTAGGGCGCGCGCTTCGAGGCATCGAAGCCGAGCTCGATGACCATCCACTGGAAGAAGGTCTGCACGCCCTCGTCGCCCAATATGTACTGCTCGGCGTTCTTCAAATCCTCCCATTTGTCGAGCCCCTCGCCGGGGTGGGACATGATGACCTGCGGATCCTTCTGGAAGTCCGCTGCCACCACGCGCATCGGAATGCCTTGCTGGACGGCATCGAAAGCCGACAGCAGATTGCCGCCCATGTAGAAATCGATCTTGCCGGCCAGCAGCATCGGCCGGCCGCTGACCTGCGGACCGCCCTGCATGATGGTGGCGTCGAGGCCGCAGGCGGCATAGGTGCCGTCCGCCACGGCCTGATAATATCCGCCATGTTCCGGCTCGGCCAACCAGTTGGTGCCGAAGGTGACTTTTTCATTCGCAGCGGCACTCAGCGTGCCGGCTGCAAGCAGAGCCACCACCGCCGCCGAAATCTTCTGTTTTCCGTACATCGACACCACCCTTTGTTTGCTCTGGCGCGCCACGCGCCAGGCTCGACACCAAGATTCAAGAAGCAAGACATATGCCACCAGCCCCTCGCGCCGGGACCGCCCGCTTGCACCACAGCCATCTGCGAAAGCCGGACAAGGTCGTGCTGCACCAGAGGCATCGTGCCTATTTTTTGAACGCCTGTCCACAATCGCCCCGGGAACATGCACCGCCATCTTGAAGGTGTGACGGGTCAGGCCTTAGGCTGGCGGCATCCAGGAGATTGCCATGTTCAAATTCCACACCCCGAAGTCGATCAAGCCGCCCTTTGCCCGCTACAGCCATGGCGTCGAAGTGCCGGCCGGCAAGCGGTTGGTACTGTGCTCGGGCCAGGTTGCCATTACGGCGGACGACGAGATCCCGGAAGACGCCGGGGCACAGGCCGAGCTCTGTTTCCGCAACATCGAAGCGGTGCTCGGCGAGGCCGGACTGGGTCTCGGGGACATCGTGCGCATCAACGCCTATGTCACCGACCGCGCACATCTGCGGCCCTACATGGATGTCCGCGACCGGCTGTTTTCGAACCCCGCGCCGGCCTCGACGCTGATGATCGTCTCCGGATTCGCGCGGCCCGAATTCAAGGTCGAGGTAGAGGCGATCGCGGCGGGGTGATCGACAGGCCATCCTTCCCGCGCTAGGTCTGACTCATCCATTGAAGAGGCGTGGCATGACCGTTGCAAAAAGACGCGTGTGGTGGGGCGACTACCGGACCACCGAATACGCCTCGATCGATCCGGAGGCGACGATCGCCGTGCTGCCGCTGGCGGCGATCGAGCAGCATGGACCGCATCTGCCGGTTTCGACCGACAGCTCGATCATGAACGGCATGCTCGACACGGTCATTTCGCGCCTGCCCGACGATCTCGACATCCGCATCCTGCCGGTGCAGGCGGTGGGCAAGTCGAACGAGCATCTTCACGCGCCGGGCACCCTCACGTTGCCGGCAACGACATTGGTCGATGCCTGGACTGAGCTTGGCCTGTCGATCGCGCGCGCCGGCGTACGCAAGCTGATCGTCGTCAATTCGCATGGCGGCAACGAAGAGATCATGGGCATCGTCACGCGCGAATTGCGCGTGCGCGAGAAGATGCTGGCGGTGAAGACCAGCTGGCAGCGTTTCGGCCGCCCGGCCGGCATGTACACCGAACTCGAGGACCGCCACGGCATCCATGGCGGCGATGTCGAGACCTCGCTGATGCTGCATTTCCGACCGGACCTCGTCGACATGGGCAAGGCCGATAATTTCATTTCCAGTGTCGCCAAGGCCGAGAAGGAATTCTCGCTGCTGCGCCACACCGGCACCCACGCCTTCGCCTGGATCGCTGGGGATCTCAACCCGAACGGCGTGGTCGGCGACGCCAGCATCGCGACATCGGAAAAAGGCCGGCTGACGGCAGAATATCAGGCCGATGGTTTCATCAGCCTGCTGCGGGATGTGCGCAAGGCGAAACTCGCCGACTGGCTGTAATAGCTAGAGATCAATCTTGAGCGCGAAAGGCGTGCCTTCAAAGGCATCCGCACCACGCCCGATCGATTCGATCGCCGCGACCATGCGGCCGTTGCGATCAAGCAGCGTGTCGGCCACCGCAATCAGTCGCGGATTGGGTGTCGCCGATGGGGACAGCGCCCGCAGCGTCCGAGCCAGTTCGGCCTCGTCGCGTTTCGGCGCCAGTGCTGCCGCGATAATGTAGGCAGAGGCGGTCGAGCGGCTGATGCCGGCGTAGCAATGCACGACCATCGGCCTTGCCCGGTCCCATCGGCGCGCGAAATCGAGCAGGTTGCGGACATGATCCTCGCCCGGCATGGTCATGCCGTCTTGCGCCACCGCAATGTCGTGCATGACCAGATGCAGATGGTTTTCCCTAGAGATCGAGGCCGGCCGGACCACCTCCGTTCCGGCGGCAAGCAGCGACAGCATGCGGTCGGCGCCGGTCCTGGCCACCGTTTCCTCGATCTTTGCCAGCGAGCAGACATGGATCATTGTTTTGAATCCTTCAATTGATCCTGGCGCCGCGCCGCCCAATCGGCAAGGGCGGATTCGAGCCGCCGCCATTCATCCTGACTCCCCGGTAGGCCGGCGCGCAGGACATGCGGCCGGTCGGCGAAATGCCGAAGCAGGATGCCGCGCTCGCCAAGTGCGGAAAACAGATCGGCGGCATCCGGCAGGCGGAGGAAACGGTACAGTGTGGTGCCGCCCGCGACGGGAATGCCGAAGCGGCCGAACAGTGCATCGAGCCGCGCCGATGCAGCCGCAAGGAATGCCCGCATCGCGTCCTGCCAGCCGATATCGGCAAGCGCGCGGATGCCGTATTCCAGCGCCGGGCCGGCGACGGCCCATGGCCCGAACTGCGTCTCCAGCCGTTCGACCGTCGCCGAATCGGAAAGTGCGAACCCGAGCCGCAGCCCGGCCAGGCCGAAAAACTTGCCGAACGAACGCAAGACGACGATACCACCCTGCCCGACATCGCCAGCAAGGCTATGTTCGCGCGGGCCGACATCCATGAACGCCTCGTCGACGACCAGCAGCCCGCCCCTGGCGCGCAGTCCGGCGGCCAGCGCCAGCAAACGGTCGCGCTCGACGATGCGTCCATCCGGATTGTTCGGATTGACGACAATGGCAAGGTCGGCGTCCGCCAGCGCTTCGAAATCGTTGACCTCCACCACCTTGTGCCCGGTGATCGCCGCAGCGCGGGCATGTTCGGCATAGGTCGGCCCCAGCACCAGCGCCTTGCCGGGCGCGATCAGCGATGCGACGCGCGGCAACAGGATCTGCGTGCCCGGTGCCGCCGCGACATTGGCTGGCGACGGCGCGCCATAGGTGCTGGCCGCGATCTCTACCAAGTCACGCGTGCGCGCGGCTTCCGGCAATCGCGACAGCGAGGTGGCGGGCAGGTCGAAAAGCGGGTAGGAGTGCGGATTGATACCGGTCGAGAGGTCGACGAAAGGCCGCGAAGCGTTGGGGAAAAGCGCCCTCGCCCGGCCAAGACTTCCACCATGGTCCACCGCTCCTTCAAGAAGCTTCATGTCAGTCCTGATCGCTTTCCTGTCATTAGCCGTCGAATTCGCCCTCGGTTACCCCGACTGGCTGTTTCGCGCCATCGGCCATCCGGTGACGTGGTTCGGCAGGCTGATATCCTTTCTCGACCTCAGGCTCAACCACGCCACTGATCCCGACGCACTGCGTCGCAAGCGCGGTGTCCAGGCGCTTCTGGTCATCGTGCTGGTACCGGCGATAATCGGCCTCGGCATGCAGATCCTGCTCTGGTTCGTTCCCATGGGGCTCATCATCACTGCCCTTCTGGCAACCTCGCTTCTGTCGCAGAAGAGCCTTTACGAGCATGTCGAGGCGGTGGCCGACGCGCTCGACACCGGAGGCCTCGCTTTGGGCCGCGTTGCCGTCTCGCGCATCGTCGGCCGTGACCCCGAAACGCTGGACAGCGCCGGTGTCAGCCGCGCTGCGATCGAGAGCTTGGCCGAGAATTTTTCCGATGGCATCGTCGCTCCCGCTTTCTGGACCGGAATCGGCGGCCTCGCCGGCGGCGCCGCCTACAAGGCCGCCAACACCGCCGATTCGATGATCGGTCACCGCACCCCGCGCCACGAGGCGTTCGGCTGGGCGGCGGCGCGCTTCGACGATTGGATCAACCTGCCGGCGTCACGGCTGACGGCAGCGCTGATCGTGCTGGCGGCGTTCCTGGTCAAAGGCGCCGATCCCCGCGGTGCCTGGCACGCGGTGTGGCGCGACGCGAAAAAGCACCGCTCGCCCAATGCCGGCTGGCCGGAGGCGGCGATGGCCGGCGCGCTTGGTCTCGCACTCGCCGGGCCGCGCAGCTACGGCGGCGTCTTGGTCGATGACGTCTTCATGGGTGGAGGCGGACGGCGCGAAGCCGACAGCACCGACATAAGGCAGGCGCTGAAACTCTATCGCGTCGCCGACACCCTCCTGATCGCGCTGTTCGGGCTGGTTTCGATCATTGTCATTATGGTGTGATCTACTTCACCCTCCCCCCTTGTGGGGGTGAGGCGTGTCCAGCCGAAGGCTGGCGAAAAGCCAACGATTTGGTTTTCGAACGCCGAACGCACGGAGCCATAGCGGAGGGCGGTCGTGCAGGCCGGGTCCCCGCTGCCTGCGGCAGCGTCCCGGCGTTCGCCGGCCTTTCAGCGCGCCACCGGCGCGCTGAATTCGCTGACGCGAACCGGCTGCTCACCCCCACAAGGGGAGGGTAAGAAAGGATCAGAACTCAATCCCCTGCTGCGCCTTAACGCCCGCGGAAAAATGATGCTTGGTTACGCCCATCTCGGTGACAAGATCGGCCGCCTCGACCAGCGCCGGCTTGGCATTGCGGCCGGTGACGACGACATGCAGGCCCTCGCGCCGGGCTTTCAGCGCCGCAACCACCTTATCGAGATCGAGATAATCATAGCGCAGCGCGATATTCAGTTCGTCAAGCACCAGCAGGCTGATCGACGGGTCGGTCATCAGTTCGAGCACCTTGGTCCATGCCGCTTCGGCCGCGGCGATGTCGCGCTTCAGATCCTGCGTTTCCCAGGTGAAGCCCTCGCCCATCGCGTGCCAGACGACGCGGTCGCCGAAGACGGCGAAGGCGTCCTTCTCGCCGGTATGCCACTTGCCCTTGATGAACTGGACGACGCCGACGCGCTTGCCGTAGCCGAGCATCCGCAGCGCCAGGCCGAAGGCGGCCGTGGTCTTGCCCTTGCCCGGGCCGGTGTTGACGATCAGCAGTCCCTTCTCGACCGTCTTGCTCGCCACCTCGGCATCCTGCACCGCCTTGCGCTTGGCCATTTTGGCGCGGTGGCGTTCTTCGTCCCTATCGTCGATGTCGGTCATGTCATTTCACCTTGAGCGGAAATCCCGCCACCATCAACAGCACCGTATCGGCGATAGCGGCCACCTGCTGGTTGAGGCGGCCGGCGGCATCGCGAAAGCGGCGCGCCAATGCATTGTCCGGCACGATACCCTGGCCAACTTCATTGGAGACCACGAACCAGGACCCGCGCGGCCGCGACAGCACGTCCGCCAGCCGACGGCATTCAAGCTCGAGATCGTGATCGGCCAGCATATGGTTGGTCAGCCACAGCGTCAGGCAGTCGACAAGCACCGGCTGGTCGTCCGGCAAGGCCTTGAGCGCACCGGCGAGATCGAGCGGTGCGTCGATGGTCGTCCAGCCTTCGCCGCGCCGCGAGCGGTGCAGCGCGATGCGCTCGCGCATCTCGTCATCATAGGGTTGCGCCGTGGCGATATAGGCCCATGGCGAGGGCAAGGCCGTCGCCAGGATTTCGGCGAGCGCGCGCGTGGCGGCGCCCCCCCCCCCGCACATGATTGGTAGCGTGGTGGAATGCCGGTGCATTATAAAAAAAAGAAACGGCCCCCGAAAGCATAAATTTATAT
>NZ_JAMYLL010000086.1:0-12277 GCF_040318045.1 Mesorhizobium sp. M1338 | reverse complement strand
CATCAGCCGTCCGGGCTTTGAGAAGCTTCTGGCGGCGATCTGCGAAGGTCGGGTTGGTGCGGTCCTCGCCATTGAAGCCTCCCGGCTGGCCCGCAATGGCCGGGACTGGCATACGCTCATCGAGTTTTGCGGCCTTGTCGGAACGCTCATCATCGATGAGGACGGCATCTACGAACCGCGTTATCCCAACGACAGGCTGCTGCTCGGCATGAAGGGCACGATGAGCGAACTGGAGCTTTCGATCCTGCGGGCCCGCTCGATCGAAGCCCTGAAGCAGAAGGCACGACGGAACTCGTCGATCAGCAGCGCCTGATGGGCGTAGCGGCGGGCGAGCCGATCGGGAGCATGGACGTAGAGACGCTCGACGTGGCCACTGGCAACCGCATCCCTCAGCCGCTCCAGCGCCGGGCGAAGCAAAACCGAACCACTGTAGCCGTCGTCCAGATAGCTGTGACCTGGCTCAAGCACGAAGTCATCGGCGGCAATGCGTTCCTGCAACGCAATGACCTGACTGGCAATCGTGTTGTCGCGCGTCTGGCCTCGCTCGATACCCGTGCATAGAGCTCACATCGCGTCTCGGTCATTGCTTACCTCCAGATCTCGCTGTCATGCCCGTCACCTTCGATGAGAGGTCCGGGCGACGTTCCGGCCGTTGGCTCGTGCGCCGGATCGTTGGCACAAGCCGGGCGTAGGCCTCGAGCAGGGGCCGGTTCTTGTCGCTTCGAACGACACGTGCACGCGCAGCACAGAGCGGTCCATGCGCCGGACCATGTGCGCCTCCATCGGCCGGCTCGCAGCCGGGCCGTCGATGCCGCATTAAATCCTGTGGTGGCTCTGATTCGTCCGCGACAAATCGACTCGCATTCCGACCACTACGAGCCTCAACAGGCTGCCGCCTACGGCTTGGACGCTCGATGCGCACCGACCACTCAAAGGCAAACTTGGCAAGATTGTACAGCGGTTCACTGTGCGTGCCCGAGCCAGGCTTGAATCGTCAAAAGATCCACGCCGGACTGGAGAAGCTTCATGGCGAGAGAGTGCCGGAAGATCTGTGGCGATATGGGCTTTTCGGCCAAGTCCGGCCTTATGGCCACTGCCTTGGCCGCCGCTCGTCGTACGATGTGGGTCGCCCCGAAGCGCGTCAGGCGCTCATTGTGGGCGCCGACAAAGATCGGTCGTGGTTCGTGGTTGGCGATTCCGCGTTCGCGCAACAAGGCAGCCAGCGGCGATGGCGCGGTGGCGTAGATGAACGGCCGGCACCGGTTGAGTAGATACTCGCACAGACTCCTCGGCCCGGTCACGAGCGCACCAGATGCGCCGAGCGCCTTGCGGCAAAAAAGCACAGCGCCTGCATCTCGTCGGTCATGGCCGTGCGGCCGGCGGAGAGACGGATATGCGATTTCGGCATCATGATGCGCGCCAGCCCGATCACGCGCACGAATTCGATCGGCTCGATCGGCTTGGCGTCGGCAAGCGGGGTGCCGGCGATCGGCATCAGCATGTTGATCGGAACGCTTTCGGGGTGTTCCGGCAGGTTGGCCAGCGTCACCAGCATGCCGATCCGGTCCACCGGCTCCTCGCCCATGCCGACAATGCCGCCGCAGCAGACCTTGATGCCGGATTGGCGAACGTGCTCGAGCGTCTCGAGCCGGTCGGCAAAGCTCCGCGTGCTGATGATCTCGCTGTAGTAGCGTTCCGACGTATCGATGTTGTGGTTGTAAAAGTCGAGACCAGCCTGCTTCAGTCGAGCGGCTTGCTCAAGATCGAGCATGCCGAGCGTCATGCAGGTCTCCATGCCCAGCGCCTTGACGCCTTCGACCATCGCCACCACCGCATCCATGTCGCGCGCCTTGGGGTTTCGCCAGGCCGCGCCCATGCAATAGCGGGTGGCGCCGGCGTCACGTGCCTTGGTCGCCTCGGCGACGACGCGCCGGACCTCCATCAGCTTCGACGCCTTCAGGCCGGTCTCGTGATGCGCCGACTGGCTACAATAGCCGCAATCCTCCGGGCATCCGCCCGTCTTGATGCTGAGCGGCCGGCTGAGCTGGACCTTGTTGGATCGAAATTCTGGCGGTGCACGGTTTGCGCGAGGAAGAGGAGATTGTTGAAGGGGGCATCGTGAAGTGCGCGAACTTCGGTTTGCGTCCACAAGGGCCGGACACTCTCGCGGCTGATTTGCGGTCCATTCGCGGCCATTATTCCCTTCCCTTACGTCAACGACGTCCGTATTTACGGCATTCTGCTCGGTTTTCCAGTCCCCAACGCGACGTCGCGGGCCTCGCTGCGCTTGGGTCGATCAGCGATTGCAGCGACATCGATCATGCTCTTGTGTTCGGCAGCCAGACTGAGAGGCTGGCCGCTAAGGCCATTCGAGGGCCTTTGCGATTACAACGCCGCTGTCCCAGCAGGGGCATCTCCACGGCTTGCCGAGGACTTGATGACAAGCGTCTTCATCGATTGCGACGCCTTCCTTCTAGGAGATCGACGACCGCACGCGCGGCATCCAAGATGTGGGTTCCAGGGCCGAACACAGCAGCTACCCCGTGGTCCATCAGGAACTGATAATCCTGGCGCGGCACCACGCCACCGCACACGACGATGATGTTTTCGGCGCCCTTTGCTTTCAGCGCCTCGACGAGCTGCGGCAACAGGGTCTTGTGTCCGGCCGCGAGCGAAGACGCTCCGATGACATGAACCTTGGAGGCCACGGCCATGCTTGCTGCTTCTTCCGGTGTTTGGAAAAGCGGCCCGGCAACCACATCGAAGCCGAGATCGCCAAAGGCCGATGCAATCACTTTGGCGCCGCGGTCATGGCCATCCTGGCCGAGCTTAGCCACCATCAGCTTCGGCCGGCCGCCAAGTGACACGGAAACCTCCCTGATACGGGAAGTTAGGGTTTGGTATTCCGGCTCATTCTTGAAGGCGGCGCCGTAAACCTCCGAGGTCACCTCAGGAACGGCCACGTGATCGCCGAAGGCGCGGCGCAGGGTGTCAGAAATCTCCCCCACCGTCGCGCGAGCGCGCACCGCTTCGACGGCTGCTTCGAGAATGTTGCCCTTGCTGCTGGCTGCGGTCTGACCAAGCCCAGCAAGGGCTGCGTCGACGCGCTTGGGGTCGCGCTGACGCTTTGTTTGTTCGAGACGGCGGATCTGCGCCTCGCGCACTGCCGCATTGTCGATCTCAAGGGCATCGATCGCGGCCTCGGTCTCCAGCCGATACTTGTTGACACCGACGATCACCTCGTCGCCGAGGTCAATCGCCGCCTGGCGGCGGGTCGCCGCCGTCTCGATCAGACGTTTTGGCAAACCGTCGATGACCGCCTTGGTCATGCCGCCGGTGGACTCGATTTCCTCGATGAGCGCCCACGCCTTGTCGGCAAGTTCGGCGGTCAGGCTTTCAACGTAATAGGAACCGGCCAGCGGGTCGACGACTTTGGTCACGCCGGTCTCGTGCTGGAGGATGAGCTGGGTATTGCGCGCAATGCGCGCCGAAAACTCCGTCGGCAGAGCGATCGCTTCATCGAAAGAGTTGGTGTGGAGTGACTGCGTGCCACCGAGCACCGCGGCGAGCGCCTCATAGGCGGTGCGCACGATGTTGTTGTAGGGGTCCTGCTCCTGCAGCGACACGCCCGATGTCTGGCAGTGCGTGCGCAGCATCACCGATGCAGGCTTCTTCGGTTCGAACTCTTCCATGATACGCGACCACAGAAATCGCGCCGCCCGCAGCTTGGCGGCCTCCATGAAGAAATTCATGCCAATCGCAAAGAAGAACGAGAGCCGTCCGGCAAAATCGTCGACGTCGAGGCCCTTATTCAACGCCGCGCGGACATATTCACGCCCGTCGGCCAATGTGAAGGCGAGTTCCTGCACCAGCGTCGCGCCTGCCTCCTGCATATGATAGCCGGAGATGGAGATCGAGTTGAATTTCGGCATCTCCTTTGCGGTGTACTCGATGATGTCGGCGACGATCCGCATCGAGGGTTCTGGCGGGTAGATGTAGGTGTTGCGGACCATGAACTCCTTCAGGATGTCGTTCTGGATGGTCCCGGAGAGCTGGCCGCGCGGGCAGCCCTGTTCCTCGCCGGCAACGATGAAGCAGGCAAGGATCGGGATGACCGCACCGTTCATGGTCATGGAGACGGAGATGTCCTTGAGCCGGATGCCGTCGAACAGGATCTTCATGTCCTCGACGGTATCGAACGCTACACCGGCCTTGCCCACATCGCCTACAACACGCGGATGGTCGCTGTCATAGCCGCGATGCGTGGCGAGATCGAAAGCAACCGAGACGCCTTGCTGGCCGGCGGCGAGCGCCTTGCGGTAGAAGGCGTTCGATTCCTCCGCGGTCGAGAAGCCGGCATATTGCCGGATTGTCCACGGCCTGCCGGCATACATGGTCGCGCGCGGGCCCCGGACGAAGGGTTTCAGCCCAGGAAGCGAACCGAGATGGCTGCCCTGCTCGAGATCCTCGGCCGTGTAGAGCGGCTTGACGTCGATGCCCTCGGGCGTGTGCCACAGGAGGGCATCTGGTGAGGCCTTCAGTTCCCTCTCGGCAAGAGTGCGCCAGTCGGCGAGTTTGGGATCGGCCATCATTCGAACTCCAGAATGGGTTCGTCGACGGCAAGGCTTGCCCCCGCCTTGGCGGCAATCCGTTTGATGACGGCCCGCCGTTCGGCGCGCAGGACGTTCTCCATCTTCATCGCCTCGACGGTGGCCAGTACCTGTCCAGCCTCGACCGACTCTCCTTCGGATACGGCAATTGCGGTGACCACACCGGGCATCGGGCAAAGCAGCAGCTTGGAGGTGTCCGGCGGCTGCTTCTTCGGCATCAACCGCGCCAGTTCGGCGATAGGTGGGCTGCGTACATGGGCGACAACATCCATGCCGCGCCAGCGCAGTCGGAAGCCGGTTCCTGAGCGTGACGTTTTGATCGACGTGGTCTCAGTGCCAATTTGAAAGTGCGCTATATGCCATCCCGGCAGCCAGTCGCTTCCAATGCTCAGGACCGAACCGTGGAATGTCACCGCGGTTGCGTCTTCCTGATTGCACACGGCCACCGGAAAGGCATGGTCGCCAAGCGTGACGATCCAATCGCTGGAGACTTTGCGGCGATGATTGTCCATCGCCCCGGAGATCAGGACGTTACGGTGCTGGAGTTTCCAGTTGATGTGTGCGGCGACGGCCGTGAGCTTGCGCTCATCCCCATCCGTTGGGATCACGCCGGCGAAGCCATCCGGAAACTCTTCAGCGATAAACGCGGTGCTCAGCCGCCCCCCGCGAAACCGGGGATGGTCCATGACAGCGGCGAGAAACGGCAAGTTATGGCCGATGCCTTCCACTTCGAAATCATCTAGCGCAGCAGCCATGGCGTTGATTGCGCCAAGCCGATCGGGCGCCCAGGTGCAGAGCTTGGCGATCATCGGATCATAGTGCATCGAGATTTCCGAGCCCTCGACCACACCGGTATCGTTGCGGATGAGGGAGCCGTCCGCCCGCGCCCCTTCAGCGGGCGGCCGATAGCGTGTCAGACGACCGATCGAGGGCAGGAAATTGCGATACGGGTCTTCGGCGTAAAGGCGGCTTTCTATGGCCCAGCCGTTCAGCCTCACATCCTCTTGACCAAAGCGCAGCTTTTGGCCGGCGGCGATGCGGATCATTTCCTCGACCAGATCGATGCCGGTTACCAGCTCGGTGACCGGATGCTCGACCTGAAGCCGGGTATTCATCTCGAGGAAGTAGAAGTTGCGGTCGCGGTCGACGATGAACTCAACCGTGCCTGCCGAGTGGTAGCCGACCGCCTTGGCAAGAGCGATGGCCTGCTTACCCATCGCCTGCCGAGTTGCTTCGTCGAGGAACGGTGATGGCGCCTCCTCGATGATCTTCTGGTTGCGGCGCTGGATCGAGCATTCCCGCTCGCCGAGGTGGACGATGTTGCCGTACTGATCGCCGAGCACCTGGATTTCGATGTGCCGTGGCTCGGTGACGAATTTCTCGATGAAGATACGGTCGTCGCCAAAGGCGTTCTTCGCCTCGTTTCGTGAGGAGTGAAATCCTTCGCGCGCCTCCCCGTCGTTCCAGGCAATGCGCATGCCCTTGCCGCCGCCGCCGGCGGACGCCTTGATCATGACAGGAAAGCCGATCTCGCTGGCGATGCGCACCGCTTCCTCAGCGTCCTCAATCAGGCCCATATGGCCGGGCACGGTGGAGACACCGGCGGATGCCGCGATCTGTTTCGAGGTGATCTTGTCGCCCATCGCTTCGATGGCGACGGGCGAGGGGCCGATGAAGGCCACGCCAATGGCTTTGAGCGCTTCGGCAAAATTCGAATTCTCGGACAGGAAACCGTAGCCCGGATGAACCGCATCAGCGCCCGTTGCGGCAACGGCATCGAGGATGTTGGCAACGCGAAGATAGGACTGCGCCGAGGCGGCTGGACCGATATGCACCGCTTCATCGGCCTGCCGGACGTGCAAGGCGTCGCGGTCAGCGTCGGAGTAGACGGCGACGGTGGCTATGCCAAGCCTCTGCGCCGTTTTGATCACCCGGCACGCGATCTCGCCACGATTGGCAATCAGGATCTTCTTGAACATTTCTTGCGTACTCAAAGCGGGATCGTGTCGTGCTTCTTCCAGCGCGTTTCGACGCTTTTTCCGCGCAACGCGGCAAAGGCACGCGCGATCCGCTTGCGTGAGGAATGTGGCATGATCACCTCGTCGATGAAGCCGCGCTCGGCGGCAACGAAGGGGGTGGCGAAGCGCTGCTCGTATTCCCTGGTGCGAGCAGCCAGCCTCTCGGGATCGCCGAGCTCGGACCGGTAGAGGATCTCGGCCGCGCCCTTTGCCCCCATCACCGCGATTTCAGCGGTTGGCCAGGCGTAGTTGATGTCCGCGCCGATATGTTTGGACGCCATCACGTCATAGGCGCCGCCATAAGCCTTGCGTGTGATCAACGTCACCATCGGCACGGTCGCCTGGGAATAGGCAAACAGCAGCTTGGCGCCATGCTTGATGACGCCGCCATATTCCTGGGCGGTGCCAGGCAGGAAGCCTGGCACGTCGACGAGCGTCAGGATCGGGATGTCGAAGGCGTTGCAGAAGCGAACAAAACGCGCCGCCTTGCGGGAGGAATCGATGTCGAGGCATCCGGCCAGCACCATGGGCTGGTTGGCCACCACCCCTACCGTCCTGCCCTCGATGCGCACAAATCCGGTGATGATGTTGCGGGCGAAGGCAGCCTGAAGCTCGAAGAAATCGCCTTCGTCGGCAACAGCCAGGATCAACTCCTTCATCTCGTAGGGCTTGTTGGCACTCTCCGGCACCAGCGTGTCGAGGCGCAACTCGATCCGCTCGGGATTGTCATAAAACGGCCGCACGGGCGGCTTTTCCCGATTGTTTAATGGCAGGAAGTCAAAGAGGCGCCGAACCTCTTCCAAAGCCTCGATATCGTTTTCGAAAGCCCCGTCCGCAACAGAGGATTTTTGGGTGTGAGTTGCGGCACCGCCTAGTTCCTCCGCGGTCACGATCTCGTTTGTGACCGTCTTGACCACATCGGGGCCGGTCACGAACATGTACGAGGAATCCCGAACCATGAAGATGAAGTCGGTCATGGCTGGCGAATAGACCGCACCTCCGGCGCAGGGCCCCATGATCACAGAAATCTGCGGAATGACGCCGGAAGCATCGACATTGCGCTTGAAGACGTCGGCGTAGCCGGCAAGCGAGGCGACACCCTCTTGGATGCGCGCCCCGCCGGAATCGTTGAGGCCGATCACCGGAGCCCCGTTGCGCACCGCCATGTCCATAATCTTGCAGATCTTCTGAGCGTGTGTCTCCGACAGCGATCCGCCAAGCACCGTGAAGTCCTGTGAGAAGGCATAGACGAGCCTGCCGTTGATCGTACCCCAGCCTGTGACCACGCCATCCCCGGCTACCTTCTGGGCAGCCATGCCGAAGTCTGTTGCACGATGCGTGACATACATGTCGTATTCTTCGAAGGAGCCTTCATCGAAAAGCACCACGAGGCGCTCGCGGGCGGTTAGCTTGCCTTTGGCGTGCTGGGCATCGACGCGATTCTGCCCTCCGCCCATGCGGGCCTGCGCACGGCGGACCTCGAGTTGTTCGAGAACCCCTCGCATCAGCGCCCGGCCTTTGCTTCGAACAGGCTTTGCGTTGAACTCGGGCTTGCTTTGGGCAATCGCATCAGAACCTCCGCAGACATGAGTTCTGCATTAGTTCGCCCGCAATGAAGGGAAAAGGCTTGACCGGGTGCGGTTGTAAAAAGTATGAAAATGCAAACAGCAAAATGCGAATTGCAATTGGCTAACAATAAGCTTTTCATTGGGCGGCGCGTCCGAGAACTACGGGAGGCCAGCAAGGTCACCCAGGCCGCGTTCGCCATGCGGCTGCGGATTTCGACCAGCTATCTGAACCAGATAGAAAACAATCAACGACCGGTGTCAGCCGCGGTACTTCTTGCGCTTGCCGAGAAATTCCATGTGGACATCGCTTCGATCGGTGGCAGTGAGGCCGACCGGCTGCTCTCGGCACTGAGCGAGGCGCTTGCTGACCCCGTATTCAGCGGTGTTTCGGCTGGATTACAGGAACTCAAGCTTGTTGCCCAAAACGCACCGTCTCTCGCGCATGCACTGATCACCTGTCATCAGGCATATCGAAGGAATAGCGAGCAGCTTGCCAGCTTCGACGACCAGCTGATCCGAACCAATGCCTTTGCCGAGCCGACACCCTACGAGGAAGTGCGGGATTTCTTTCATTTTGTTGACAACTACATCGATGAGCTCGACGGCTCGGCCGAGCATCTGGCGAAAGCCCTGGGCGTGCCGGATCGAGATGTCGGTACGGCGTTGGCGGATCACCTGGAACAGCATCATCATGTTCGTATTGCGCGTGCTGGCAGTGGCGAGCGAGTGATTAGGCGCTTCGACGCTTCCGCGCGCGTGCTGTACTTGAACTCGTACTCACCTGCGCCGACGCGCAGTTTTCAGATGGCGTTCCAGATCGGCGCCTTGGAGCACCGGGCGGAAATAGACGCGATCATCGAGCGCGCACGCTTCCGCACCTCCGAAGCGGCAGAGATATGCCGGATCGGCCTCCAGAATTATTTTGCCGGTGCGCTCATGTTGCCATACCGTCCCTTCCTGGCCGCGGCAAAAGAACTTCGGCACGACCTGCATTTGCTGGCAGTGCGCTTTGGCGCCAGCCTTGAGCAGGTGGCGCATCGCCTTTCGACGTTGCAAAGGCCTCGGATGAAGGGCGTTCCGGTCTTTTTCGCGCGCATCGACCGAGCTGGCAACATCACCAAGCGCCACAGCGCCGCGAAGTTGCAGTTCGCCCGCTACGGTGCAGCTTGCCCGTTGTGGAACGCTCATCAGGCGTTCGAAACTCCAGGCCGCATGGATTGCCAGCTGGCCGAGACGGCGGACGGCGTGCGTTATCTCAGTACCGCCACAGAAATTACCAAGGCGGACGGTGGATTTGGAACTCCTCATCGACGCTATGCGATCGCGCTCGGATGCGAGATCTCCGACGCCGGCGATTTCGTCTACGCAGACCGGCTGGATTTTGCCAACAGCTCAGCCTTCGAGCCTATCGGCGTTTCATGCCGTACTTGCGAGCGCATGGATTGCATCCAACGCGCGGTTCCACCGCTCAAGAGCACGATTACGATCGACCACGACCGACGCACCGAATTACCATACACGATTTGCTGATTGGGAGTGAGTGGCGGGAAAGCGTGCTGCGTAGGTCCTATCGCGCTAATCCTTCGCGATCAACGCCGCGCCGTCATCCAGTCGTATGTACTGGTCGCCCATCTTTGAGATTTTACCGAGCCGATCCTTGCCTCCGGTGGATTTTTGCCGCGGCACCAAGCCGAGCCATGCCGCCAATTGTCGCCCGGACGAAAATGCTGAAGGGCTGGCCACCGTCGCTGCCAAGACGCTTGCAGTGATCGGGCCGACGCCCGGAATTGTCTCCAGCCTGCGGCTGGTGTCGTTCTGCCTGTGCCAGGCGTGAGTAGCTTGATCGAGAGTGCCAATCCTTCCCTGGATATCGTGCAGCTGGTCGACAATCACTTCCATGCAATGCCGCATGAGAGGGCCTGCTGATTGTCGGAGCTCAGCGGTCTTGCGCTGGGGCAGAACAACCAAAGGCTCGGCGTGGATCATGGAATTGCTCGGCCGCCGACCTTTCAGGGTCGTCGCCGTGGCGCTAGCCAACAAGATGGCGCGGTCGTCTGGTCCGTCCTCGCTAAGGGCGGCTCCTATCGCAACGAACGCTCAGGAGAGTTGCCAGCTTAAGAAACAATCACGATGCTTTTCGAGTTTCGAGTTGCGAGGGTGAACGATGATATGATGACAAACCGGTTGAGCCGGGGGTCGGAATAGCCCGCTAGGGGTTGTGAGCATAATGCTCGATGTTCTGATTGGGATCCGACCGCCGAACTTCATCAGGGCCCGCAGCCATAAGTGCCGCTTCAACGAGGCCGGACACATGGCTTGCACCCAACCGTTCTGTTCAGATCGTCATCAAACCCGCTTGCAATGCGGAGAACATCCACACACGACCCCCAGGATCCGTTTTGCGCGTGGCGTCATATTGCTTCTTTAGACAATGGCCGCTGAATTTCCCGTTACCAAGTTGATTAGGATTATTCTCGACACTCGGGCGAGGAAGCCAATCTCCCGTGCTCGCAGGGACGGTGAGCATGAACATGCGTGGCTTTGGTTGGATTAGAGACATACGGCAGTCTGAAGCTCGGCAGATGTGAGATCAAATAGCTTCGCTTGAATGCGAACTGATCAATGCCGCCGCTTCCAAAGGCAAATCCAATCTGCTGAACGTTGGTCACGAGCTGCGTTGGCAGAAGGCCAGGTCGAACCGCCTCGAGCAATGCATAGCATGGTTCAATGCGTTCGTTCGTATCGTCTTTGACGAGCGTGATGAGCTCTTGACTTTCGGAAGGCCCAGCGCCGCTACAATGGCGACTTCCGCCAGATGTCCGCGCAACGCATTCACGAGCATCGTGCGCTGCCGAACAAGAAGATCGCGCGTGCGATGAAGCATTGTGACGGACTGCTGTTCTATGGTCTTGACGGGAACAAAGCGCATCGTGGGCCGTGTCACTGCCTCGCAAATCGCTTCGGCCTCGTTTGCGTCATTCTTCCCACGTTTGACGTACGGCTTCACATAGCTCGCCGACATCAGCCGCACATCATGTCCGAACGCCATCAATTCCGAGCCCAATGATGGGCGGTGCTGCACGCTTCCATGCCAATGCAGCACGGGCTGAGCGCGCCAAAGAACGGGAGCATTTCACTGCGGCGTAAGCGCCGTCGCACCACAACGCGCCCCTCGCCATCAATGCCATGGACCTGAAAGACATTCTTGGCCAAGTCCAAACCGATTGTAGCTACATGCATGGTGGTATCCTTCCTCGCTGCGTTGTTGCCAAACACCGCGCTGATAGTTGCGCGGGGCGCGGAGGACATCCACATGGGGTAATCGCGGGAGCGACGCGCCCTGAACCGATCATAGCCTTGGAGGGTGGCTGTTCCCCGATAAGATGAAATACGGGCTCACGACTGGACGCCGGGCCCAGCATCAACGGAGAACAGCCATGGAAGAACATATCGGTCTCGACGTGTCGATGAAAGAGACGGCAGTGTCGATCCGCCGTGAAGGCGAACGGATCTGGCGCGGGAAGTGCGCATCTGATCCCAGGATCATTGCCGAGCTTGTCCGCAAGCGGGCGCCGGCCGCAAAGCGCGTCGTGTTCGAAACCGGCCCGCTGTCAGTTTGGTTCTATCATGCGCTGCGCGCCGAGGGATTGCCAGCCATCTGCATCGATGCGCGCCATGCCAAAGCCGCTCTCGATATGGCGGCGAACAAGACGGATGCGAATGACGCCGATGGTTTGGCGCGTCTTGCTGAAGCAGGATTCTTTCGCGAGGTGCGCGTGAAAGGCTTCGACAGTATGTTGACCCGCACGCTCGTGGCAGCACGCACTCGGCTGGTCCGGATCACCGTCGAGCTTTCCAACCAGATCCGAGGGATCATGAAAACGTTCGGCTTGCTCGTTCCCGCCGGTAAGGGAACTACATTCGAAAAGAATGTCCGGAGCCTTCTTATCGATCAGAGCGAGCTTGCTCCTGTCGTCCTACCGATGTTGGAAGCCTGGCGCAGCATTCGCATCCGTGCCGCCGAGCTTGGGCGCCAGCTTGTCGCAGATGCACGTCAAAGCCAAGCATGCCGCATACTCAT
>NZ_JAMYLL010000085.1:0-12396 GCF_040318045.1 Mesorhizobium sp. M1338 | reverse complement strand
TCACTCCGCTGCCGGTAATGGCCGCGTTGGCGTTTATCTTGAAGTTGCCCTGGACGATATAGACGCCGGGCGAAAGCGTGACATTGCCATTGAGGTTCATGCCACCGCAGTAGGTCCCGGGCTGGATTGTCTGCGTCGTTTTGTTACCGTTAACATTCTTGCACGGATTGCTGGCCGCAGGCGTTGGCAGGTCGGCAAATGGATCGGCGGCAGGCAGTGCCTGGGTGATAGGGGCCGCGCAGACGGTGGTAACGGGATTGCTGAGAGAGACGCCGCCCGCCGATATCAGGCAATCGACCTGGAGGTGCGCCGAGCCCTGAAGATTGATGGCGTCCGGGGCGTTCGAATTGGACATGATGACGCAGTGTGTGAACTTCACGCTGGTATTGCCGGAAAACTGTACAGCCTGCGGGGCGGTCGGATCGAGTGCGGTTAGGCAGGCCTTCGAGGCATCGGTGATGAGGGCCACCGCCCGCGCCTGTTCGGGAACCTGGCTCTGCGTGAAGATCAAGGTAAACATCCGGTCGAGGTTCTGGCGGACGATCACCTCGACCGCTTTCTTCGCCGTGTTCGGTCCCGACGCCGGCGGCGTGTTGATGACGATCGTGCCCGAGCCCAGCCCATTCGTAGCGGCCGACTGGGTCGCGGCTGCGACGATGCTCGGCTGGTCGGAACCTGAGATCTGTTCGAGCGCGCCGGCATAGGCGGCGGCATCGGCCATCGCCTGCAATCTCAGGCTGTTGTAGTACCAATACGAGGTCTCGACACCGAAGCCGGCGGAGCCGACAACGATCGGCAAGGTCAGGGCGAAGATCGTGGCAACATTTGCGCCGGTGCCCCGGCATATACCGTCCGCTATAAGTCGAATCCGGGTGAAGCAATTGAAGGCCATGACGTAGATTAGAAAGCACCCATATGTGAACGAATGGCTAAAAAGTTCAGTTCATTTTTGATCAGCGATCTATTGTGCTCCAAAAGAAGGGGTTCGGCGGCTGATCGACGGGGATTGAAGGCAGCAAGACGACCAAAAAGCCCGTTTCCACGATGTGAAGGGGGTGATTTCGGCACATCGGCCAACGTCTCAAAGAGCTGCACCCAGTCTCACTTAATCCGAGCCGACGACGTGATCACAACAGTCCGAGCCAGAAAATCGCGATGATCTTTGCGCCCAAACGGGGTGATTTCAAGCCGCTACAGCAGCGACTAAATTCCCATGCGATGCGATGCCATGAGCCGACTTCGTTGGCTCGACCGGATACAAAGGCGGAAATTGATTCCGTAAAGAAAGATCTGTGTCGAAAGGTTCAACCACCGGTCGAAACGACAGATTATAATACCATCGCCGAGCGTTGTTCAGCCAAGATCGATGAACGGCCAGGGACGGCTCCTTATGAGCGCCCAACGACATTGGCGCTCCTGCCAACGCGGCTGGCGCAACATGCTCGTCTGGCAGGTGACCCGAACGGCTACTTGCCACCCCCGATCGGGACGTTGGCAACCATTGGCGAAAATTCGAGCCGATGGAGCGGGCCGGCTCGGTCGCGCCAGAGCGGACACGCGCCGGAGTCTTTCCTCCGCGGCAGCCGCCCAGACCCAGGAAAGGATTGGTACGGACTATCTGTCGCTCCAGTCTTGTGATGGCTAGCTCGAGGCGGTTGACCAGGGGTCCACTTCCGAGCGGCTCACGATCACGCTACCCGGCCTCAATTTCGCCCTGCATGCGCTGTCCCAAAGTTTCAATATCGACCTCAGCGGTCGTCGCAACTCCCCGGCTCTGGATTTCCGGCAGCATCGCAATGAGTTCGGCGGTCTGGTGTGACCAGTCGAAGCCGCCATTGTCTCGTTCATTTGGGATGGATACCCGTCCGTCGTCGACCGACTGGTCAGTCATAGTTCGCGGGCCAAGCAAGGCCGAGGTGCTTGCCCATACAGCGAGGATTCACACATACGCGAGCACACTGAAGCGGCCCGGCCGCGAGAAAAGGATATGAGGTTTGTTGCGGCGGGGGAAACGGCCCCTGTCGCACAAGACTCGCCGCAATGTGTTTTTCGGTCAACGTCCAGCTATGGCAGAGAAGGATAGCGGCCCCTGCCCCTAGTCTTCGGCAACATAGGTCCTGTCGATTTCCACCGCCTGGAATCGCACATCTCCCCTTCCCAAACGGTCCAGCTCAGCGCGAGCCAGCCATGGCGAACAACATTGGGCATGAGGCCGACCGCCATCAGCAGCCGCATCTCCAGGCGATATTTTTTGGAGATCGAGGCACGCGGCGAACTCGACCTGCCAGAACACATGCAGGCTCTTTTCCGCTCGACGATGTGAAAGGCATGATAGGACCGGGCGCGTAGACGGTCAGACCCTGAATGTCTGCTTCGCGCCTCCATCTCCTCATTGCGATAATAGCAGCCGCTTCCAAAAAGCAGACATCACAGGAACCGCGTCGTATCTTTCGCGCCTCAGAGCGGAGGTTCGCGTCGCCTCTCTTAGGCAAACAGAAACTGCTGTCTTGCGTGGGCCAATACCGCGTCGTCAGCTTCCGAGCGAGGAGACGGTGAACTGGTGGGCTCCGTTTGTCGGGCGACAATGCCTGGACAGCCAAGAGCACGATCATGCCCTTCAAAGCACGTGGACGGATGGCAGGTGCCTGGTGGACGGGGTTCTCTTCCTGTCCACCTATCCCTATCAGATTTTCCGACTGGCCAGCAGCGTTGTGAGCCAGTCCGGATCCATTTCCGGTACGGATGACAAGAGCCGTTCGGTGTAAGCCGGATGCGGCGGCGTAAGAACTTCACTCTTCAAACCCTGCTCAACGACTTTCCCCTGGTGCATGACGACAATTTCGTCGGCTATCGCCCGTACGGTGGCAATGTCGTGAGTGATGAAGAGGTAGCTCATGCCGAAGTCACTTTGCAGGCGCATGAGGAGCTTTAGGATTTCCTCCTGCACGATCTGGTCGAGCGCGGACGTAATTTCGTCGCAGATGATGAAATCCGGATCGGCCGCAAGCGCCCGGGCAATGCAAACGCGCTGTTTTTGGCCACCCGACAATTCGGCCGGCAGTCGGTCCAGGTAAGCTTCGCTCATCTCGACCATATGCATGAGTTCGCCGATCCGGCGATCCCGCTGCGCGCCGCTAAGGCCGAGGTAGAATTCAAGCGGTCGCGCTATGATGTCTTCGACCGTCTGGCGCGGATTTAGCGCGTTGTCGGGCGTTTGATAAATCATCTGTATGCGGCGCAGGACCTCCTTCGGGCGCATCTTCAAGCTCTTCGAAAGGGGCTGGCCGGCAAAAGAGATCGACCCCGAAAGCGATGGCAGGAGGCCGGTGATGACCCGAGCGAGGGTCGACTTCCCGGAGCCGGACTCGCCGACCACAGCCACCGTTCTTTCGCGTGGAACTTTGATGGAGACATCCTGGAGCACTTTGACGGTTCGGGCATAGGCCGCGGTAACGTGGTCTATCGTCAGAAGATACTCGTCGGCCGGAACTTCGCGCTTCGCGAGCTTGCGCACAGCCCAGAGCGTTTTGGTGTATTCCTGGGCAGGCGAAGCGAGCATCTGGCGTGTTTCAGCCTCCTCCACAGTGAGCCCGTGGCGCAGAACCATAATGCGGTCCGCCATTTGCGCCACCACCGCCAGGTCATGCGTCACGTAGATTGCGGCCGTATTGAATTCCTCCACGATGTTGCGAATGGAGGCAAGAACTTCGACCTGCGTCGTCACATCGAGCGCGGTCGTTGGCTCGTCGAACACTATGAGATCCGGCCGACAAGCCATAGCCATTGCGGTCATTGCTCTTTGCAACTGCCCGCCGGAGACCTGATGAGGATAGCGAAAGCCTATGGTCTCCGGGTCTGGGAGCTGAAGACGTCGATAAAGATCGACGGCGCTCCGGTTTGCCTCTTCCCGGCTGGCAATTCCATGCGCCACCGCAGTTTCGACGGTTTGTTCCAACAGCCGGTGGGCCGGGTTGAAAGAGGCCGCCGCGCTTTGCGCGACATAGGCGATGCGGGAGCCCCTGAGGCGACGGCGCCCTGTTTCACTGACTGCCAGAAGATCAATCCCGTCGAACAGGATCGAGCCTTGTGTGATCCGGCAGCCCGGCTTGGCATAACCCATTGCGGCAAGGCCAATGGTGGACTTGCCGGCGCCTGACTCGCCGATCAGGCCAAGAACCTCGCCCCGCTTTAGCGTCAGATCAATCCCACGGACGATGGGATGCCACCGCTCGTCCGAGAACCCCTCCACATGCAGATTGCGGATCTGCAGTAGATCCTTTCCTTTTTCGCGCGAGCCTGGACCGCTACTTTTCATCCCGCAATCCGCTTGTTGCGTGCAGGAACCAGTCCACAACGAAATTGACGGACACCGTAAGGAGAGCGATCGCGCCGGCCGGAAGCAGCGGCGTGACATCGCCGTAAGTGATCAGGGTTGCGTTCTCGCGCACCATTGAACCCCAATCGGCCGTCGGCGGCTGAATACCGACGCCGAGAAACGACAGCGCCGCGATGGTGAGGAATACGAAGCAAAATCGCAAGCCGAACTCTGCGACCAGCGGCGGCATTACATTGGGAAGGATTTCCTTGGCGATGATCCACCTCGCGCCTTCGCCGCGCAATCGCGCCACCTCCACATATTCCATCACGGCCACGTTAAGCCCGACGGCGCGAGAAAGCCGAAAGACACGGGTGGAATCAAGAAGGGCAATGATCACAATCAGGCTGGTGATCGACGAGCCGAAGATCGACAGCAGCACCAGCGCGAAGATCAGACTTGGGATCGACATCAACACGTCCACCGCACGCGACAATATCTGGTCGAGCCATCCCCTGTACAACGCGGCAAGAAGACCGAGCGAGACGCCAACCGCGAAGGACAGCAACGTGGTCGCGACTGCAATAGCGATGGTGTTGCGCGCACCGTAGATCAAGCGGGTGAGCATGTCGCGGCCGAGCTGATCGGTTCCCAATTTGAACTCCTGGCTCCACGGCGCGAAGGCTTCGCTGAAGACCTGAGTCTCGCCGTATGGCGCTATCCAGTGCGCGAGGACCGCAACAAAAACGTACCCGAAGATCACGACGATACCGAACCATGCGCTGAAGGGTGCCCTCTTCAGCGCCGTTTTCGCTCGGGTGGCACGCGAACGCCTCAGCCTTTGAATCGCCGCGATAGGTTCGAAGCTGGTCATCGTGGATGCAAGAGCCTGGGGTTGGTGGCGATGGAAATGATGTCAGCTATCAGGTTGAGCAGGATATAGGTCGCGGCGAAAATCAAGGCGCAGGCCTGGACGACCGGAACATCCCTGGATTTCACCGCATCAACCATCAACTGACCGATGCCGGGATAGACGAACACGACCTCGACCACGACCACTCCGACGATGAGATACGCCAGATTGAACGCCACCACGGTGACGATGGGAGCCCAGGCATTGGGCAGGGCATGCCTCAGCACGATCACCATCGGGGACATTCCCTTGAGGCGCGCCATATCGATGTAGGGGCTTGCCAGCATGTTGATGATGGCCGCTCGGGTCATGCGCATCATGTGGGCCACGATCACGAGCGTAAGGGTGATTGCCGGCAGGGCCACTTTCCAGACATGCTCCCAAAACGGCGTCTGGTCGTTCACATTCGACAGCGTCGGAAATTTGGGAACCGCGTTGAGTGCCCAGCTCAGTGAGACTGCGAGCCAATGCGGCATCGATTGAGCGAAATCGGATCCGATGAACGTGTCGCGCGAGATGACCAGGTAGGCCAGCATATAGGCGACGAAAAACTCCGGGAACGAGATGGTTGTCAGCGTCACAACATTCACCAGCCGGTCGAACCAGCCGTTGCGGTACAGCGCGGCGAGAATGCCAAGCCCCAGGGCCAGCGGGACTGCGATCAGCGCAGTCACCGCTGCAAGGAACATCGTATTGTATAGGCGTGGCGCGATGATCTCGGCCACGGTACGCCGGTATCCGGTGCGGCTCGCAAACGAGGAGCCGAAGTCACCGTGGAGCATCTGCGCGACCCAGACAAAATAGCGCTCGACAGGTGGACGATCGATGCCGATTTCTCGCTGGAACGCGGCGACCGTTTCGGATGTCGCCGATTGCCCGAGCGTGGCCTTGGCGAAGTCGCCGGGGAGCATCGCGATCGCAGAGAAGATAATGATGGACACGATGAACAAAGTGATCAGGCCGAGCCCAAGCCGCTGCAGAACCGTTCTTGCGACAGGGTTCATGGGCGTGCGTTTCCTTTTTGGGCGGCAGCCCTTGCAACAGCCAGGGAAGCCAACCGGAGCCTCACAGTCAACGCGGCTCCGGCCCGCCATCTCATGCAGTGGCGATCCACCAGCGTTCGGCCATTTTCAGTCCATCGTTCTCCCAATTGGGCGCCACTTCGCCGTGTGCGAGCTTTTTGGATTGAGCGCTGACGAAATTGTTGAAGACCAGCACGATGCTGCCGCCATCATCGTGGGTTAACTGCTGCATCTCCGCATACATCGCCGCTCGTTTGGCCTCGTCCGTCTCGGCCCGCGCCTGGACAAGCAATTCGTTGAAGTGGGGATTTTTCCAGAACGACTCATTCCAGCTGGAGTCGGCGGCGAAGGCTTGGGTGAACATCCAGTCGGCCGTCGCTCGACCGCTCCAATAGGAAGCGCACCAGGGTTTCTTGAGCCAGACATTGTCCCAGTAGGCGTCCTCGGCCTCACGCACGACATTGACGTCGATGCCACATTGGGCTGCCGTCTCGCGAATGAGCGAAGCCGCGTCCACCGCGCCTGCAAAAGCGGCATCGGCGACCGAGAGATCCACTTTCAGGTTCTCCATTCCGGCCTTTTTCAGGTAGTGCTTGGCTTTTTCCGGATCAAAGCTGTGCTGCGGTTGCGGATCCTTGGCGAACTTGATCGCTGGCGCGATCGGGTTGTCGTTGGCCACGGTGGCGTGGCCGAGAAAGATCTTGTCGACGATCTCCTGACGATTGATCGCCCATTTCAATGCCATTCGCACGTCCGGATTATCAAACGGCGCCATCGTGACATTCATCGGCAAGGTATAGTGACCGTAGCCAGTGACTTCGACGATTTCCACCTTGGGATTACGTTTCAGCATGCCGAGGGTCTTCAAGTCGGCGCGGCCGATATAGTCCACCTCCCCCGTAGACAGCGCCGCCATGCGAGCGGCAAGATCTGTAATGGCGATGAACTCCACCTCGTCGAGGTAGGGTTTGCCGTTCTTGAAGTAGTTCGGATTGCGCTTGAGTTTGGCCGAAACGCCGGGCTGGAAGTTCTCGAGTACGAAAGCGCCCGTGCGAACGCCTGAGGCCCAATCCGCCTTGCCGTCCTTGGCTGGCATGATGACCAGATGGTAGTCACTCATAATGTAAGGGAAATCGGCATTGCCGCTCTTGAGCGTGAAGATCACCGTTTCAGGGCCGTCCGCCTTGATCTCGGCGACGGACTCCAACAGCGACTTCGCCGCCGATTTGGTGTCCTTGCCCATGTGATATTGCAATGAGGTCACGACGTCATCCGCCGTCACAGTCTTGCCGTTGTGGAACGTTGCGGCTTTGCGCAGCTTGAAGGCCCAGGTTTTGGCCCCATCCGAAGATTCGAAGCTCTCGGCGAGGTCCGGTTGGACATTGCCTTTGGCGTCGACCTCAGTGAGGCTGTTGGACAGCGAGCCGGAAAATGCTGTTTGTGTGAACGTATCGGGGTAGCCGGCCGGATCGATCGAATCCGTCGTCGCGCCGTGAGCCATGCCGAGCTTGGCGAAGCCGCCCTGCATCGGTTCGGCCCGCGCCGTGGCGACGAACAGCTTGTCGGCGGCGGCGACGGTCAGGCCCGCGGCCAGCCCGAGATGAATGAAGTCGCGGCGGGAAACATCGCCGCCACCGATCAGGCTTCGAGCGATACCAAGCTTGTATTCAGATTCTGACATTTGACTCTCCCATTGCGGAGTTCTCCGCGTTATTTCTCGTCAAAGCACCTGCGAACAAATCTGCTGGTTGGCTGCGGCCACCTTTCCTTCGAATTTTTCCAATCCCAATCGGTTTTGCGCCAATCAGGCCGTCACATAGACGCCGCCGGCCTCGACGGTGACTGGAAATGTGCGAGCCCGAACGGTCGGATCGACCAAGGCCTCACCTGACTTGATGTCAAATTCCCAGCCGTGCCAGGCGCATCGGACGATCTCGTTTTCGCGATGATAGATAAATTGCGCCTGTTCGACGGGCGCGGTCGTTCCACACTGCGGTCCCTCGCAAAGTGGAGCGCCGCGGTGCGGACAAACATTCAGTAGCGCGTGGAACGACTCTCCAATGCGGAAAACGCCAACCGAAAAGCTGCGGATCTTGGCGATAAAGGGAGACCCGGTTTCGATTTCGTCGACGCGGCAGATGTAGGTCTTTTCGGGCATCACATCGTTCCTCAGGCGGCATTCGCGGCTTGCGCACGCGGGATGCGTTTGTAGACCTCCAGCGCATTCAGTCCCATGATCTTGCTCTTCCAGGCAGGAGGGATCTGCAGCGTGTTTGCGTCGTCGTAATCCCAGTGGGGATAGTCCGACGCAAACATCAGCGTGTTTTCGCCGTCCATCGCCTCGAGCGTGGACCACAGATGCTGGATGTTTGCGGGCTGTTCCAGCGGCTGCGTGGAAAAGCGGATGTTGCGCCGGCAATATTCCGATGGCAGCATCTTCAGCCATGGCGTCTCCTTGCGCAGCGCTTTGTAGTCGGCGTCCAGGCGCCAGAGTACCGATGGGACCCAAGCGACGCCGCACTCGATAATCACGAAATAGAGGTCCGGCCATTTCTCGAAGACGCCATGCGCGATCATGCTTGCCACGTGCGACATTGCCGACATGTGCAGGATAGCGTGGGTCTCCCAGAAGAATGTCGTTGGGGCAGGAGCGATGGCAGTTGAATTCACTCCGCCATGGCCGCCCAGATGTATGGCGAAGGGCAACCCTACTTCAGCGCAGGCTTCGTAAATCGGGTGGTAGAACGGGTCGCCATACGGCTTTACGGATCCTTGGGAGGCGAGCACCTGGACCATGCGCGGGTGATTGCCAAGGCGACGTATCTCGGCGGCGGCGAGCTTTGGATCTTGTGGCGCGATGATGATCGAGCCCATGAAACGGTCGTCCTTCGGCAGCCACTGATCGATCTGGTAGTCATTGTAGGCGCTGACCAAGGCGCTGGCATAATAGGGGTTGGCGAGGGTTGACGCCTCGATCGGCTCGTCACCCGTCAGGATCGCCACGTCGATCTTGTACTTGTCGAGGTGCTTCTCTTTCATGATGAGATAGTTATCGGTTTCGGTTTTCGGACGGACGTCCTTGCGGGAGAAATCCTGCGGATGAAACCAGGGACGATGGCCGTGCGGGAAGGCCCCAACGGGACCTGTCTTCTCGCCTTCGACGAACATGTCCTTCCAGAGGCCGGAAAGGTAGGGCTGCAATACCGTGGCGCTTGACCAGTAATTATGACAATCGCAGTCGATTATAAACACTTTGTTCCGCTCCATAGCCTCGTCCCGGCGATGCTGCCGGGTCGCTGACTGGTGCAGCTTCCGCCTTGGGTTTCGTTTGATCAAGCTTATGAAACGTGCGAATATGATCGAGTTTTTCGATCGGGGGTTCAATGCAGCTTGATTACATCGAAACCTTTCTCGACATCGTCGAGTCAAGAAATTTCAATCGGACCGCGGATCGGTTGGGCTTGACCCAATCGACGATCAGCACTCGCATCAAGAACCTGGAGAGCGCAATTGGGTCCGAACTGTTCCAGCGTGGACGCGCCGGGGCAGAGCCGACTGCCGCGGGACGCCGGTTCGAAGCTTACGCCAGGTCTCTGCTCTCGACCTGGTCGCAAGCTCGCCACGACGTACGCGCGTTCAACCGTTTCGAAGGCACCTTGCGCGTTGCCGCCCAAGTGGGCATGACCCGCTCAGTCCTACCCGGGTGGGTCGAGACACTGTGCCAGGTACTTCCGAAGTCCTCGATTCATATCGAGTCGGATTACTCGAACCAGATGGTCAGCGACTTGAGCATGGGAAACCTGGACATCGCGGTGCTCTATGCCCCTCGCTACTTGCCCGAAATCGCCTACGAGCACCTGATGGTCGAAGAATATGTAATGGTTTCGACTGCGGCCAGAACGCTGTCGGATGTTGATCCTGACACCTACATCCGCCCAGGCTACACCGTTCTGCTGGAGAAAACGCACGCGGAGCTGCTGGCTCAATTGGCGATCTGTCGACTTTCGACCGGATCGGAAACGCTGGCGGAGATCATGCTCCGGCGAACGGGCGGCACTTGCTACATGCGTAGCGATGATGCGCGCCGGTTCACCGCCGAGCTTCCATCGTTCCTCGTCGAAGGAGCGCCGACGCTGCACCAGCCAGTTCACACGGCGATACTGGCACGTCGCAAACACGAACCGATCATTCGCAAAGGCATCCGAGCTCTCCATCTCGCGGTTATGTCGCTGGAAGTTTAATCGAAATTAGCGATCATAACGTTGGGTTAATACTGCTGTTTTATGGGCTAAGAACTGGCATGTTCGCTCGATCGCAAAGCCGAGCCGAACAATGAACGCATACGCTTCCGTCCAAGCCTCCGATATCGTGCCCACCTTGCGTCAGCGCCAATGGGCACAAAAGACGCGAGATGTTGTGCTCTGCCGTCGCGTAATCGACGAGACGCACGATGTGAAAACATTCGTTCTCACGTCTGCCGCGGATCGGCTGTTCTGCTTCAGCGCCGGCCAGTATGTCCTCGTGCATCTCAGGATTAACGGTGCCGCGATCACGCGCTCCTACTCTGTATCATCACCGCCGACACGACCGCTTGATCTTCAGATCACGGTGAAACGAACGCCGGGCGGGCTTGCTTCCAACTGGCTCCATGACAATGTGAGGCCAGGCAGCGAGATCGAGATCGAAGGGCCGCTCGGTTCGTTTAATCTTGATGAGTTGCCGGCTCAGAAACCCGTTTTCCTTTCGGGCGGTAGCGGCGTGACTCCGGTCATGTCCATGCTGCGTGCACTTACCGATCGCGCGGATGACAGGGAGATCCGCTTCATTCACAGTGCGAGAACGCCAGGCGACATCGTCTTCCGATCGGAACTGGACGCACTTGCTGCTCGCTTTCCCAACGTTCAAGTGACTTTGGTTTGCAGTCAGGGAGGTCCCACTTGGACGGGTTCAACTGGCCGAATTGGTGGTCGGATGCTGCTGAGCCTGGTTCCCGATCTCCACAAGCGCACCGTTTTTGCCTGTGGGCCCGAAGGGTACATGAAGACGGCACGCACCTGCCTTGACGCAATTGGCTTCCCGCCGGCCCAGTACCACGAGGAGAGTTTCGGAGGCAGCAACGGTTCGCGTTCGGAAATGGGTTCAGCGGTTCCGTCGTCGGTCCGTTTCGCCCGCTCGGGCGTGGAGTATCAATGCACGCCCGGAGAGACCTTGCTGGAGGCGGCACGGAATTGTGGCATCTACATCCCGACCGCTTGCCAGCAGGGCGTTTGCGGAACGTGCCGAATAGCCAAACTATCCGGCGAAGTTGTGATGGACGACCTAGGCGGACTGAACGCTGAAGAGAAGTCGGCCGGCTATGTCCTGGCATGTTGCAGCCGCCCACAAGGAACGGTTTTGCTCGACGTTTAGGCGTTGTTGACCGTTGAAGATGTGGCCGTGCGCACGCATTTGCGTCCGGGTCTGGCCTCAAAATGAGGCCGCCGCCGCCTTTCAGCCACGCGGTATTGTTGGCGCGGCAAATGGGCGACTTCGTAATTGCAGCCACCAGAACAACCTGTTGAAGACGATGAAGGACACATCACCGGCAAGGATGCGCCGTTCATCAGCGGAACGGCACAGGTCCGGCGCAGTCAATGCTGACGGAACATTAGTGGTCTCGAATAGTTGAATTAATGCTTCGGATGCCGCAGCTTGGCTCCGGCGTAAGGCTGGTGGGCAAACATCGGCAGGCCCGCGCCATCACCCCCTCTCCTCCGTGGCGCGGGCTCTCTACGGCAAGGCTAATACACCAATTCTCGCTGCCGCCTCTTACGTGTCGGAGCCCGGTATTTCTCGACCAGCCGCACCTTGTCGATGTTGATCATCGATGCGCGTGGCCACGCCGGTCAGCTCGATCTCCTGCCCGCGCTTCACCTTTGAATGATCGATGATCGAATGCGGAAAATTATAGGGGGGAATCGAGATGCTTACGAAGTCCTCATCGACCCGCCGTCGCACCGTGGCGGTCAGATCCCCAATGCCAATTCTCTGCGCCAAAGGGAATGGGTCTGGAGCGGTCCCGGGCTTCATCAAGGGATTGCTAATATTCGGCTGGAGGCGCAAAGTTTCTTGACACATGAGGCTCTTTTTGATCGCGCTCGCCGTCG
>NZ_JAMYLL010000084.1:0-12720 GCF_040318045.1 Mesorhizobium sp. M1338 | reverse complement strand
ACGGCGCAGCCGAGAACCGACCGTTAAATCCGCTCCCGAAAACTGTCCGGGATTTAGCGGAAACGCTGTCCGCGAATTACCGAAATCACTGTCCGGGATTTAGCGAAAAGGGTGTCCGGGAATTACCGAAACACGCAGCGTGATCATCTGAGGCTTCATGGTAATCTGAAGTCACGTCGGCGCGGCCGGCCGGCCAGGACAGCAGGAGTTGACGGGGCCGCACAGCTGCAGAGTGCAGTCGATGTGCCGTCACCTCAGGAAAAGGCACTGAGCAAGGCCAGGCGCCGGATCAGGGAATTGGAGCAGAAGGTCGGGCAGCAGCAGCTCGATCTCGATTTTTTTCGCGAAGCCTTGCGGCACTTCGAGGAAGATCGGCGTCGGAGCAGCGCTCCTGGCGAAACAGAATCTTCAAAGTCATCGAAAAGATGATGACCGGCCTGTCGCAAGGCGAATTCAACATCGACAGAATGTGCTGGCTCGCTGGTGTCAGCCGCGCGAGCTATTACCGTCACTGGCTGGATTCGGCCCCTCATCGGGCCGAGACGGGTTTGCGCGATCTCATTCAGAAGCTGGCTCTCGGCAACATACACTACGGCTATCGCCGGATTGGAGCCCTGCTGCGGCGGGAGGGGTGGCAAGTCAATCACAAATGCGTTCTACGGATCATGCGTGAAGACAATCTGCTGTGCTTGCGCGCTAGACCCTTTGTTCCTGTGACGACCAACTCTAGGCATGGTTGGCAAGTCGTGCCGAACCTCGCGAGGGGAATGATCCTCAATGGCGTAAACCAGCTATGGGTTGCCGATATCACCTTCCTGCATCTGGCCGAGGAGTTTGCCTTCCTTGCCGTTGTCCTTGACGCGTTTAGCCGCAAGGTCGTCGGATGGGCGCTGGATATGCATCTTAGAGCAAGCCTTGCCATCGGTAAGCGGTCAGCCGATAACGTCAGGCCTAAAGTTCCAAGGCATGAGCATTTCGATCTCGGATGCCGGCCATCCTTGAGCGATGCGGGTCAAGGTCTGCGAGAGCCAGTCGAGCGGATCGACGCTGTTCATTTTGCAGGTTTGCAGCAAGGTGGCTACCGTCGCCCAGGTTCGTCCACCGCCTTGGCTGCCGGCGAATAGACTATTCTTTCGCGTGATCGTCTGGGGCCTGATTGCACGCTCGACGATATTGGAGTCGATTTCGATGCGACCGTCCATCAGAAAGCGTTCCAGCGCCTCCCGCCGGGTGAGCGCGTAGCGGATCGCCTCGGCGGTCTTGGATTTTCCGGAGACCTTCCCCAGTTCCGCTTCCCATAGATCGAAGAGGCTCGCGACAATGGCCACGGACTTTTCCTGACGGAGCGCGGCGCGGCTTCCGGCATCCTTGCCGCGAACCTCGTCCTCGACCTTCCACAATTCGGTCATGGCGATGATCGTTACCGTCGCGGCCTGCGAGATCCCGCTAATATGCAGGTCGTAGAAGTTTGCGCCGCAGGTGGGCATTATCTTGTGCAACAGATAAGGCTCATTATCCAGGGCGAAGTTTTATCTGGAGTTCTGCCGCTCAGAAGCTGGGTTCTGGCGAAAAAGCCGGCGGGGTTTGTCGACATAAAATCAGAGCGACTGGAGGAAAGAAAGCAGGTCTGGCTTCGGCTTCCATGGTTTGGTCTCGACGGGATCGAGATCGGCATGTTTCCAGAAGGTCTGCAGCGCATCACGCTTCATCTTCAGGTTGGTGGCTATGTAGCGGCTCGTGGTCGCAATGCTGGCGTGCCGATCAGCGACGTCGCCAGCGCCTTC
This sequence comes from Mesorhizobium sp. M1338, assembly GCF_040318045.1. Lineage (NCBI taxonomy): Bacteria > Pseudomonadati > Pseudomonadota > Alphaproteobacteria > Hyphomicrobiales > Phyllobacteriaceae > Mesorhizobium > Mesorhizobium sp. M1338. The sequence continues at coordinate 10,936 of NZ_JAMYLL010000084.1, read as the reverse complement.
GGGGTGTCGCGGCCGACCTTCTACAAAGCGCAGAGCGCCCTGGCCGAGCACGGCCTCGCCGGGCTGGTGCCCCAGCAGCGGGGGCCAAAGGGCGGCCACAAGATCTCTGCCGAGGTCCTCACCTACATCGACCAACTCAGGGCGACGCGGCCCGACCTCACCGTGCCGCAATGTATCGACGCGATCGCCACACGCTTTGGCGTCAGGGTGCACCGGCGAAGTCTGGAGCGGGCCATGGCGCCCAAAAAAAAACGACTCGATCCCCCGTCTCGCGGGCTCTCATCGTGCGGCGCCACTTGTAGATCAGGCTGGTCGCGACATCGTACTGGCGCGCTACCGCCGCCACTGTGGCCCCGGGCGCGAATGCCGCAGCCAGTATCCGGCACTGATCTTCTTCACTCCAACGACGACGACGCTCCGGCCCGGTCAATAATGTCACATGGCTCATGCTGTGCTGCTAACTTCGCTCGTAAGGACGACCTTAAGAGCGCAGCCTCGCTACCGTGCCATGCTCGCGCAAGGCGGCCCTCGCCGGAGGCGTACTGATCGTCTACCACACTGGATGTCGCGTAACGTATTTGCCCCCCCGTAAGGTCCATGTGTCGGCAGCACTCACGGCCAACCCGGTCGCCGCTCAGCGCAGGTCGATCTCGACGCTCTGATCGCCAAGATCGAACTCGGCGCGTCGCAGGTTTTCGGCAAGAGAATCCTCTTCGGCCGAGGTCTCTTGCCCGCAGCTGACGATGCAGGGGATTGGCTCGCTCTTTGCCAAGCGCTTTTGCTTGATGAGGATGCCGAGCGCGAGATAGCGCCGGCCGCCGGCGGGCACTTCGAACGTGCTGGTCTCCTCGCCCTCGCCGTCAAGAACGGGACGGACGTTCAGGCTCTGGATCAGCTTTCGCCGTCCTGCCGCCATGGCCCTGATGAAGCGCTCACCGAAGATACGGCGAAATGGACCTTTGCCATGAACCAGTCACTTGGCGGCATTCTTTCTCGGATCGGTTCAAGATCAGATAGAGCAGTTTTGTGGCGGCATCGTCGCTCGGGAAGTGGCCCCTGGCCCTGACTGCCCAAACGCTGGTGGGTTGACCATGGATATCGGAACACCGAAAAGGGCCGCGCTTTGTGTGCGCCCGCAACCTGACCCCAAGCGCTATCGCCCAGGCTGCCGGCAGCGCTCTAGACAACCCCATCAGTCTGAATTCCCGGGTCGCTTCTCAGCAGAAATCAACAAGTCATCCTGGCTGGCGAGCCGCTTCTCGAAGAAAATCACCGCATACCCATGCAACATCCCCTCACCGCGGCGACTATAGCCAGACGTCTCATAGAGCTTTTGAGCCCCGACTTGGATGGTTGTTGTGTCGAGCATTATGCACTTGAAACCTAGCGCAACGGCGCGCAGCTCCAATTCACTAAGTATTCTCCTTCCAAGCCCTCGTTGTTGAAAGGCGGGATCGACCCGCATCCGCTTCAGCTCTGCAACATAATCTTCGGCAGGTTTCAGTCCACCCATAGCAACGAGTTGGCCGCCAATATGCGCAACTACAAAATCTCCGCCTGAGGCTAGATATACGTCGCCGACATTGCGTAAATCATCCTCCCATGCCCCTTCCGGCCCATGTACACCAACAGCGTCGGATGCGCTTCGATGCAACCGCCATACATCTTCAGCATCTCCTACCTCGAATCGGCGAAAGACCACTTCGTCTTGAGACATTGACCATTTTCGCCTGATGTCGGAGCTATGCTTGACCGAGGAGAATGTCGCCTCTAGCTTTGGTGCGCTCCCTAACAGCCGCTGCGACAACACAGCCTCAATACTTTCCGACATATCAACTCCAACAATTGGGAGACCCGGCCCTACCGTATATTTCAGGGCCGCACGACGATGCATCCGGGTAAACCGATCCAGCGCACAAACACAGGACGCGTGCAGCTCTCGGATTTCGCTGCCCTGACGCTCCACGATGGACGAGACCGTTGCGAGCTTAGGGAAGGGCGCTTTCCCTTCAAGCCAGCTTGGCTGGGTTCTCGCTCGCACCTTGTCTGGCGACAACCAGCGAAATACGTCGCCAATACATTTTTGAGGATAATATTCCGACAACCGATATACATCCTTGTAGAATTGCGGCTTCTGGCGCAACAGCTCTTCGCCGATCAGTAGAACCGAGACCGCCACGATGCGGGCAGAGAAACGACCGCTTGGGCCAAGCCTATCCTTGTAAGGGTTCTTTCCGTAGAACATGCGAAATTGCCCGAAAAGATCGTGCGACATATGTTCATAAAAACGTTCCAGAATATAAATGGCTGACTCCAGCGACTTCATGCACAGCGATAGACACTTGCGTGCATCTGCCGCGACCGTGTCTCGCAACTCAAGAAGAGCTTCTATTGCCGACTGTAAGTCACCCTCAATAAGTTGATGGCCGAGGCAAAAATCGCGCTCCTCGACCCCAGCTGAACCGAGGCAATATACGCGAGGATCGCTCTCCACCGGGTTGGTGAGGATCATGTCTTCATAGGAGAGGACATCAATGCTAGGCTGCCGCTGACGACTTAATTGTGCAATACGCATCAACGGTTCTCCTACCGTCAACTCCGCATCGACGGGATTGAGGCCGGCAAACGCTGACATCTGATAAGCACAATTGACGAGATACTGAATGTCTGTCTTAGCCACTCCGAAGTCGGACTGGGGCAGATTTATTAGCTGCGCCTCACAGTCTGTTCCCCGTATCATCGCGTTGATGCTCTGCCCAAGCTCCTTAACCGCTTCATCTGGCCGTTCATTCCCTTTGATCTGCGCAATATGGTGCGGGAGTTGCTCGGCGACGAAATCGCTGACAATCCCAAGCGGGCGTTTTGCCTGGCTGCGGTCGATGCTGTCGACCAGGTGAGAAAATATCCCCCGCGCCTGATGGGCGGGTCGATCTGGGATGGAAAAGGACGAGGTAAAGGTCATTGACGAGGTCCCCCGACTTCACCGAAAAACAGCTTGCATTTCCGCACTTGAGCCGTACCGTCCCGTTGGCGAGTAATCGTGCTTTTCCACGAGGTCGGTCTTCTTGTCCCTATCCTGCTATCGTTGTAGGCTACCCGGTCAAGCACCTGGTCCGAGAAAAACAGCAGAGACACAGCGCCTGAATTGATGATGCCGGCGGAAGTCAGGGAAAGTACGCCGTCGTTAGAGATGAATACCAGGTCGGCCTCCTTCAAGATTTCAAGCTCGCGGGGAAAGTATTCTTCGAAGGGCACCCCAAATTCCCCTGCGAAGCGGGATGACGACACTCCGCTGCTTCGCAAAACAAACATTACTGTCCTGCGCATCAGATCGTCCTCTGACAGTGCGACACCTTCCAAATCGGTTTATCGCCCGCTTCAACTCTAGTCGGACACCGATCAAAATCGGCCTCATTATAGAACTGGCACTGGCTCATGTAGCCAAATCCGCTAACCCCAAACGGCAGAAGATTATTGTCGTTCCAGGAATCGTACTTGCAAGACTGTTGAAAGGAGTGCGGTTGCGACGCCTGCGTCCATAGAAAATCGGCCCGTAACGATAGCCAAGCGCGGTGAGGATGTGCTCCGCCAAAAAATGCATGATTATCCGTTCCTTGGAGGGCAAGATGGGTCTTGCAATCGTGGGCGGTGGGAGTTCAACAAACCCATTTATTCCAGTCCTTTAATTTTGCCTCGCGATCGCTTCGCTCCTACCTGGCAAGCAATTTCGCCGGCTCTCAACGGAGGGAGCAAAATTCATGCCAATTGTATTTTGGCGCTAAAAATTAGATTGTAGATTTCCTTTCAGTTACTTAGCAAAAACATCGAGGAAGCCGGCCAAACAAGCCTATGTCCTAAAGTCGCCAAAACAGACATAAATTGTCGGACACCGTCGAAGGCCGCTGAGCCTCATCCGCTTCGACGAGAGCGGGGTCACCATCCACTATAAGGATTATCGCCGCCCTGGCGCCGACCGGCGGCAACTCATGACGCCCGCCACAGACGAGTTCGTCCGTCGGCTCCTAAACCATGTCCTGCCACCCGGATTCGCAAATCGTCTGGTCTTCCGGGGTGGTCATCGGGCGGCAGAGCCACATTCAGCAATTTGCGAGCGGGGGGGGGCCGTGCCCATGCTGCGGCGGACGCATGATCATCATCGAGTTGTTCGCCTGCCGGGGGCAGCCGCGAGCGCCGCCCTACGGCTCTCCAGCAGCACGCACGACCGCGCATGGTCCGACCTCACCACCCCACGCCGTTCCTGCGCTTACCGCAAAATCCCGCTGGCGCCGCCGCCGTCGGCAACCGCATCGAGCCCGGTCACCGGCAAGTGGCACGTTGATGAAACTTATGTCCGGGTGCGTGGTCGCTGGATGTATCTCTACCGCGCCGTCGACAGCGTGGGCGATACGGTCGAATTCTTTTTCAGCGAAAACCGTGACCTGCCGGCGGCCAAAAGTTTCTTACGGAAGACCCTGCAGCGCCATGGCAGGCCGGAACGTATCGCCATCGACGGCAGCCAGACCAATCACGAGGCCATCCGATCTTGCGATCTTGAAAATCGCCTGCGGGATCGATCGCGACGAGCACTGAAGCCGATCAGAATCCGCAAGAGCCAGTATTTCAACAACCGCATCGAACAGGATCATAGGCGCATCAAGCGCCGCGTCCGGTCCATGCTCGGCTTCAAGTCAACGACAACCGCCAAAATTATCCTCTCGGGCATCGAGATGGTTCATATGATGCGCAAACGACAGGCCAGGTTTGCCTACAATCCCACGCCCTCCATTGCCAAGCAGTTCGAAAAGCTCGCCGCATGAGCGCCGCGTGACGCTCAACCTGCCCTTGCGACCTCAGCTGAGCCACCGCAAGGGCCGTGACGCTGTGCCGTTCCATGCGCACCATGACGCGGTGACGCGCCAGGTGAGGTTTACGCGCAGCTGCATGCCTCCGCCCGGTACTGGGGCTCCAGCCGCGGGCCTGTGCTCCCTATCAAGCACGTACGAAAGGGAAGGACGAACGCGGAGTGGGCCACGTCAAGAAGATCGCGATCGCCGGGCGGCGGTTCGAGAGCTGGGCGGCGTTCGAGGCGCATCTGGACCGGTGGACGCGCGTGGTCGCCGACCAGCGCGAACACGGCACGACCGGTGTCGCGCCGGTGGAACGCTTTGCCGATGAAGCTCGCACGCTTCGCCCCCTGGCTGGGCGTGCCCCGTTCGGTCAGTTGCGGGACCTGGTCCGCAAGGTTCAGGCCGACTGCGCGATCGATCTCGACACCAACAGCTACTCGGTCCCTTGGCGCCTGATCGGCGAGAGCGTCCAGGTCGTGGTGCTGGCAGGCCGGGTGATCATCCGTCATGCCGGCCAGGTGGTGGCCGACCATGCGCTCTGCCGAGTACGACGGCAACGAATCGTGGACCGAACTCATTTTGTCGGCGTTGCCGGCTTCGAAGGCTCGGTACGCGCCGACCCGGTCGAGATCGCGCCGGCCGCGTTGCTGCGGCCGCTTGCGGAATACGAGGCGGGTGCTGGAGGGGCTTGGTGATGACGAACGTAGATCACGCGACCAGATCGACACGCTGAGCGTGCCGCCGCTCGCCGGCATGGCGAGCCTGTCCGATAGGCGTGAGCCCGGCTAGCCGCCGACCGCGAATGTTGCGGATGATCCGCGCGGCTGGGTTCGAGCCCCCGCAAGCGCCGCGTGTGGTCGGCATCGACAGCTGGGCCTGGCGCAAGGGTCAGCGCTAGGGTGGATTCCAATGGACTGGACCCAATGGGCGCTGATCGGGCTTTTGAGCATGACGATGCTGATCGGTAGAGACAAAGGTCAGCCGCACCGGCCGCCGGCTCTCTTCGCGCGTCTGACCGCATCCAGATAACCGGACAGCATTGTGTCCGCTATCGCTTGGCAGTTTGTCAGATTGGCTTCACTGCGCTGCAAATCCTCGATTCTCTAAGCGGCTGAAAAAGCCATAAATTCTATCGCTATCTGTCTACTAGCAGGCCTCTCTGATTGGGTGGCACGAGATTTGCTTCGTTAGCCAAGAGGCCGCGGAGCCGTATTCGTGTTGCGAGGCACAGCGAAGGAAGGAAACAACTTGCCAGATCTGCGACCGAAAACGCTTTATGTGGCCGGCAATATCACCAACGGCTTTCTAAAAGATGCCAACTCGAGCGGCGGTGCCGCGCAGAAGTGGTCACATCACGGTAGTGCGCGCCCGAGATCGAGTTAGATAAGAACGAATGCTTCGCTTCTCTGCGCGCCGCAATAGCGGACATGGATTTACATGTCCTTACCGGCATGCCTCCGGTCCAAATAACCATTGCTTGCCTTTCGTCGTCGGGGGCGGGCGGAAGCCGCGCTTCTAGGTCAGAACAACGGCCTCCAGCTTCCACAATAATGACTTTAACCTGTATTCATGCAATCACAGTTAAGAATAGGATAGCACTATGATTGTGCGTAGCCTGCACGATGTTGAAGCGACCGATCACTTCGTCGATTGGGGCAATGGTACTAGCCACCGCCTCCTGACGGATAAGGACGGCATGGGCTTTAGCATCTGCCACACCGTAGTGCGCGCTAACACCGTCTCGCTTCTGCAATACCGCAATCATCTCGAAGCCTGCTACTGCATCGCCGGAGAGGGCGAGGTCGAGGACATGGACGGTAATGTCTTCCCCATTCGCAAGGGCGACATCTATGTGCTTGACAAGCATGACAAGCATCTTCTGCGCGGGGGCCAGGACAAGGACCTGATCCTCGTCAGCATCTTCAACCCGCCCCTGAACGGAACCGAGCGCCACAAGCTCAACGACCCTGCAGGCTCGACATATTGAGCAAGGCGAACAAACGCCAAATCTCATTTAAACCGCCGCTCATTGCGAGGAACATTCACCTTAGCGACCCAACAACAAAATTTGTTCTCTATCTTGCTCATATCGGCTGTTCAGTTACATGTGTAAAGACTCGGAAGTCCGGCGCGTAACGCAGATCCTGCGTCGATGAATCGAATGTGAAGTGGTGATGACCTGCCATTAAACTTTCATCAAGCGGCGATTTGCGCAGCATTTCCGGTGCTCCGATACCATTCTCTGGACCGCCGGGATTAAAGTTTTCCGGTAGTCAGGCCCTCACCACCGCAAGGCAATATCGGTATCTCCGATGAAGCACTGACCTAGAGGCTGCGAATACTGATCCTGATCAATGATGTCGCAGCGGACATGCTGCCCGCAAATCCTTTTGCCCTTGAGCAGAAGCTGGGCAAGGTTCTGCTCAAGCGGCAAAACGATTCTCGCCTCAGGCGGGTCAAAGCTCAGATGGACGTTATCGATCAACCGCATCATGATGATGCGGTTGATCCAGGCCGATGATAGCCTGAAAGCTCGCTTCGCCCTCCTTGTCTCCATTCTCGGAATTTCCACTGCGACGGCCTTCACGCCAATCATCGAAATGCCAGAACTCGGAGACTCGACGAAAAAGCCGCAACCTCCTTATGAGGTCTCGCTCCGATGAGCCGACAATCCGGACGATGGACCGAACGCGCTTTCATTGCTGGCGGAAGGGCCATCGTCCGACAAGCGCTCTATATGCCAGCACTTGTTGCAGCCCGCTTCAATCCGATCTCAAGGCCAAGTACAAAGGCTTGTGCCGATTGATAGCGCGCTCAACGGCACGATGTCTGGCGATGTCGGATAAATGACAAAGCAGTATTATTGCTATCATATTGATTGAGAATGACTTCACCTTTTGGCACGATACGTGCGTAGTCTTCTAGCAAGGCGCATAGACTGAGGAGAAGTCGCGCGATGATCACGCACACCGGAAACTCAGACGAGGGTAGGGTGGCAGCTGCGATACTGCCGGCGACGATATTTGGTGACCTGGGAGCTTGGCGGGGATTGGGAAGATCTGGCTCCGCCGCGCAAGAGCTTCGTTACCGTCAATTGACGCGAGATTACACTAGCGATCGTAGGCCCCCCGTGCAGATTCGAACCAGTGTGAGCGATTACGGAGGGCGGCGCCTAGGACGGGAACTGCCCAGCTTGGTGGGTGAACTGCGGGAGGGATGAAGATGGCACCTCGGTCTTCTTCGGCGCGCGGAAGTGCCTGCGTACCAGGCGATCAGGATAGGCATCCTGCAGCGCGATCAATCTGCTCGAGTGTCTTTGTTGGCGGTGGTACGCTTGCAGTTAGATGCGCTCAGCTGGCAACGGAGATGGGCCACGTCATTGGTGCGGCCCTGTGTGGCGACGCCACATTCGCAGAGTGGGCGACTCGTGCCAACATCCCCTGCATGGAAAGTGCTGAAGAGCTCTCCTCTTTTTTGAAGGCTGAGCCGGTGGATTGGATTTTCTCCGTTGCCAATCCGTTGATATTGCCACCGGACGTGTTTGGGCGCGTGCGTCAAGGTGCTTTCAATTACCACGACGGTCCATTGCCACGATATGCGGGAACGCAGTCCTGGGCGCTGCTGGCGCAAGAGACCGAATATGCCATCACGTGGCATCGGCTCGATGATGGTGTTGATACGGGTGACGTCGTGGTTCAGCGCCAGGTGCTGATTGCGCCCACCGATACGGCACTGACCCTGAACCTTAAATGCTATGAAGCCGCGATCGAGGGCTTCCGCGAGCTCTTAACTGGCCTCGAGAATGGGAAGCTTACTGCCTATTCGCAGGCGCTGGTGAACAGAAGCTATTTTCCGAAACGTCGACGCCCAGATGCGGCAGGCTGTCTGCGATGGGATCGATCCGCGCAAGACCTGTCAGCGATGACGCGTGCCCTAGACTTTGGCCCGTATCATCCCAATCCATTGTGTCTGCCCAAGGCGCTCGTAGGCGACGAGGTTGTCACAGTCAGACGCCTGGAGGTGTTGGCTCAACGCTCGGGCGTTCCGGCAGGTTCGTTGCTTGAAGTCCACTCCAGCCATTGGCGTGTGGCGACGGGTACAGAGGATGTCGATGTTTGCTTTGGCGGCCCCAATGGCCAGGTGCTGGACGCGCGAGCCCTCGCTAGGCACTCCAATCTGGATGAAGATGGTCGCCTTCCGATCTTGAGCGATGAACAGGCGCGGAGCATAACTACCACCCATGAATTACTGGCGCCTCGGGAGGATTTTTGGCGACAGCGGCTCGAGCAGTTTAGAAGATTGCATCCTCCTTTCTTGTCGTCGTCCGTGGCTGTGGCACAGCCTAGGTGGCAGTCGAGTTCGTGGTTCATTCCGAGTGCTTTGGCTAAGCTGTCCCCACTCGATCGCACGGACTACTTGGTAACGGCTTGGCTGATCTATCTCGCCCGCATCACGGGTGAAACAGAGCTTCAACTGGGATGGACGCCTGCATCGGATGAATCACAAGCTGGCTCCAAAGCGGTGGAGGTGTTGATCGCCTCTGTCGTCCCGATGGAAGTTACCATTGATCTTGCACATGATTTTGAAGAAATGCGCAAAACGGTGGCGGCCGAATTCGCTCAGTTGAGGGCGCACGCTAGCTTTGCCCGGGATCTTATCGCGCGCTGCCCGACATTGCGAGGTGTGGAGGCGCTACGGTTGCAGCAGCCCTGGCCGATTGGCATCACAATCACGACAGACTGCGGTTCCCTCGCTGGCGATCTGAAGACGAGCCACAGAGCTGGCCCAGCCCTATGCGGCGATTTGCTGACCTTTGAGGTTTGCGCTCTGGATGGGAGCTTTCGCTGGCATTTTGATGCCAGTCGATTAGCGCCGAAGCAGATCGACCGCATGACGCAGCATTTGCAGACTTTGTTACATGGTGTGACGGTCGACGCGGGGCAGCCGGTCGGCCGCATCGACATCCTCCCGGCCGACGAACGCACGTATCTACTGGAGCAGTTGAACCGGACGGCGGCGCCTTATCGGTCGGAGCGGTACATCCATGAGCTGTTCGAGGCGCAGGTTCGCCAGGCGCCGGGGGCGGTGGCGGTGGTCCATGAGAACGAGCGCCTGAGCTATGGCGAGCTCAATGCGCGGGCCAACCGGCTGGCGCATCATCTGATCGCCCTCGGGGTCAGGCCGGATCAGCCGGTGGCGATATGCCTGGAGCGCAGCCTGGCGATGGTGGTGGGTATTTTGGCGATCCTCAAGGCGGGCGGCGCCTATCTGCCGCTGGATCCGGCCTATCCGTCGGCGCGGCTGCGGCAGATTGTCGACGATGCAGAACCGCAACTGCTGCTTTGCGATGCCGCCGGCCGGACGGCACTGGGCACCGAGGCGCTGGCCGATGTCAGCGTGGTCGATTTGGATATGGCCACTCCGGTCTGGGCCGCGCGATCGCCTTTGGACCCGGAGCCGCGCACGCTTGGCCTCACCTCGCGCCATCTCGCCTATGTCATCTACACCTCCGGCTCAACCGGAACCCCAAAGGGCGTCGAAATGTCTCACGGCTCGCTTGTGAATTCGCTCTCGCCCTCACCGGGGAATGGAGCGCCAAAACGCACACTTCAATTCGCGACCCTGAACTTCGATGTGTCATCCCAGGAGTTGTTCATTTGTTGGAAGGACGGTGGACTGCTCGTGCTCGTGCGGGAAGAAACCCGTAGCGACTTCTCCGACTTGGTCGAATTCGTGAAGAGGGAGGCGATCGAGCGCCTTTTCCTCCCGTTCGTAGCATTGAACCATTTTGCGGAGGTCTGGGGGGCGCAGCAAGTGCTGCTGTCCTCTTTAAGCGAGATCTATACAGCCGGTGAGCAATTGCAAGCCACTCCATTGCTTAGGGCGTTCTTTGAAGCACATCCAAAGGCGAGATTGATCAATCAATACGGGTCCACAGAAATCAACGTCATTGCCGAGCACCGCCTTGCAGCTGACCCATCAAGCTGGCCCCAATTGCCTCCCGTCGGCCGTCCGATTGCGAACACGCGGGTGTATCTTCTGGACGGCCATGGCGCGCCGGTTCCATTCGGGGCGGTGGGCGAGCTTTA